>NZ_CP083376.1:0-300000 GCF_020042665.1 Pseudoxanthomonas sp. X-1
GACCGAACGCGTTGATCTCATCGGTGCAGCGCGGAAACCGAGAATCGGGCAATAAGCCAATATCTGATTTTCGGATATCGAAGGGGACCCGATAACTTCGATTCGCGGACGCGCTGTCCGTCATGTCGAGGAAGCAGGCCGTGACGCCTTCGAAAGCCTCCAGAAGGGCTCCTAAGATCAGAGGGGTTATCACCGCGCCGCCCAGCGCGAGCTACGCGTTCGGCGCGACACAGGCGCAGATCGATCGGTTCCATCAGCTGCTGCGCACGATCAGCGCGCATAGCGACATGGTGGCGGTGTGCGCGGGCGCGCAGCTGGACGACGCCAGCCTGAGCACTTTGGGGGAGAGCATCTTCCATGCGGCGCACGAGGTGCGGGTGCTGGTCGATACGATTTATGCGCAGCGGCTGCGGGGCGGGGAGCCCTGGCCGGCATCGGCGCTCGCGGGTTCCGCTCCGCCCCCGTAAGCGGCCGGCGCAGCGAGGGGGCAGCGCCGGCGTCGGCCATCCGTCCCGGATGAGGACGGTCACGGATGAGCTGGCCCGCAATCCCGCGTAGCATCGGCGGCAGCACCGCGCCGCTGAAGCGCGGGGACACCTTGCGATCCGTCCGCCTCGCCGCTTCTTGTTCTGGTGGGGGTGGGGCTGGTCCGCAAGGCCAGGTGATCTCACCTGCCGGCGCCAGGAAACCAAGCACCGGCAGCACCGCGAACGGGAGTCGCGCGATGGCATGGGAAGGCAGGCGGAGCGGGCGAGGGATCTCGGTGGCGGCCTCCGCGGCCGTCGTGCTGGCCCTGGGCTGGCTGGGCATCGGCTTTCTGCATGCGGCGTACCTCAAGTACGCCGCGCTGGATTCGCCGGCGTACGCGATGTTCCTGCTGCGGCGGGGCTGGCTGTGGTGCCATCTGGCCGGTGGCGGGCTGGGCGTGGTGCTGGGCTTGGTGCAACTGCTGACCCAGCGCTGGCCGCGGCTGTGGCGCGTGCATCGGGTGTCGGGCCGCGTGTACTTCGCCGCGATGCTGGTGGCCATGGTCGGCGCGGTCGGCCTGATCGCGACCTCGCCGGCACCGACGGGCATCCGCGTGGCCTTCGGCTCCACCTTGCTGGCGTGGCTGGTCACCGGCGGTGCGGGCCTGGCGGCGATCCTGCGTCGCAACGTGGCCGCGCATCGCCGCTGGATGCTGGGCGCGTATCTGGTCACGCTGGCCCCGGCGGTGTTCCGGCTGTCGCTTGCGGGCGTGGTGGCGCAGGGCGTGGCGCCATCGCCGGACCTGATCGCGTGGATGCTGTGGGGCAGCTGGGCGGTGCCGCTGTTGCTGTATGCGCTGTGGCTCAGGCTGGCCGGCGCCGCGCATCGCGGGTCATGGGCGGAGGGCGCCGCGCTGCGCCATGACCGCGCGTAGCTCAGGCGTTTGGCAAGCGCATCCGCCGGGCGGCCTTGTCGGGTTGACTGCGTGCCCCCGTCCCGCGCGGATATGGGTGTGTTCGGTGGACACGGCGCTGATCGCGCCGTGGGTGTGACGCTGCTGGCTTGAACTCCAATCCATCCGCCTGCTGAGGGATAAAAGCCTTGGCGCAGGGAAAGCTGGAGGCAATGCCTAGGTGGTCAGGGCGACGGATCGCCCGCCCCAAGCCGCGCCACCACGCGCCAGAACGCGTCGGCATCTTCCGGGGGCACCGCGTCGATCAGGACGCGCCGCACGGCGTCGGCGTGGACGCGGCGGGCGTCGCGGACGGCGTCGCGTCCGTCGGCGGTGGCGACGACCTGCCAGTTGGCGGTCGAGCCTTCGCGGCGCAGCAGCCCGCGCGTTTCCATGCGGGTCAGTTGACGCGAGAGCCGGCTGCGCTCCCAGCCCAGATCATCGGACAGGCGCTGCTGGCGGATCTGGCCCGCGGGCGTTTCGACCACGCGCGTCAGCACGGAAAAGTCCGCCGCCGACAGGCCCGTGTGTGCGGTGATCTCCGCGACGACCGCGGCCATCACGGCCTCGGTGGCGCGCTTCCAGGCGATCCATCGCTGCATGTCCTGTTCCGAAAGTCTGCTCATGCGCATCCCCGCCTTGTTGACATGGCAACAATAGCGGACGAATGCTATTGACATGACAACACAACGCACGGTGCTCATCACGGGCGGCACGTCCGGCATCGGCCTGGGGCTGGCCAAGCGCTATGCCCAAGGCGGCGCGCGGGTCGTGATCACCGGCCGCTCCGCCGAGCGCCTGGAGCAGGCGCGGGCCGAGCTGCCCGGCTGCGTGACCATCGCCGGCGACCTGGCGCGCGCCGACGCGCGCGAGCGCCTGGCCGACCGCATCGCCTCCGAGCTGGGCGGCCTGGATGTGCTGGTGAACAACGCCGGCATCCAGCGTCGGGTGGACATCGCCCACGACACTGCGGCCTGGCCCGAGCGTCAGGCGGAGATCGATCTGCTGTTCTGCGCGCCGATCCACCTGGGCACGCTGCTGGTCCCGCTGCTGCGCAAGGCCCGCCAGGGTGGGCAGCTGGTCAACGTCACTTCAGGCGGCGCGTTCAATCCGCAGACCTTCGCGCCGGGCTACAGCGCGGCCAAGGCGGCGTTGCACAGCTACACGATGAATCTGCGCCGGGCCCTGGCCGGGGCCGGCGTGACGGTCACCGAGCTGATCCCGCCGGCGGTGGCCACCGCCCTGGCCGGGCCGGGACAGGCGCACGGCGCGGATCTGGACGCGTTCTGCGATGCGGTGTTCCCACGCATCGAGCGCGGCGAGGCCGAGGTCGGGTTCGGCCCCACCGACACGCCGGAGTTCCGCGAGCGTCTATCCGCCGAACATGCGCGGTTCGAGGCGTTCGCGCGGCGTAACGGTTAGATGCTCGGGCTGCGCTTCATGCCGGCGTTGCGCCTCGTCGTCTGCGGAACACGAGTGAGGCAGCAGGCAGTGCCTGGTTGTCGATGTTCTGCACGTTCCATGCCGGCATCGGCGCCCGTAAGGTTCCACTCCGCCCGCGTAAGAACCGGTCGTATCGAGGGGGTGCAGCGCCAGCCTCGCCAATCCGGCCCGGATGAGAAGGATAACGGACGAGCGAGCCTGCAATCCCGCTTAGCATCGGCAGTAGCACCGCGCCGCTGAAGCGTAGTGGCACCTTGCGATCCGCCCGCCTCGCCGCTGGATACTGGCAATGTCGCTGTCATCGGGAGATCCTCATCTACTTCATCATCTTGTGCTCTTCGAGAATCCGAAATAGATGCGAGTAAATGGAGAAAGACATGCTTCTATGCGAAGGATAAAATTGCGGATACCTAGCCAAGACGAATGATCATCTGTGCTCATCAAACGATCCACCGAAGCACCATAAGGAACACCGGGATTGCAATTGCATTTTATGCGATTGATTAATTGATCAAGGAGTGACTAACTTGCTAGTTACAGTGGCCTTCCCAGTTAAAAACTACGTTGAGCTCATGGAAAGCTGGCCGGTCAGGGCTGGAGATACATCGCTGTTTCTAGAATGTGAGTCCGGTGTCGTAAAAATGGTATGCGTTTCCTACTCAGGTGTCGGAATCGAGAATGCACCACAGCTGGAGGCCTGTTCAGAGTCGAGCCCTGCAGCCAGGATCAGCTTGCCTGGAGGCATATATATAGAATCAACTGTAGAAAAGCTGATGGAGTGGCAAACTGTACTTTCAGGCCAACAAGTGTTCGACTTAGATTTTGACAATCCTCAGTTGAGATTTAGGGCTGAAAATCCTTCAGAGGATGGAATGATACCGATTACTTCCTTTGGAAGCTCGCGTGGCGAGATACTAAACGCGGCATTAGATTTCGACGCGATCGGTAAAGCTTTCTTGGTCAACTCAGTTGATCACGTGCGAGTTGAGTCGGTAGCTCACTTTCGTGAAGGTAGAATTGCTTACGCTTCAGGAAGGCACGTGGACGCCTATAATAATTACTATCTGTTTTTGGAGACCCGGTACTGTGATGGAAAATTTGGGAATGAAAGACAGACGAAGTTGCTATGCCAAGTTCCGGATTTCTTGAAGTATCTTAATGAAGCGATAGTTTACTTTCGGCAAGAGGCGACGGAAAAGCAGCCGAGAAAATCAAAGCATCTGGAGGAAGTTTTCAAGCCGGATTCGACGGCGTACAAAAAAATTGAGTCTCTCGTATTACTGCGGGGGCACCTACGACATCATTCATTAAAAAGCCCCCATCGATGGAATCCAAACAGGCAGCAGGAATACGAAATGCCTGCAAGATTTCTAGGTTTGGTGGTTGGCAATATAGTGTTGTCTGAGTCACTTAGAGATATTTACGACCCGGTCATTCAAGAAAAGTTCCGAGATATCTCCTCAAATGCTGGGCTCAAGACGGAAATTAAAGTTTCAACCTATAGGATTGATAGAAAGCCCACGTTGGTCGTGGATATGACATTCCCGACCACGGTCACTTCCACTCGACTTTGTCTAAGGGCTACGCGCGACACCATTGATCTTTGCGAAAATAAAGAGCAGTTGTCAGATACAACGAAGTTAGCAGCGGAAGCTAATGGACTCGAATTATTTGTCGCCGAAGTTGGCATTTGGGCGTATACGGTGACGCGATCAGTAAAAGGAATGCCGGAACGGAACTACATTAGATGCGTTTTTGAATACCTGAAGGCGGGGGCCGTACTGAGAGGTGAGTTTAAGTTGCCGATACAGCGTAGCACTATAGATGTTCTGTCTGGATGGCGACTACTTGAGAGCTGTTTTGACTGGATTGAGAACAGAGATCCAACTACCCGTATCGTGACTTTGAGGATCTTCCTTAACGAGTTCGAAAGCCCTCTCATTCGTTATGCAGTTGGAGCTCAAGTAAAGCGGTGAACACTCTAGATATTTTAGTCGACCGGTTAAATGCCGCTGATATATGACCTTATAACCTCTCGCAACATAGGACGGGCCCCGCGCAATAGCTGATGATTGCTTCTACGGTACGCACATATCTGTGATCAGGGCCGTGGCTCTGCGGGCGACGGATAGCGATGCGTGATCAGCTGGCCGATGGACTTGCGGACTGATTGGGGGAGGGGCGTGCCTGACCCGATGCGCAGCATGAAGCTACTGTTGGTGCAGTTATTGACCAGTACTCGAGGAAAGACAGACTTCTCACTGTCCACATACCAGCCCGGCAATGCTACCACCGGGATGACGCGCACCTGTTCGATGCCGCCTTCGCGCAGATAGCTTTCCAGCCATCTAGCTTGATAGTCGGCCTGCTCGATCGGCTTGATCTCGGTGTGCTGGGGGAAGAATAGCTGTTGGTTGTCGTAGCGAACCCGAGCTGACGCCTTGCCACGTTCTGCTGGCTTGCGGCGAGACTTGGTTTCGATCGCGAAAACCGCGCCGGGTGCGACCACGACGTGGTCCAGGTTGAATCCGTTGGCCGGGACGTCGTGAAAGACCATCGCGCCTTCGGCGATCAACGGCGTCAGGCATTGCGCGACGGCCAGCTCTGCGTGAAGTCCGTCCAGTGCTCTGCGGCGTGCCCTCGCGTGGTGAATCATGCGCCATAGTGCGAAGGCCAGCATCGCCCCCAGCACTACAACGAACATCAAGTCGCCCATGCCGAACCGGATCTTCGTCCAGTCGATACCCGTCTTGTCGATGCGCGCGAGCAGCCAGAGGGCCAGGAAGGTCGGACCGGCCACGGAGATCATGCCGGAGAAATCCAGCAGCTTCTCCTCGTGGCGCGCGATGCGCCGGCGCAGGCCGTCGCCTGGGAGATTGACCAGTTGAATGTTGAATGGAGCGCGCCGGCGGTCGAGTGAGCGCAGGAAGCGCCAGATGAGCAGGCCCACAACTACGAGTAGCATCGGCAGCAATACCGCGCTGCTGAAGATCAGATACATCACTGGAGCTGCTCCTTGCTGCACTTCGTCCTAGCTGGGAGTGTGGAGCAGACGATGGAGTCAAGCAATGGCATCTGGCGGCGTGAAAGACCGGGGTACTGGCAGAACCGCGAACGGGAGTCGAGCGATGGCATGGGAAGGCAGGCGGAGCGGGCGATGGATCTCGGTGGTGGCATCCGCTGCAGTCGTGCTCGCCCTGAGCTGGCTGGGCATCGGCTTTCTGCATGCGGCCTATCTCAAGTACGCCGCGCTGGATTCGCCGGCGTACGCGATGTTCCTGCTGCGGCGGGGCTGGCTGTGGTGCCATCTGGCCGGTGGTGGGCTGGGCATCGCGCTGGGGCTGGTGCAGCTGGTGACGCAGCGCTGGCGCGGTGCCTGGGCGGTGCATCGCTGGTCGGGGCGGGTGTACTTCGGCGCGATGCTGGTGGCGATGGTGGGCGCGGCGGGGCTGATCGCGACCTCGCCGGCGCCGCTGTCGATCCGGTTGGCCTTCAGCGCGACCAGCGCGGCGTGGTGGGTCACGGCGGGCTTCGGGCTGGCGGCGATCCTGCGGCGGGATGTCGGGACGCACCGGCGCTGGATGCTGCGCGCCTATCTGGTCACGCTGGCGCCCGCGGTCTTCCGGCTGGCGCTGGCGGGCGTGGTCGGCGCCGGGCTCGCGCCGTCGCCTGGCCTGATCGCCTGGATGCTGTGGGGCAGCTGGGCGGTGCCGCTGCTGCTGTATGCGCTGTGGCTCCAGCTGGCCGGCGTGTCGCGGCGCGCCGGATCGGGGATGGAGGGCGCCGCGCTGCGCCATGACCGGGCGTAGTCCAGGCGCTCGGCAGGCGCATGAACGTGGGCGGGTTTGTTAGATCGCCTGAGGACTGGCCGAGCCGGGCCACCCCATTCAGAACATGTCGCTTGTTGCGTCGTGGGCGTCGCGCTATTGGCCTGAATTGTTGTCGGGCATCATCAGCACCAGCGGCGTACACGCGCTGGCGGAACAGCCAAAGGTGCGTACCACGTTGCCACGGGTCCACGTCGCGGTGGCGGCGGCATTGATCGCATAGGACCAGGTCTTGCCTTCCGCCTGCAGCTGGCCGCTGATCGTGCAGGGCAGCGCGTAGAACGCATCGCCCGTGCCGTCCGGATACTCGCGGCTGGCGCCGAAGAAGCGCGCGACGCCTTCGCGATCCAGCTTCCACGCCTTGCAGGCCGCTTCCAGTCCCGGATCCGCTGCACGTCCCGCGTCCGGCACGTAGACCGACGTGCCCACGCTCAGCACCTGGACGTTGTCGCTGCCTGCGGCGGCCGGCGCCGCGCCGGTGTCAGCGGGTCGGGCCTGCGGGATGTTGCACGCCGCCAGCAGCGGCAGCGCCAGGCACGTACAGGCCATCGCCCTCGCCCGCAGTCTTGTAGGAAATGGTGTCGTGCTTGTAGATGTCATGGTTGTCCAATCCATACTGCTGCTGCAGCACGCCGACCAGGCGATGGATCGAGGCGGTCTGCTCGGCGGTCGGCGCGTCCCAGGTCTTGGTCGTCGCGTTGTAGGCGCCCACGACCTCGATCCCGATGCTGTCGCTGTTGTTGGGATAGCGGATGGGATAGGGGTTCGCGTTCTCGTGGCTGTTGATGGCCGTGGGCTTGAAGCCGGTCTGCGCGTGCCAGGTCTTGTCGGGCTCGATCAGCGTGCCTTCCTCGGCGCCGCGCGAGCGGATCTTGCCCACGTGCCAGGTCTGGTGGTCCAGGCTCGCGGTCTGATAGATCGTGCCGTCCTTGTCGATCAGGAAGTGCGCGCCGGCAGGCTGGCCACCGGCGTTGTAGCCATCCAGCGTGCTTTTCGCCGTGGAGGATTCGGTGCGGTGCATCACGATGGCTTCCGGCGAGGTCAGCGCGCCATGCTCGAGCGCGGTGACGCGCGCATTGCGGATCTCCGGGACCGTGAGCATGCCGTCCTTGTCCACCTGGGAGGCAGGCAATGCGAAGGGACGCAGGCTGTCCGCCGCGGGCGTCTGTGCGCTCGAGGTCGGCGCGCTGGCCCGCATGGGGTCCGCCCCATAAGGCGGCGTATAGGTGGCGAAGACGGAGGGGACCTTCGCGGACGGATCGCCGAGCACCACCTGGCTGATCTGCTCCGGGAAGCGCGGGTCCGCCTTGACCTGCGCATAGAGTGCGGCGGCGACGTTGGCGTTCTGATCGCCCTGCCAGCGGTGCAGCCCCTCGACGCCCCGCAGGAGTTGCTGATACAGCGCGTGGTCGGGGTGGGAGGGATCGCTGGGCATCCGGTTCGGATCTGCCATGTCAGCTCCTTTGCATGGTGGGGTGCGTCCCCTTGTTTCGATACTAGCGCACGGGATCGATCGCCCGGCGGGGCCAAATCGAGATGCATGTCCCCGATTCGCCGCTGCGCGACGCGGTGCGACGGACGTGGTGCAGCGGGTCTTCGCGGCGCAGTGGAAGCGCGCGCGGCTGTCTGCGTCGACCGGCCAGCCGCTGGCGACCTCAGGCCTCGGAGAGCGTCGCGCTGCGCACGTAGCGCTCCACCGGCTTGCCGTGCAGCTCGGTGTTGCCGTCGAAGCGCAGGCCCAGGCGCTCGGCCACGCGCCGCGAGGCGATGTTGCCGGGGTCGATGAGGGCGTGGACCTGCGGCTCGCGGCGGGTCTGGAAGGCGTAGTCGAGGACGGCGGCGGCGGCCTCGCCGGCCAGGCCCTGGCCCCAGAACGGGCGGTAGATGCTCCAGCCCAGTTCCAGGCCGTCGCGGCCCTCGCGCAGGAAGGCGCCGACATGGCCGGCCGGCTCGCCGCCCTCGCGCGGCGTCACCGACCACCAGCCGGCGCCGTACAGCTGCCACATGCCCACGTGCGAGCAGAAGAAGCGCCAGGCGGTGGGACGGTCGACGACGCCGAGGAACTCGGCGCTGATCGGATCGGACAGGTGCCGGGCGAAGGGCTCGAAATCGCTGGCGCGGTACTCGCGCAGGATCAGCCGTGGCGTCTCCAGCAGGGGAACGGTCACGGCGGAGGCGGGCGTGGCAGGCGACATGGAAGCGGGCCGATCGGGCGGGTGAGAAGCCGTATTGGGCCAGTCGGTGCCGATCCGGTGCAAGCGTGGTGCGTGGCTTTGCGGTCTTGCGCATGCGAACCGAGGGCCTGCTCGCTTTCTGATCAGGCGAGGGGTTCGAAGCTCTGCATTCGTGCGCGAATCGCGTGCGTGGGCGTCGAAGCGAAGGCGCCGGCATGCCATCTTCGGCCTCATGCCACCGGCCAACGCGCGAGCGCACGCTTGATCCGCCGCTCGCGCCAACCCGCCCACCCTCAGCGATACGGCCCCGGTCCCTTCCACACCAGCTCGCCGCGGTGATACACGCGCTGCATGTTGATGATGTCGCGCGAGTCGCCGATGCCCTTGAGCTCGGGCGAATCGGGCGGCAGCGCGCGGCACGGGCCGGAGCCGTTGCGCAGCACGATCTCCAGCGGGCACACCATCAGGTACTCGGTGCCGGGCAGGGGAATGAAGAACTCCTTCATGCCCTGCGCCATCCAGGTGCGCACGCGTTCTTCCACGCGCGGTTCGTAATAGGCCTGGTAGCCGCCGACCGACAGGCTGGCGCCATCCATGCCGCTGTCGCGGCCGCGGCCCTGGTTGAGCGCGGGGCTGTCGTCGAAGCCGGCGTTCTCCGGCGCGCTGTCCTGGGCGATGTAGCCGGGCGGGTGGCCCCAGTTGGGCGAGCGGCGGTCGGTCGGCGGCGGGTTGGCCGGCGGGCGCGTGGACGCCTGCGGCGGGGTCTGCGCCGGCGCGGGCACGGGCGGGCTGGGCGTGGCGCTGGGCGCGGGCGTGGTGTCGGCCTCGGTCAGCAGCGGGTCGGCCGGGTGGTCCACGCGCGTGGTCTGCAGGCGCGAGGCCGGCGGCGGCTTGCGCGCGACCTTCGGCTTGGGCGGGACCGGCGTGGGCGGGGTGGGCTGGCGCGAGGGCGGCGGGCTGGGCGGGGCCGGATCGGCCGGCGCGGTGCTCTCGCCGATGAAGTCCACCCGCGTGCGGCCGCCGGCCGGCGCGCCCTGGGTGGTTTGCACCACCGGCACGTCGGCATGCAGCAGCACCCACAGCATCAGCAGGTGCAGCAGCAGGCTCAGCAGCGCGCCGACCCAGGGGTCGACGCGGTCATTCCAGGGCCGGGTCCGCGCACGCGCGGGGTTCGACGCGTCGCTCATGCCGTCGGTGCGTCGAAGGGGCGGGACTTCATGGCGCTCTGGTGCGTGCAGCGGTGGGGTGTGCGCATCGTAGCGCGCCGGCGCGCGGCTTCCGTGGCAGGCGTTGACGCAAGGTCGCGCGGGTCGGGGCGGGCGCGGGCGGCGCAATGGCGTTCGCGCCGGGCTGCCCGGCGCGCTTCGGGAGCCGGGCGTGGCGCGGCACGGCGGGGCCAAGACATGCTCTGGACGCGCAGTGTGCGATCCACGTATACGACAGCCGTTGGATCGATGCGAACCCGGCGCGGAACGGCCCGGGTGTCGGGAGGAGCGGCGAGTGCAGAACGAAAGCGTGCAACACCAGGACTCCGCGAGGGGCCCCGACCTTGGGCAAGCTGCCGACCTGGCGATGGCGCCGTTGCGCGGGTTAGCCTGCGTCACCGATCGCGCCGGCCGCCTGCTGCAGCTGGGCCAGGACCTGCGGCGGCTGACCGTGGCCGATGAGGCCGAGATGCCGACCTCGCTGCTCGACCTGGTGGCGGTGCAGGGCCGGCCCGGGCTGCGCAACGCCCTGGATGCGCTGGCGTCCGACGCCGCGCCGCAGGCGCTGGAGCTGCCGCTGCGCACGCCGGCCGGCCTGCGCTGGTGTGCGTTCGAGGTCGGCGCGCAGCCGGCGCTGGACGGGGGTACGCCCACCCTGCTGTGGCAGGGCACCGACATCCACCGCTACAAGCAGCGCATCGCCGAGCTGGAACAGCTGACCACCGCGCAGTCGCGCATGCTCGATGTCAGCCAGGACTGCATCAAGATCATCTCCCTGGACGGCCGCCTGCTGCACATGAACCGGGCCGGCTGCCAGGCGCTGGGCGTGGCGGCCGACTCGGGCTTCGGCATGCCCTGGCTGCCGCTGCTGCCGCAGGACGTGCATCGGCCCGGCGCGCGGGCCCTGGAGCGCGTGCGGGAGGGGCACGCCGATCGCTTCACCGGCCGCAGCGAGGTGGAGGGCGGTGCGCCGGAATACTGGGACAACCTGCTGACGCCGATGCTCGACGAGGCGCAGCAGCCCACGGCGATCCTGTGCATCTCGCGCAACGTCACCGGCGAGCGGCTGGCGCTGGAGGCCGCGCGCGACAGCGAGGCGCGGCTGGTGGTCGCCGCCCGGGTCGGCGGGCTGGGCATCTGGGACTACAACGTGTCCGAGGATCACTTCGAATGCGACGAGACCTGGTGCCGGATCATGGGCCTGCCGCCGGGGCAGGCGGTGTCCACGCTGGAGGAGTTCCGGCGGCTGATCCATCCGGACGATCGCGAGCGCGCCACACAGGTGGAGACCCTCGCCGCCGAGATGCTGACCGGCGCCAAGCAGTATTCGACGGCCTACCGCATCGTGCGTCCGGACGGCGAGGTGCGCTGGATCCGGTCGGCCGCGCGGATGGAGACCCGCGGCGGCGCCGCGCCGCGCGCGGTGGGCTTCGCGGTCGATGTCACCGATGCGATGCGCGGCGAGCACGCCCTGCGCGACGCCAACCGCCGGCTGCGGCACGAGCGCGATGTCCTCAGCCGCGAGGCGCAGGAAGACGCGCTGACCGGCGTGGCCAACCGGCGCGGCATGGACCGGCAGCTGGACGATCTGTTGGCCGGCGCGGGCGGCGCACCGGTGTGCGTGGGCATGATCGACCTGGACGACTTCAAGGCGTTCAACGACCTGCACGGCCATCTGGAAGGCGACCGCGCGCTGCGCCAGGTGGCGCAGGCATTGGGCGAAGCGGTGCGGCCCACCGACCTGGTCGCGCGCTATGGCGGCGAGGAGTTCGTCTTCGTGCTCGCCGGCACGGCGAACCCCGAGCCCTTCCTGCGGCGCGTGTTCGAGCGCGTGCATGCGCTGGGCATCGCCCACGCCGGCACCCAGGCCGGCATCCTGACCATCAGCTGCGGCTGCGTGGTCTGCCACGACGCGGCGCCGGACCAGGTCGAGACCATCCTGGCCGCCAGCGACGCCGCCCTGTACGAAGCCAAGCGCCTCGGCCGCGATCAGTACGTGATCGTGCGCCAGGCGCCGGCGCCGGAGGGATGAAGGGCGCGGGGTTGCGCAGGCTGAGCGGCTGCTCGACCTCGTAGGCTGGCGGGCAGCTCGAGCTCGCAGGCAGGCCGAGTGCGCGATCGCAACAAGGCCTGGGTCGTGCTGCCTCCCCGGCATTGAAGCCACTGACAGACCTTGAGCCGCTCACGCACCTCCTGCCGTCGCTCCCGCGAAAGCGGGGCCCAGGGACTTCCGCATCGAAGCGTCGACGTCCATGGATTCCCGCTCCCGCGGGAATGACGGATGGGGAAGAGCTTGGCAGCGACGGCGCCGCGGGCCGTTCTGCCTCAGCACCGAGGAATTTGCGACCAGCGCAGCGCATGTGGTTGGAGCCGACATGCCGGCGATGGGGATCTCCCGGGAAAGCCCGTCGCCGCCATTGGCCGAAAAGGCCACAAGGGCGGCTCCCACAAGGGCGGTGGCTGACAGCCGGCAGCCAATCCCTCCCGACATTCCCGCGTCCGCGGGAATGTCAGGCCCCTGTCGTGCTCAGCGCCCGCTCGAGCGTTCCAGCACGGTCTTGACGGTGGGGTCATGCGCCATGGCCTGCATGAAGCGGGCCAGGTTGGGGTACTTGCGCCAGCTCTCGCCGGCCTTGTCCGACCAGCGTGCCATGACGAAGGCGTAGGCGTCGGCCACGCTGCGGCGGCCGGCGTAGACGTGGTCGGTGTCGCCGATCAGCGCGTCCAGGTGGGCCAGCACGCGCGCGATGCGTGCGGGTGCGGCGTCGCGCACCGCCTGCAGGGCCGTCTCGCTGGCATCGGTGGTGTAGCGCTCGGGGGTGAAGAAGGGCCAGAACGCCGGATGCATGTCGCCAGTCAGGAAGGCCAGCGTCTCGTTGAACACGAACTGCGCCTCGATGCTCGCATCGGCGCCGAGCCCGGCCTCGGGATGACGCTGGACGATGTACTGCAGGATGGCATCGGCCTGGGTCATCGCGCGTGCACCGCCGATGTCCAGCGCCGGCACCGTGCCCAGCGGATTGATGGCGCGGTAGGCGTCCGCGTGCTGGTCGACCTTCACCGCCTCGTAGTCGGCACCGGCCCATTCCAGCGCGATCCAGCAGGCCAGGGCGCAGGTGCCGGGGGCGTAGTAGAGCTTCATCATGAGACTGTTCCTTGCGTATGGCCGGCGGGTGCGCGGCGCATGATTCCACGCGCCGGGTCGACCTGCTGTCGTCGGGTGCCCTGCGGCGTCGCAGGCGCGTGCCATCGAGCGTGGTCAATGCGGATTCCGAGCGTTCCAACTGTCGTGCCGTCCGCGTCGTCCACTGTGCTGCTGGTCGGCGACCCGCGCGGGCGGGCTCATGCGGGTGCCGCCGACCTTGTAAAAGGCGGCAGCATCAATCCTTGCCGTGCCGGTCGCCTGCTCATGGTGAACGGTGCCGCATTCCTACGGCTCCCGGCATTGCGCCAGGACCAGCTCGCGCAGCCAGCGATGCGCCGCATCGCCGTGCAGGCGCGGGTGCCACATCTGCGAGACGGTGATGCCGGCCAGCGGCACCGGCAGGCCGAAGGCATGGAGCGACGCCCCGTCCGCGGTGCCCTGGCTGGCGGCATAGGAGGCGGGCACCAGCGCGATCAGGTCCGAAGCGCGGGCCACGGCCACCGCGGCGGGAAAGCCGGGCACCACCGCGACGATGCGACGCCGCAGGCCGAGCCGGGCCAGGGCGTCATCGACCGGGCCGTGGTCGCGCGCATGGCGCGAGGCGACCACATGGCCGTGCGCGACGTAGTCCTGTGCCGTGACCTCGCGCGGCCTGGCCAGCGGGTGTCCCGCGCGGACCACGCCGACGAAGTGGTCGCGGAACAGCGCCTGCACGCGCACTTCCGGACCCATCGCGTTCAGCACGCCGATCTCCAGGTCGGCTTCGCCCGCGCGCAGCGGCGCCGCGGTCTTCTGCGGCTTGGCCGCGAAGCGCAGCTGCACGCCAGGCGCCGCGTGCGCGACGGCGGCGATCAGGCGCGGGCCGAAGGCCTCGATGAAGCCGTCGTTGGCGCGGAGGGTGAACACGCGCTGCAGCGTGTCCAGGTCGAGTGTCGTCGGCGGTGGCTGCAGCACGGCGCGTGCGTCCTCGACCGCGGTGCGCGCACGGTCGCGGAGCGCTTCGGCATAGGGCGTGAGCACCATCTGCCGGCCAGCGCGCACCAGCAGCGCATCGCCGGTGGTGTCGCGCAGCCGGGTGAGCGTGCGACTCATCGCCGAGGGGCTCAGGCCCAGCCTGCGCGCGGCGCCGGCGACGCTGCCGCTGGCCAGCAGCGCGTCCAGGGCGATCAGCAGGTTGAGGTCGGGGGCGGACATGGCGTGCGGCGGCGGGTCGGAGACGCGTGCATGCCGTGCACTCTATCAATGCATGCCGTGCGTCTTCCGCATGCGTGGGGCCGCTCCTAGCCTGAGGGGACTGGCGCACGGCGCCGCACGAGTGGAGTGGCACCATGAAACCCTCATCCAATACCGTCCTGCTGATCGGCGCCTCGCGTGGGCTCGGCTACGCGATGGGGGAGCAGTTCCTGGCGCGCGGCTGGCGGGTGATCGCCACGGCCCGCGCGCATTCCACCGAGCGCCTGGACGCGCTGTCGCGCCGGCATCCCGGGGCGTTGCGCGTGGAGACGGTGGACATCACCGAGCCGGCGCAGGTCGCCGCCCTGCGCGCACGCCTGGAAGGCGAGGCGATCGACCTGCTGTTCGTCAATGCCGGCGTGGTCAATACCGATGACGACGCGATCGTGGCAGACGTGGCCACCGACGAATTCCTGCGGCTGATGCTGACCAACACCCTGAGTCCGATGCGCGTGGTCGAAGCGCTGCAGGACCTGGTGCCCTCAAGCGGCACGATCGGGCTGATGTCCTCGGGCCAGGGCAGCCTGGCCAACAACACCCGGGCCGGGCATGAGGCGTACCGGGCCAGCAAGGCGGCGCTGAACATGTGCATGCGCAGCTTCGCCGCGCGCCATGCCGACGACCCGCGCACGCTGCTGCTGATGGCGCCGGGCTGGGTCAAGACCGACATGGGCGGGCCGGATGCGCGGCTGACCATCGAGGAGAGCATCCCGAACCTGCTCGACACCATGGAGGCGCAGCGCGGCCGCGCCGGGCTGCAGTATCTGGACTATCTGGGGCGCACGGTGCCGTGGTGACGCAGGCGGCTCAGGCGTCGGCGGACTTTGCGGTGGGCGGCGGAGCGTCCTGCGGGTCGTACCAGAACGGGATGAAGTAGTCGCGCTGGCGCTGCACGCCGCGCTCCCCGCCGCCGGCGTTCCACAACAGGCGCAGGTCGTGCCGGCCGGGCGTCTCGCCCTGCAGATCGAGATAGCCAACCAGGCCGCGCATGCCCAGGTCGCGACGCTCCATCGGGACGAAGCCGGTCAGCGCGACCGGCCGGCCATCCAGCGTCACGGTCCAGATCTTCGCCAGGCATGCGACGGCCTGATCGGCGGCGGCGCGGCCCTGGGCCGCGTTGCGGCCGTGCGCCAGGGTTGGACAGGCCTGCTCGGCGCGCGGATTGTCCAGGCGCGGGCGATGCGGGATGAACACCCGCAGCCGTCCCTCCTCGATGCGGTCGGAGGGGATCATCGGATAGCGCAGCATCACATCGTCCGGCCCGCGCATGGATTCGTAGTGGGCGCTGAGCATGCCGTGGTCGACCGCCTCGCTGGTGACCACGCGATAGCGGCTGAGCAGGGAGAAGCTGGCCGAGGACACGATCTGCATCCCGCCGATCACCATCGCCGCGGAGAGGACGAGGAAATACACCGCGCTGAAGCCGCGGTTGCCCAGATTGCTCTGCAGGGTGAACTGCACCGGGCCGCCCAGGCGCTGCAGCGCGATCGTGGAGAACACCCGCAGCAGGCGATCCATCGCCCGCTCCAGCCCTTGCGCGGGCTGATCGCGCTGGGCGCGGCGCGCGACGAGCTTGTCGAGCACGAAGATCGCCATGCCGCCCAGCAGGAACGCGACATAGGGCACCGCGAAGGCGATGAACGTCGCGCGCTCGCTGTCCTCGAACAGGAGGCCGATCAGCGTCGCCGGGATCAGCAGCCCCAGGCCGAGCACGCCGATCCACGCCAGCGTCAGCGCGACCAGCACGGTGGTGGCGAACAACACCGAGGCGGTGCGGTCGACGCGATCGATCACCCGGCCCAGGTCGCCGATCGCGCCGCGATAGAAGCGGCGCGAGACGGGCCCCATCGCCGACAGGCGCTCCCAGCGGATGCCGCCGGGGAAGTGCGACTTCAGGCCGACCAGGCCGACCCAGTAGCCGCGGATCGCCAGATGGACGAGGAAGGCGAACCCCAGCGCGTAGCTCAGTCCGACGCCGATGTTGAAGGCGAACTGCAGCACGTACCAGGTCGCGCCCTCGGCGTGCAGCTCGCTGCCGACCCAGGCCTCGAACAGGCGTGGCGGCAGCGTGAGCAGGGCGAAGGCGAGCAGGCCGGAGATCAGCAGTTCCAGCTCGTCGGTGCGCTCGCGCAGGCGCTCGAAGCTGATGCGGCGGCCCGCAGGCATGTCGGCGTCGCCGTCCTGCACGGCCTGGTCGGTGTGGCTCATCCTGACTCCCCGGTTCCCCGCGGGCGAGTGTAGGGGCGTCCCGCGTCGGCGGATAGGTCGCGAGGTGCCGCATCGGCAACGGCATGCGTGCGATGTGTCGCCGGCGCCATGTCCATGACACTCGGCATCGGCGGGGCGGGCCACGGCGCAATCACGGCGCCAGCGCTCCCGCCCGCGGATCGCGGCCGCGGGCAGGATGCGGAGTGGACGGGCGCCCGATGTCAGATCGGCGGACCGATGCTACGGTGGTTCATCGCCCTGATCCATGCTGGAGCCCGTCATGCCCTTCGTCCACCGCGCCGCCGCTTCGGTGTCGCGTTCCCACACCCGTCTGGCCGCCGCGCTGGGCCTGGCGCTGCTGGCCGGCACGGCCTCGGCGCAGATCGTGCGCAAGGCCGATGTCCCGCCGCCGCAGGACGTGGCCTATCCCGGCCAGATCCAGCTCAAGGTCGATGCCAGCGACACGCGCCAGGGCATCTTCCGCGTCCACGAGTCCCTGCCGGTGCAGGCCGGCCGGGTCACGCTGCTGTATCCGGAATGGATCCCCGGCGCGCATTCGCCCAGCGGCCCCGTCGCGCAGCTGGCCGGGCTGAGCTTCAGCGCCAACGGCCAGCCGCTGCCGTGGAAGCGCGATCCCTATGACGTCTATGCCTTCCATGTGGACGTGCCGGCCGGGGTGTCCACGCTGGAGGCGGACTTCCAGTACCTGTCCAGCCGCGGCGGCGGCTTCCAGATGACCGACCGCATGCTGATGCTGGACTGGGACCAGATGTCGCTGTATCCGGCCGGCTACTACACGCGCGGCATCCAGGTGCAGCCCAGCGTGACCCTGCCGGCCGGCTGGCAGTTCGGCAGCGCCCTGCGCGCGGCGTCGAAGGACGGCGCCAGCACCACCTTCAATCCGGTGTCGTACGAGACGCTGGTCGATTCGCCGATCTACGCCGGCCTGCACTTCAAGCAGGTCGATCTGACGCCCAAGGGCGGCGCGCCGGTGATGCTCAACATCGTCGCCGACGAGCCCAAGGACCTGGAGATCACGCCCGAGCAGCTGGCCGCGCATCGCGCGCTGCCGGTGCAGGCCACGCGCCTGTTCGGCTCGCACCATTACGACCACTACGACTTCCTGTTCTCGCTGTCCGACGAGCTGGCCGGCAACGGCCTGGAGCATCACCAGTCCAGCGAGAACGGCCTGGACCGCGGCTACTTCACCGGCTGGAAGGACAACCCGACCGACCGCGACCTGCTGGCGCACGAGTTCACCCACTCCTGGAATGGCAAGTTCCGCCGCGGCGCGGACCTGTCCACGCCCAACTTCAGCGAGCCGATGGGCGATTCGCTGCTGTGGGTGTACGAGGGCGCCACGCAGTACTGGGGCTTCGTGCTGACCGCGCGCGCCGGGCTGTGGACGCCGCAGCAGTTCCGCGACGCACTGGCGATGGTGGCCGCCAACTACGACCGCAACCGGGTCGGCTTCCAGTGGCGCACGCTGGAGGACACCACCAACGACCCCACCGCGGCCCATCGCGAGGCACTGCCCTACCGCAGCTGGCAGATGAGCGAGGAGTACTACAGCGCCGGGCAGATGGTGTGGCTGCAGATCGACGCGCGCCTGCGCCAGCTCACCGGCAACCGCAAGTCGCTGGACGATTTCGCCAAGGCGTTCTTCGGCGTGGACGACGGCAGCTACGTGGTCCATCCCTACACCTTCCAGGATGTGGTCAACGCGCTGGATGACGTGGCCCACGACGACTGGGCGGGCTTCCTCAAGACGCGCGTGCAGACGGTGGCCCCGCCGCTGCTGGACGGCATCGCCGCCAGCGGCTGGAAGCTGGTCTACACCGACACGCCCAGCGAGTACGAGACCCAGTACAACCGCGCCGCGCAGTCGCCGCGCCACCGCTACAACTTCGCCTGGTCGATCGGCCTGACCATCAACCCGGACGGCACCATCAACGACGTGCGCTGGAACGGCCCGGCGTTCAAGGCCGGGGTCAGCACCGGCGCCAAGCTGGTGGCGGTGAACGGGCAGGAGTACTCGACCGAGACGCTGGCCCAGGCGATCACCGCCGCCAAGGGCAGCCAGGCGCCGATCACGCTGCTGCTGCAGTTCCAGGGCGGGCTGCGCACGGTGCAGGTGGATTACCACGACGGGCTGCAGTATCCGCACCTGGTGCGGGTGGACGGCACGCCGGACTACCTGAGCCAGATCATCCAGCCGCGGGGTTGAGGGCGGTTGGCGGGGCCGTGGCTGGCGGCGGACCAGCCACTGTCATCCCCGGAAAACTTCGACTCGTCCGCGCAGCCACATGCGTCGTTCCCGCGTTCTCGGGAATGACGGTGGAGAGGTCTGCGGGTGCTGGAGCGGCAGTGCGCAGCGCACGCGACCGTTCTTTGCCGGAGCGAGGGTGTGGGAGCCGGCCTTGCGCTCAGCGGCCGCGGGCGGCGCCTTCCACGATGCGGTAGAGCTTGAGGACCGCTTCCATCTCCGAGTCGGTCATCTCGCCGAAGGTCTTCTTGCGCAGGGCGTTCAACTGGCTTTCCAGCTGCTGGCGGATGGCTTCGCCGGCGTCGGTCAGCCAGAGCTTGTTGGCGCGGCGGTCGCTGGCGTCGTTCTCGCGTCGCACCAGCCCGGCCGCGGCCAGCTTGTCCAGGATGCGCACCAGCGAGGGGCCTTCGACCCCGATCAGCTGGGCCAGCTCGATCTGGCGCACGCCGCCACCGGAGCGACCGATCATCAGCAGCGGGGTGGTCATCGCGTTGGACAGGCCGTGGCCGGCCAGTGCCGCGTCGACCACCTTCTGCCATTGGCGGCCGGCCTGCATCAGGCCGGAGGACATGCGGAAGCGAAGCGGATCGGAGGCGGCCATCAGGGCGGTGGGGACGCGCGGGGAGTGACCGACATACTATCGATTGCGCGAAGGTTGTCACGCTGGATTCACCATCAGTGTTGTTCGACGCCGCCGGTGGCGGCCGGCTGGTGGCCGCCGGGAAGGATCGCCATGCGCTGACGCGACCTAGACAACGGCGCCCACATGCTCGGCCCTCCCCACCATGGCCCTGCCCCCCCCCCGATGCCCAACGCCCCATCCCCCAAGTACGCCAGTCCCTCGCGCGTGCGCGAAGGGCGCCCGTTCCCGCGCGGCGCCACCTACGATGGCAAGGGCACCAACTTCGCCTTGTTCAGCGCCAACGCCACCGCCGTGGAGCTGTGCCTGTTCGACGAGGCCGGCAACGAGACCCGCATCGAGCTGCCCGAGTACACCAACGAGATCTGGCACGGCTACCTGCCCGACGTCGGCCCTGGGCAGCGTTACGGCTACCGCGTGCACGGCCCTTATGCCCCGGCCGAAGGCCACCGCTTCAACCCCAACAAGCTGCTGCTGGACCCGTATGCGGTGGAGATCGAGGGCGACCTGATCTGGGCCGACGAGCTCTACGGCTACACCGTCGGGCACCCCGATGGCGACCTGAGCTTCGACGAGCGCGACAGCGCGCCGTTCATGCCCAAGGCCGTGGTGGTGCAGGACGACTACGACTGGGAGGACGACGAGCGGCTGCTCACGCCGTGGAGCCAGACCCTGGTCTACGAGACCCACGTGCGCGGCTACACCAAGCGCCATCCGCAGGTGCCGCAGGACCTGCAGGGCACCTTCGCCGGCCTGGCCCAGGCGCCGGTGCTGGACTATATCAAGTCGCTGGGCGTCAGCGCGGTCGAGCTGCTGCCGGTGCATGCCTACCTGGACGATCAGCACCTGCTGGACCGGGGCCTGCGCAATTACTGGGGTTACAACACGCTGGGCTTCTTCGCGCTGAAGTCGCGCTACCTGGCCAGCGGCCACCGCGACGAGTTCCGCGACATGGTCAAGGCCATGCACCGCAAGGGGCTGGAGGTGATCCTGGACGTGGTCTACAACCACACCGCCGAGGGCAACGAGATGGGCCCGACGCTGTCGTTCAAGGGCATCGACAACGCCAGCTACTACCGCCTGGCCGACAACCCGCGCTATTACATCAACGACACCGGCACCGGCAACACGCTCAACCTGAGCAACTTCCGCGTGGTGCAGTTCGTCAACGACTCGCTGCGCTACTGGGCGCGCGAGATGCATGTGGACGGCTTCCGCTTCGACCTGGCCACCATCCTGGGGCGCGAGCCCAGCGGCTTCGACCAGCGCGGCGGCTTCCTCGACGCCTGCGGCCAGGACCCGCTGCTGAGCCAGGTCAAGCTGATCGCCGAACCCTGGGACTGCGGGCCGGGCGGCTACCAGGTGGGGCACTTCCCGCCGGGCTGGGCCGAATGGAACGACAAGTTCCGCGACAACGCGCGCACGTTCTGGCGGGGCGACGAGGGCAAGCTGGCCGAGTTCGCCACGCGCTTCACCGGCTCGGCCGACCTGTTCGACCGGCGCGGGCGGCGGCCGTGGTCGTCGGTGAACTTCATCACCGCCCACGACGGCTTCACCCTGCGCGACCTGGTCAGCTACAACGAGAAGCACAACGAGGCCAATGGCGAGAACAACCAGGACGGCTCCAACAACGACGGCTCGTGCAACTACGGCGTCGAAGGCGAGACCGACGATCCGCAGATCAACGCCCTGCGCGAGCGGCAGATGCGCAACCTGCTGGCCACGCTGCTGCTGGCCAAGGGCACGCCCATGCTGCTGGCCGGCGACGAGCGCGCGAAGACCCAGGGCGGCAACAACAACACCTATTGCCAGGACAACGAGATCACCTGGATCGACTGGGACGCCGACCCGACCGAGGGCCGCCTGGCCGACTTCGTGCGCCAGCTCACCGCGCTGCGCAGCCGCTATCCCATCCTGACCCGTGGCCGCTTCCTCAACGGGCAGTACAACGAACAGGCCGGCGTGCGCGACCTCACCTGGCTCAACCCCGGCGGCAGCGAGATGGAGGAGGCGCACTGGAGCGATGGCGGCGCGCGCTCGGTGGGCCTGCTGCTGGAGGGCAAGGCGCAGGTGTCCGGCGTGCGCGAGTACGGTCAGGACGCGACGCTGCTGATCCTGATCAACGCCTATCACGAAGGGGTCAGCTTCAAGCTCCCCGATGCCGAGACGCACCTGAAGTGGGAGTTGGTGCTGTCCACCGACGAGGCGCTGGGCAGCGACGTGGTGCCGGAAGGGGCGCAGGACTTCCTCGCGCCGCCACGCAGCATCAGCGTGTTCGAGTGCAAGAGCTGAGGACCTGGCGCGGGCGCTGAGGGATCGGCTCCCTTCCCGTTCTTTCGGATGCAACGTGGAGCGTCGCTCGACCGGGCGACGCTCCTTTTTTTGTGCGTGTGAGCGCGTGGCGTGTTTGGCGATGAGCATGGATCGTCGTCGCGCGGTCGCGCTTTGTCATGCCCGCATGATGAATCGGCGCGGATAAGTTCACGGCCACTTTTTGCGCGCGCGGCCAGGATGGGTCACTCCCCGCACGCGCCATCGCCGTGCCCTTCGACCATCGACCGCAGGAGTCTCGCCATGCCCGACTATCCCCGCCCCCCGTTCCCGCCGCAGCAGCAGAGCTTCCCGGGCAAGACCAGCAAGATGGAGCCCAAGCCCGATATCGGCGAGGACAGCTACCAGGGCCACGGCCTGCTCAAGGGCAAGCGCACGCTGGTCACCGGCGGCGACAGCGGCATCGGCGCCGCGGTGGCGCTGGCCTTCGCGCGCGAAGGCGCCGATGTGGCCATCGCCTATCTGCCCAGCGAGCAGGACGACGCCGACCAGGTGGCCTCGCTGATGGAGCAGGCCGGCGGCAAGGTACTCAAGGTCGCCTGCGACATCAGCCAGCCGAGCGAGGTCGAGCGCCTGGTCGGCGAGGTGAAGTCCGCCTTCGGCGGGCTCGACGTGTTGGTCAACAACGCGGCCTACCAGAAGTACTTCCAGTCCATCGACGAGGTGACGCTGGAGGAATGGCGCAAGACCTTCGACACCAACGTGCATGGCACGTTCTACGTGACCAAGTGCGCGCTCGAGCTGCTTGGCGAGGGGGCGTCGATCATCAACACCGCCTCGGTCAATTCCAAGGACCCCACGCCCAACATCCTGCCGTATTCGACCACCAAGGGTGCGGTGGCCAACCTGACCCTGGGCCTGGCGCAGTGGCTGGCCGAGCGCAAGATCCGCGTCAACGCGGTGCTGCCGGGGCCGATCTGGACGCCGTTCATCCCGGCCGGCATGGCCGAGGACAAGGTGAAGAACTTCGGTTCGCAGACGCCGTTCGGTCGCCCGGGCCAGCCGGCGGAACTGGCTTCCACCTACGTCATGCTGGCCAGCGACAGCTCCAGCTACACCTCGGGCGCGTTGATCACCATCGCCGGGGCGCAGGCGGTGCTGTAAGAAGCGCTGATCGCACTGTCTCAGTGAGAAGGCCCGGGCGCGATGCGTCCGGGCCTTTTTCCATTTCTGGCAGCCGAAGCATTTTGATGCGGGCGGGTTCTGGCTTCGGAGGGCGCTGGCTTCGGAAGTGCAACGGTCCGGTGGGCGGTGGCCGCTGTTCCCTCGATCAGGACATCCTGCCCCCGCCTTAAGGCGCTCGGCTCCTGCCTCGCTCGTCGCGACCACTGTCCGCCGGACCGCTGCCGCGAGCATCGCGTCACAGGGCCTCGGTCGACGAAAGCTTCATCGAAGGAATTCAGAGCTATCGGCCGCGGGGCTTCTACGCCCGGCGCGAAGCCACTGTGCGAGCCGCCATGGCGGCGATGAGGCATTCCCGATGAAGCCTCATCAAGGCTCGAGCATTGTCAGGTAGAGCCCCATCGCCGCCATGGCAGCTCCACCGAGAACGACAACCGCAGCTGTTGTGGTGCGGGTGCAAGGCGCGCATCAACGGGAGGGTAAGGCGGCGAATGCAGAGCGCGCTGCGATCGAGCGAGGCTGCGCTACTAGACTTGCTTAGGTGCTCTCGTCCTGCGCGTCAGGAGCGAGCGAACGATCGTGCAGCGGGCAGCCGGACTTGCGGGCCCGGAAGTCCTGCGAGGCCTCGTAGGCGCGCTTGCGGATGCGCATGATGTCGCCGAGCGGACGATGGTCCTGCACGCCGTGCCACGGGCTGAAGCCCATCTGATCGTCGACCAGGCGGGCCTTGTCCTGGCTCCAGCCGACCTGCGGCGAGGCGATCAGGCGCGCCACCGTGCGGAAGGGGCTTTCCGCTTCGTCCCAGACCACGGTGGCGTCGTCGATGGGCATGCGCTCCAGATCGGTGGACAGCTGCACGCGCAGTTCCCACACGCCGCCCTGCGAGGCGAAGTGCGCACTGACCGCATCGCGCAGCGCATTGGCCTGCTTGAGGTCGACGCGCTCGTCGCGGTGGGCCAGCAGCGCCGGATCCACGGGCACCAGCTGCAGCTTGGCCACATGCGCGCCATAGCGCAGCGGCAGCTGGGTGAAGAAGGTCTCGCCCAGGATGTGGTGCGGCGGCTCGCCGCCCATCGACTTGAGCTTCGCGCTCTGGCCGCCGACCGCTTCGAGCGCGCGTTCGGTGCCGCGCAGCAGAGCCGACAGCACCTGCTTGGTGCGTTCGGCGCGGTCGGTGGTCGGCGCCAGCAGCTTGAGGCTGCGCAGGAAGGCCTTGGCGTTGGGCGCGTTGAACTGCGGGCCGTTGACCATGAGCAGGTCCTGGCAATGCGCTGCTTCGCTGCCCTCCAGGCGCTCGCCGGGCACGTCGAGGAACTTCAGCGCCAGCCCGCGCGGCGTGGAGACGCGGTCGGGCAGCAGATCGCCGGGCGTGGTGGAGAAGCGCATCACCGCCTCGTAGCGGCCCGGCTGTGCGAACAGGCCCTGCGCCAGTTCCGGCGGCAGGCCGGGCAGCACCTCCAGCGTGGCGGCCAGCAGGCCATGGCTCTTGGCATGCACGCTGCGCAGCGCGTGGTGGCTGTCCTCCCAGGTCTGCTGCGAGATGCGCAGCAACACCTCGCTCATCTCCTCGGCCAGCGCGGCCTCGTCCGGATCGGGGAGCGCCATCTGCGGCGCATAGGCGGCATAGCGGCGGGGGTCTGACATGGCGTGGGGTCCTGTGGCCGGCGGAGGCGGGCGAGATCGCGCGAGCCTTGCCGGGGCGCGGTAAATGCGCTGCGAAGCAGGAGGCGGAAAGACCTCACCCGGCGTTACGCGGGCGCGGAGCTTGGCGCGGATGTAGACCCGGCGGACCAGCAACGCGCCCGCTTGGCGAGCCGAGCAGCTCGGGATGCAGCCGCAGATCTGCCCCTCTCTGAGATCTGAAACGTCGCCGCGATCCACCCCCTCTTCGCTCCCGCGCACGCGGGAGCCCATGGACGCTGCGCCACCGGACCGCACGTCCATGGATCCCCGCGTTCGCGGGTATGGCGGACCGAGGCTGACGGGGGCGCATCAATCCGCGCGATGTACACGCGGTGCGAAGCCAGTCTGCACACGGCCCACACCAGGCGGACGCAATGCTCGCGCACCCCTTCGCCCGCCCCGACCAGGCCATGTCCCAGCTCCAGGTGTTCTTCCTCCATGCGCTCGGCGCCAGTGCGGGCGAATGGAAGCAGGTGATCGCGCGGCTGGGCGACCGGGCCGATTGCATCGCGCTGGATCTGCCCGGCTTCGGCGGCACCGCCGCGGGCGAGGCCACCGATGTGACGGCGCTGGTGGACTGGTTCTGCGCCATCGTGGCCGCGCGTGCGCCCTCGCGCTGGTGCGTGGTCGGGCACAGCATGGGCGGCAAGATCGCCACGCTCGCCGCCGCACGCGCACGCGAAGGCGCGCCGGGACTGGCCGGCCTGTGCGGGGTGGTGCTGGTCGCCGCCTCACCGCCGTCGCCCGAGCCGATGGACGAGCAACGCCGCCAGGCGATGCTGGACTGGTTCGCCGACGGCGCGCCCACGCGCGAGCAGGCCGCTGAGTTCGTCGACAACGACTGCGCGCACCGCCTGCAAGAAGCCCCGCGTGAACTGGCCATCGCCGATGTGCGGCGCAGCGACCCGCGCGCCTGGCGCGCCTGGCTGCAGCAGGGCAGCAGGCAAGATGTGTCCGGCCAGGCCGGCCAGATCGCGTTGCCGGCGCTGATCCTGGCCGGCGCCGAGGACGGCGACCTAAACGCCGACGCGCAGCGACGCCTGAACCTGCCGCATTATCCGGACGCGGGCGAGATGGGAGTCATCGCCGATGCCGCGCACCAGATTCCCCGCGAGCAGCCCGACGCGCTGGCGGCGCGGATCGACGCGCTGCTGCGGCGCGCGGAAGCCAGCGCCTTGCCGCCCCGGTTCATCGACCTGCTCAACCTGCCGCGCGTGCAGCCACGCATGCGCGCCGCGCTGCTGGCGCGCCATCGCGGACCGCCGCAGGACGCGCCGCGCGTGCTGTCCGACGCGCAGCGCGCGGTGCTGGCCGCCGTGGTGACCAGCGTGCTGGCGCTGGACGACGCGACGCAGGCGGCTGACCTCGCCCGTCGCGTGGACGTGGGCCTGGCCAGCCAGGCGGGCGATGGCTGGCGCTTCGCCGACCTGCCGGCCGATGCGCAGGCCTGGCCGCTCGGGCTGGACGCGCTGGAGGCGATGACCGGCGGCTGGCGCGCGCTCGATCCGGTGGCGCGGGAGGGGTGGCTGGCCCGCATCGCCCACGGTGAGGCACGGCCCGGCCCGCACAGCGCGCTGGATGGCGCGCAGCTGGCGCGCTGGTTCGAGGACGTGCGCGCCGAGATCGCGCGCACCTGGGCGAGCCTTCCGGCGACCATGGCGGCCATGGGCTACGACGGCTTCGCCACCGGCAACGCGCCAGGCGAAGGCGAGGGCTATGTCCTCGCCGAGGCCGACCAGCGCGAGCCCTGGCAGCTGCTGCCGGACACGCGCGGATGACGGCGGCGCGGGTGGACCGCGTCGAGGCGGTGGTGGTGGGCAGCGGCGCCGGCGGTGCGCCTCTGGCCGCGCGGCTTGCGCAGGCGGGGGTCTCGGTGCTGGTGCTGGAAGCGGGCACGGCGTTCGCGCCCACCGACCATCTGCCCGACGAGCTGACCACCGGCCTGTACTGGATGGAGGAACGCCTGAGTGGCGGCGCCACGCCGACCGCCTTCGGGGCCAACAACTCCGGCCAGGGCGTGGGCGGATCGACGCTGCACTGGGGCGCGTTCTGCCCGCGTCCAGACGCGGCCGAACTGCGCCTGCGCCGCAGCAGCGGCCAGGGCTGGGACTGGCCGATCGCGCACGCCGAACTGATCGACTACATCGCCCGGGTCGAGGCCTTCATCGGCGTGTCCGGGCCCTCGCCGTATCCCTGGGACCCGGCGCGTGCCTATGCCTACGCGCCGCCGCTGCGCAACGCGCCGGCGCAGGCCATGGCGCGCGGCTGCGCGGCGCTGGGCATCACCGCCACCGACAGCCCCGCCGCGCTGGTCACCGCCGCGCACGCGCAGCCGCACTGGGGCACACGGCGCGCCTGCACCAACTGCGGTGCCTGCCACCAGGGTTGCTTCTATGCGTCCAAGGCCGCCGCCGACACCAGCTGGCTGCCGCTGGCGCGCGCGCACGGCGCGCAGGTGCGCGCGGCCTGTCGCGTGGTCGATGTGCACCGCGACGCGCGCGGCCGTGTCGCCGGCGTGGTCTATCGCCACGAGGGACGCGAGTCGAGCGTGGGCTGCGATGCGCTGTTCCTGTGCGCCGGCGGCGTGGAGACCCCGCGCCTGCTGCTCAACCTGGGGCTGGCCAATTCCAGCGGCCAGGTCGGGCGCAACTTCATGGCGCACGTGGCCACCCAGGTGTGGGGCAGGTTCGACGCGGACATGCGCATGAACCGCGGCTACCCCTCGTCCCTGATCAGCGAAGACATGCGCGCGCCGGCCGATGCCGACTTCGCCGGCGGCTATCTGATCCAGAGCCTCGGCGTGCAGCCGCTGACCCTGGCCAACACGCTGGCCCGCGGCGCCGGGCTGTGGGGCCATGCGCTGACCTCGCGGCTGCGCGACTACAACCAGCTGGCCGGCATCGGCATCAACGGCGACTGCCTGCCGGCCGAGGGCAATCGCCTGACGCTGTCCGACGAGGTGGACGCCTTCGGCCTGCGCAAGGCGCGCATCGACTTCAGCTACGGCGCCAACGAACGCGCGCTCGATGCCCATGCCCGGCGTACGCTCACTGCCATCTGGGAAGCCGCCGGCGCGCGCGACATCCTGGCCGCCGACCGCTCGGCGCACACGCTCGGCACCTGCCGCATGGGCACCGATCCGGAACACGCGGTCGTCGATGCCGACGGCCGCAGCTTCGACATCGACAACCTCTACGTCTGCGACAACTCCACCTTCCCCAGCGCGCTGGCGGCCAACCCGGCCCTGACCCAGATGGCGCTGGGCCTGCGCACGGCCGAGCGCTTCCTGGCGGCCTGACCCGACCCCTATCCACCACGAGGAGCACACCATGGATCTCGAAATCAACGGCCGCATCGCCCTGGTCAGCGGCGCCGACTCCGGCATGGGCAAGGAAACCGCGCGCCTGCTGCTGCAGGCCGGCGTGCGCGTAGCCATCACCGACCGCGCCGACGGCACCCTGCCGCAGGCGCTGGAAGAGCTCGCGCCGCTGGGCGAGGTGATCGCGGTGCCCGGCGACGTCACCCGGGCGCAGGACGTCGAGGACATCTGGCAGCAGGTGCGCGCGCGGCTGGGCGAGCCGGACATCTACGTCAACGCCGCCGGCGTGACCGGCGCCACCGGCGACTTCCTCGAGGTGGACGACGCCGGCTGGCTGCAGACCCTGGACATCAACCTGATGGGCGCGGTGCGCATGTGCCGCCAGGCGATCCCGGCGATGCGCAAGCGCGGGTGGGGCCGCATCGTGTTGTTCGCCTCCGAGGACGCCGTGCAGCCCTACGTGGACGAACTGCCGTACTGCGCCTCCAAGGCCGGCATCCTCAGCCTGGCCAAGGGCCTGTCCAAGGCCTACGGCGGTGACAACGTGCTGGTCAATACGGTCTCGCCGGCCTTCATCGCCACCCCGATGACCGACGCGATGATGCGCAAGCGCGCCAAGGAGAAGGGGGTGAGCTTCGAGGAGGCCATCGACAGTTTCCTGGACGAGGAACGCCCCGGCATGGTGCTCAAGCGCCGCGGCCGCGCCGAGGAAGTCGCCGCGGCGGTAGTCTTCCTGTGCTCCGAGCGCGCCAGCTTCATCAACGGCGCCGGCCTGCGCGTGGATTCGGGCTCGGTGTTCACCATCGCGGGGTGAGCGCACGCGAAGGCGCGCGGTCGCCGGTTATCCCGCTTCAGCTCGACAGCGTCATCCCCGCGAACGCGGGGATCCAGGGACGTTCCGTCCGATCGCGCGAAGGCGCTGGACTCTCGCGTTCGCGGGAGTGACGGTAGGTTGGATTGTGGTCGCGGCTGGATCGCGGTGAGATCCAACACCGCGACGTCGATCCGAGGCTGCATCGCGCGCACGCATGCAGGAACGAAGCGCGCGACACCGCCCCTTCATCCCCCGCCTTCGATCTCCGCCAGCGTCGACAGCGCCATGACATGCGCCAGGTGGCTCAGCCCCTGCGGCGTGTTGCCCAGCAGCGCGCCGGTTTGCGGGTCGATCATCTCGCTCATCACGCCGTTGCATGGGGCCAGTGCCTGTCCCAGGCGCTCCAGCCGGCGGCGGGCTTCCACGGGATCGCCCAGGCGCGCATAGCTCTCCGCGATCCAGAACGAACACGCCAGGAAGCAGCCTTCCTCCTGATCCATGCCGCTGTAGCGATAGTGGAAATCCCCGGCGCCCAGCTCCCGGTCCAGCGCCGCCATCGTCAGTTTCAGCCGCTCCGGTCCGTCGAAACCGAAGCGCGCGGCCAGCGCGATGGCCGCATCCAGCCTGTCGCTGCCCGGGTACATCGCGAAGGCCTGCAGGTCCTCGGACCAGCAGTGCGTCTCGATCCAGTCCTTAATGCGATCGCGCTCACGGCCCCAGCGGTCGCGGCAGGTGGTCGGCAGCTGGCCCTGGTCGGCCAGTTCGACCGCGCGCGCAAGCGCCTGCCAGCAGCTGACCTTGGACATGGTGTAGTCCTGCAGCTCCTGCAGTTCCCACATGCCCGAATCGGGCAAGCGCCAGCGGTCGGCGCATTCGTCGGCGATGTGCGAGAGCAGTTCGGCGCTGGCCGGGTCCAGGATGTTGCCGCAGTCGACGAAGCAGTACGCGGTCTCGAAGATGTCGCCATAGATGCCGTGCTGGTGCTGCGCGCCGGCCAGGTTGCCGGTGACCACCGGCTGGGTGCCGCGATAGCCCGGCGCGCGCAGGGCGGACACGTCCGGCACCAGATCGCCATCCAGGGTGAAGACCACGCGCGAGCCATGCCGGCGCAGCTGCCGCAGCAGCCAGGTGAAGGCCGCCTTGGATTCGGCCTCCAGCCCGGCCGCGAGGAACGCCTGGATGGTGTAGCCCGCATCGCGGATCCAGGCATAGCGATAGTCGTAGTTCTTGTGCCCGCCGATGCGCTCGGGCAGCGAAGTGGTCGCGGCGGCGGCGATCGCGCCGGAGGGCGAATACAGCAGCAGCTTCAGCGCCAAGGCGCTGCGCACGAACGCATCGCGCTGGTCGCCGTCGAAGTCCACGTTGCGCGCCCAGTCGCGCCACTCGCGGTCGGTCAGGTCGATGCGGCCGTCGATCTCCTCGATGGTCGGGGCGACCAGGGGCTCGTCCTCGCCCACCACCAGCGCCACCGTGACGCGCTCGCCGGCGGCCACTTCCACGGTGCCGCACGCGCCGGCATCGGACCAGGCGATGTCCAGGCGGTCGTGGTGGATCATCAGGCCCAGCAGCCGTTCGACGTGGAAGACGGTATGCGGCCCGATGCGCGAGTGATAGGGGTTGGCGCTGCGCGCGCGCATGCCCAGCTTCATCTCCAGCCCGAAGCGCACCTGCCCGCGCACGCCGTCGATCCGGCGCGCCAGCTCCGACCAGGGCAGGCGGCCGGCGTTGCCGCTGTTGAGCGACTCGGTCAGGGTCGCCTCGCCGGTATCGGTGGTGAAGGTGGTCACCAGCACGTTGCTGTCGGGCAGGTAGCGGCGCTCGGCGGTGAACGCGCCCTCGGGCGCCAGGGTGAAGTGGCCGCCTTCGGACCCGTCGAGCAGCCTGTCGAACAGCGGTGGGCTGTCCATGTTCGGCGCGCACCACCAGTCCAGGCCGCCGTCGAGCCCGCTCAGCGCCACCGAGCGGCCTTCGCCCAGCGCGCCGTAGTGCTCGATGGGCAGCACGCCCTCGACCCGCCGCGGCGCGAGGGCCCCGGCGCCGCGCGCGTGTGCGTCAGCCGGCATGGCGCTGCCCGGTGCGGCGGGCGTGCGGGTGCCGGGCGTTCGATCGCGTCATGCCGGAATCCTGCGAAAGGGGGGCCCTGGACGTTAGGTGCGCCGCCGCCCAGGCCGGGTGAAGGTGTCCCGGCAACGCGGCGTTGCGCCGGGCGCGCGGGCGCGCCGCCGGCCGGTCCGGTACGATGCCCGCCCCCTTGAACGGTTGCAGCAGAAGGCCGGGCCATGAGCGATTCCGACAACATCCGCGGTGGCGTCAGCCGCGACCAGGCCGAGGATGCCGTGCGCACCCTGCTGCGCTGGGCCGGCGAGGATCCGCAGCGCGAAGGCCTGCTGGACACGCCCAAGCGCGTGGCCAAGGCCTATGGCGACTGGTTCAGCGGCTACCAGCGCGATCCTCGCGAGTACCTGGCGCGCACCTTCGAGGAAGTGGCCGGCTACGACGAGCTGATCGTGCTGCGCGACATCGAGTACGAAAGCCATTGCGAGCACCACATGGCGCCGATCATCGGCAAGGTCCATGTCGGCTACCTGCCCGACGGCAAGGTCGTGGGCATCAGCAAGCTGGCGCGCGTGGTCGACGCCTACGCCCGCCGCTTCCAGGTGCAGGAGAAGATGACCGCGCAGATCGCCCAGTGCATCCAGGATGTCCTGCAGCCGCGCGGCGTGGGCGTGGTGGTCGAGGGCGCGCACGAATGCATGACCACCCGCGGCGTGCACAAGCGCGGGGTCAGCATGGTCACGTCCAAGATGCTGGGCGCGTTCCGCGAGGATGCGCGCACCCGCGCCGAGTTCCTGCGCTTCATCGAGGTCGGCGGCAAGCGCTGACCCGATCGTCCGTGCGTCGCCGCCCCGCGCGGGGCGGCGCATGGCCTGGGCGGATGTGTATACTGCGCGCCCCGCAGGCGCGCTCTAACGTCGCTTACGGGTCTCCTTGGGGAGTAGCCAGCGCTTGCCGGACGGCGGGCGCGCAGCCGTCAACACACTTGGCCTGCACCGGCCATGGCGGATGCAACCACACCGGTTGGCGAGACCAACGAGCAGTCCAGCACGGCTGATGGCCGGCGTGCTGGGCGGTTCGTCGTGTTTCGCATCCCCGGCCTGGTGTCCACAACCCCCATGAATCCGGTTTCCATCCTGCTGCTCGGTCTGGCCATGTCCACCGATGCGTTCGCCGCCGCCCTGGGCAAGGGCGCGGCCATGGCCAGGCCCACGCTCGCCCAGGCGCTGCGCGTGGGGCTGATCTTCGGGGTGGTCGAAGCCATCACCCCGGTCATCGGCTGGCTGATCGGTTCGGCCGCGTCCAAGTACGTGCAGCGCTTCGACCACTGGATCGCCTTCGTCCTGCTCGGCGCGCTGGGCCTGCACATGATCTGGAAGGCGCTGCACGACGACGAGGAAGACGCCGCCGAGGCCGGCGAAGACCGCCACGGCAACGTGGTCACCCTGGCCCTGACCGGCCTGGCCACCAGCATCGATGCGATGGCCGTGGGCGTGGGCCTGGCCTTCGTCCAGGTGCCGATCTACCTGGTGGCCGGCGTGATCGGCCTGTGCACCTTCACCATGGTCACCATCGGCGTGCTGGCCGGACGCGCGCTGGGCGCGATGATCGGCCGCCGCGCCGAGCTGGTCGGCGGCGTGATCCTGATCCTGGTCGGCGCGGCGATCCTGTACGAACACCTCAGCGGGGCGGCCGGTGGCTAAGCCCGTGCCGAACACGTGCCCCTGCGACAGCGGCGCGCCCTACGCGCGCTGCTGCGGCCCGCTGCATGGCGGCGCACCGGCGGCGGATGCCGAAGCGCTGATGCGTTCGCGCTACAGCGCCTATGTGCTGGGCGACGCCGACTACCTGCGCGCCAGCTGGCATCCGTCCACGCGTCCGGCGCAGCTGTCGCTGGCCGACGCACCGGGCCAGCGCACCGTGTGGCTGGGGCTGAAGGTAGAATCGCACACCGTCACCGGCGCCGAGACCGCCGAGGTGGTGTTCACCGCGCGCCTGCGCGTGGGCGGCGGCTCGGCCCAGCGCATGCACGAACGCAGCCGCTTCGTGCGCGAAGGCGGGCACTGGTTCTACGTGGATGGCGACGTCGGCTGACGCGTCGCGCGCAAGCGCGCGAGGGGTGGTCAAGACCAGCGGCGCGTGATGGAGCGTTGCAGTGTTGCGGTGGGTTTCCCGCACAACGTGTCTAGCATCTGTCGCATGACGCACGCGCCTGCCTGCGCGCGTTCTTCCGACACTTCGCCAAGGAGACTCCCCCATGTCCCAAGCCCACGGCTATGCCGCCACTTCCGCCGATGCGCCGCTGGCGCCGTTCGTGTTCGAACGTCGCACGCCCGGTCCGCACGATGTGCAGATGGACATCCTGTACTGCGGCATCTGCCACTCGGACCTGCACACCGCCCGCAACGAGTGGCAGAACACGATCTTTCCCTCGGTGCCGGGCCACGAGATCATCGGCCGCGTCACCGACGTCGGCAGTGAGGTCAAGGGCTTCAAGGTCGGCGACCTGGCCGGCGTCGGCTGCATGGTGGACAGCTGCCGCACCTGTCCTTCCTGCGCGGCGGGCGAGGAGCAGTACTGCGACAACGGCTTCACCGGCACCTACAACGGTCCGCTGTTCGGCGGCGGCGAGAACACCTACGGCGGTTACTCGGACCATGTCGTGGTCGACGAGCGCTACGTGCTGCGCGTGACCCACGGCACCGACAACCTGGCCGCGGTCGCGCCGCTGCTGTGCGCCGGCATCACCGTGTACTCGCCCATGGCGCACTGGCAGGTCGGCCCTGGCCAGTCGGTGGGCGTGGTCGGCCTGGGCGGCCTGGGCCACATGGCGGTCAAGATCGCCAAGGCGCTGGGCGCGCGCGTGGTGCTGTTCACCACCTCGGAGAGCAAGCGTGAGGACGGCAAGCGCCTGGGCGCCGACGAGGTGGTGATCTCCAGGGATCCCGGGCAGATGGCCGCGCAGGCCGGCAAGCTGGATTTCATCCTCAACACCGTGGCCGCCTCGCACGACCTGGATCCGTTCCTCAATGCGCTCAAGCGCGACGGCGCGATGGTGCTGGTCGGCGTGCCGGAACACCCGCATCCGACGCCGACGGTGTTCAACCTGATCATGCGCCGCCGGACCATCGCCGGCTCGCTGATCGGCGGCATCGCCCAGACCCAGGAGATGCTGGATTTCTGCGCCAGGCACGCGATCGTGTCGGACATCGAGATGATCGAGCCCCGCCAGATCAACGAGGCCTACGAGCGCATGCTCAAGGGCGATGTGAAGTACCGCTTCGTGATGGATCTGGCCAAGCTGGACAAGGCCGCATAACCCCGCGCGCGACAGGCGGCGAAGCGACGCGCGGCTACACTGGCCGCCCGTCTTCATGTGCGATGTCATGACCCACACGCTGACCGAGACCACCCTGCACGGCCTGCCCGTGCTGCGGATCGACACGCCGCTGTGCACCGCCCAGCTCTCGCTCTACGGCGGCCAGCTGCTGTCGTTCGTGCCGGCCGGCGGCACCGATGTGCTGTGGCTGTCGCCGTTGGCACAGGGCGCGCCCAAGGCGATCCGTGGCGGCGTGCCGGTGTGCTGGCCCTACTTCGCCCGCGAGCATCAGCCGGCCGACGCGGTCCAGCATGGCTTCGCGCGGATCAGCCCGTGGACGCTGGCCGAGGCGCGCGAGGACGGCGACGGCAACGTGCACCTGGCGCTGGACCTGCCGGCGCACGCCTCCACGCCGCTGCGCCTGAGGCAGACGCTGGTGCTGGGCGCGGGCCTGCAGCAGGCGCTGACCACGCACAACCCTTCCGCGGAGGCGGTCGCCTTCACCGATGCGCTGCACAGCTACTTCCAGGTCGGCGACGCGCGCCAGGTCCGGCTGAGCGGACTGGACGGGCTGGACTACGACGACAAGTTCACCGGGCGGACCTTCCCCCAGTCCGGCGACTGGACCCTGTCCGACCCACGCGATCCCGGCCGCAGCGATCGCATCTACCACGACGCCGGCGGGCACTACGTGCTGCACGACCCGGTGCTGTCGCGGCAGCTGCGCATCAGTACGACGGGCAGCCGCGCGGTGGTGGTGTGGAACCCCGGCCAGGCCGGGGCGCAGGCCATGGCCGACGTGCCCGACGAGGCGTGGCCGGCCTTCGTCTGCGTCGAGGCCGCCAATGCCGGGCGCGATCGCGTCACCTTGGCCCCCGGCGCCAGCCACACGCTGGCCCAGGCGGTGGAAGTGTTGCCGGCTTGACCGGTCGGCCTTTCATGGATCGCGGCGGTCTCACCGGCCCCGGGGGCGGCGCTGACGCTCGCAGGCAAAGGGCCGGTCCGGGCGGACCACGGCAGGGATTCTGTACATCCCCGCGTGCGACCGATCCCGTTGCGCGCCTTGCAACGGACGGGCGATGGCGCGCACCTACACTGGTCCTCCGTCCCGCGGATGCGCCTGATCACCATGGATGACAGCATGCGTTCCCCGCCCGGGGCGCGGGAACCGCAGGGCTCCGCGCCGACCCACGAGCGCATCGAGATCATCGATGCCGAAGGCCGTGTGCGCCTGGCCACGGGTGACCCCGCCGATCCCCCGCCCGGCGGCTTCTGGCTGGCGTGCTGGCACCAGGCGCAGCGCGCACACGCGCGTCAGGCGCTGGACGCGGCCTGGGCCGGACGGCGGGCGCACTTCGTCGCGCCGCGGACGGACGGCGAGACGCCCTGCTGGGACGTCGGCCTCGGCCCGCTGCGCGACGCCTGCGGCGCGATCGACGCGGTGGTCGCGGTCAGTCGCCGGATCGGCGACCGGGACCGGCGCGAAGACTCCCCGGAGACAGGCGAGGCCTTCCTGGGCAGCGACCTGCGCCAGCTGGCGCAGGCGGCCGCCGAGGAACGCGCCCACGCGCAGGCGCTGCAGCGCAAGCTCGGCCGGGTCAGCGCCAGCCATCGCCAGGTCCGCGAGGAAAGCATCGGTCTGCACGACCGCCTGCTGCAGGCCGACGGCGACGCCGCGCTCGGCGCGCGCCGCGAGCGCGCGCTGCAGCACCAGCTCGACCTGGCCACCGTGGCCCGGCGCAGCGCCGAACAGGCGAGCCGCCAGGCGCAGAAGGGCGCGGCCATGGGCCAGCTGGTAGCCGGCATCGCCCACGACTTCAACAACATGCTCCAGGTCGTGCAGATGACCCTGGACATGATGGCGCTGCAGTCCGAGTCCGATCCGCACCAGATGCGGCTGCTGGCGCGGTCGCAGGAGGCGGTCGGCCACGCCGTGGACCTGGCCAGGCGATTGCTGGCGTTCGGACGCGAGCATCCCTACCACGCCGAAGCGCTGGACCTGGGGCAGGTGGTGGCCGACATGCTGCCGCTGATCGAGCATGGGCTGGGGCCGCGCATGGCCCTGGCGCTGGCCCCGGCCGGGGACGCATTGCCGATCCGCTCGGACCGGCACTCGATCGGACAGGCGCTGATGAACCTGTGCGTCAACGCGCGCGACGCCTGCCAGGGCCACGGACGCATCGACATCGCGCTGGGCATGGAGGACGTGCCCGCCGAGCGGGACGGCGCCCTGCACCGCGCCGGCGGCCGCTATGCCTACGTGGAGGTGCGCGACAATGGCTGCGGGATGGACGCGGCCACCCGCGCGCGCATCTTCGACCCCTTCTTCACCACCAAGCCCGAAGGCGTGGGCACCGGGCTGGGCCTGGCCCAGGTGTCCGGCCTGATGCGCCAGTCCGAAGGCTTCGCCACGGTGCAGTCCGAACCGGGCCAGGGCGCCTGCGTGCGGCTGTACTTTCCCGCGCTGCAGACGTGATCGCCGGCCGTCGGCGAACGCGCGCCCGGGGATGGCCGCACCGCCGCGCTGGTACGCTTGGCGCGATGTCCCGTCTCGATCTTCCGGTCCCGCATGCCTGCTGACGCCGCCCACGCGCCGCCTCCCCTCGCGCACGCGCTGCGCGAGGCGACCGCCCAGGCCCACGCCGCGGTCGAAGCCCTGCCGCACATGCACGCGCTGGCGCGGGGCATCCTGCCCCCCGACCAGTACGTGCGCGTGCTGCAGCGGCACCTGGCCCTGGTCGAACCCTGGGAGCGCACGCACGCGGCCTGGCTGGCGACGCTGGCGGCGCCGGGCTGGCGCTACCGCGCGCGCGGACCGGCGCTGCGTGCCGACCTGGTCGCGCTCGGCGCGGCCGCGCCGCCGGTGGCGCCGCTGGCCGAGCCCGAACCCGCGGCCGCGGCCTGGGGCCAGCTGTACGTGATCGAGGGGTCGCTGCTGGGCGGGCGCCTGATCGCACGCGCGTTCCGCACCGCGCAGCCGGCGCTGGCCGCCGCGCTGGCCTACTTCGACCTGGGCAGCGATGCGCCCGGCGCATGGCGCCAGTTCCAGGCCTGCCTGGAGGCGGCGCTGCCGTCCGATCCGCAGCGCCAGGCCGCCATCGGCGGCGCGCAGGCGATGTTCTCCCGTTTCCACCAGCAGCTCGCCACGCAGGTGTCCGCATGACGCTCTCCCCGGACACGCTCGACCTGGACGCCTGCGCGCGCGAGCCGATCCACATCCCCGGCTCGGTCCAGCCCTACGGCGCGCTGCTGGTGATCGAGCCTTCCAGCGGGCGCGTGCTGCAGGCCAGCGGCACCGCCGCCGAGCTGCTCGGCGTGCCGCATGCGCAGGTGATCGGCCAGCGTTGGGACGCGCTGCTGACGCTGGAGGCGCGCACGCTGCCGGCGGCCGACGCGGTGGGCGAACCGCTGCATCTGGCGCACGAACCGGTGGCCTTCCCCCAGCGCGCCGAGGCGCCGGACCAGGCCTACGTGGCGGCCTGGCATCTGTCGCCGGGCCAGTGGCTGGTGGAGATCGAGCCGCGCGACTCGCAGGCCTCCGACGCCGGCGTGCGCGACGTGCTGCCGGTGCTGCGCCTGGTCGAGCGCGACCGCCACATCCACGAGGCCAGCCTGCGCGTGGCGCGCGAGATCCACGCCCAGCTCGGCTACGACCGGGTGATGGTCTACCGCTTCGACAACGACTGGAACGGCGACGTCATCGCCGAGGCCAGGCGTCCGGAGCTCGAGGCCTACCTGGGCCTGCACTACCCGGCCACCGACATCCCCTCCCAGGCGCGCGCGCTGTACATGCGCAACCGCGTGCGCCAGATCGCGCACGTGGGCTACCGCCCCTCGCCGATCGAACCGCCGCTGGACCCGCGCGACCACGCGCCGGTGGATCTGAGCGACGTCAGCATCCGCAGCGTGTCGCCGGTGCATCTGGAATACCTGGGCAACATGGGCGTGAGCGCCACGCTGGTGACCTCGATCGTGGTCAACGACGCGCTGTGGGGGCTGATCGCCTGCCATCACTACGCACCGCTGTTCGCCAGCCACGCCATGCGCGATGTCGCCGATGCGCTGACCCGCGGTCTGGCCGCGCGCATCGGCGCGCTGCAGGCGGTCGAACGGGCGCGCACCGAGACCGTGCTGCACACCGTGCGCGAGAAGCTCATCACCGCCTTCAACGACGCCGACACGCTCTCCAGCGAGATGCTGACCGAGCTGGCGCCCGAGCTGATGGATGTGGTGGATGCCGACGGCGTGGCGATCTACCAGGGCGAGGAAGTGATCGGCTACGGCACGCTGCCGTCGATCGAGGACCTGGCGCGCATCCGCCGGCAGATCGAGGCGCGCGACGACGAGGTCCTGCGCGAAGGCGTGGTCGGCGCGCTGCACGTGGACGCCATCGGCCGCGCCTTCCCGGAGCTGGCCGATCTGGCGCCGCTGGCGGCCGGACTGATCTTCGTGCCGCTGATGCCGCTGGCGCGCAGTGCGCTGCTGTGGACCCGCCGCGAGCAGATCGAGACGATCAACTGGGCCGGCAACCCGGAGCTGGCCAAGCTGGTGGACATCCCCAATTCGCGCCTGTCGCCGCGCAAGAGCTTCGACCTGTGGCAGCAGACCGTGCGCGGCCAGGCGCGGCCGTGGTCGCCGCTGCACCTGGAGTCGGCGCGCAGTCTGCGCGTGCTGATCGAGCTGATGGAGCGCAAGCGGGTGCAGCAGGATTTCGGCCTGCTGGAGGCCTCGCTGGCGCGGCTGCGCCACGGCGTGGCGATCATCGAGCGCGGGCCGACCGGGATCGGCCGGGTGCTGTTCGCCAACGATGCCTTCGCCCACCTGGCCGACGAGGACGCCAGCGGCATGATCGGCCGCGACATGCGCGCGCTGCTCGACCCGTCGGTGTCCGAGGCGCAGCTGCAGGCGCTCAAGCAGGGGCTGCGCGCGCGCGCGCCCAGCAATGCGGTGCTGCCGCTGCGCGTGGCCAACGCCGAGCCGGTGCTGCAGCAGTTCGACTTCGAGCCGCTCCCGGTCGGCCACGGCCGCGAGGTCAGCCACTGGCTGCTGCAGCTGCGCGACCCGGACTGATCCGGGCCGCGCGCCAGCTCAGTTGGCCTTCTTGCCGGTGATTCTGCCGGCGTAGTCGCGCAGCGTCGGCAGCTGCGGCTTGGCGCTGCCATCGCGATTGGGCTGTACGTTGAACGGGTAGGTCGGCGACCACCACGCGCCGGCCGCCCAGTAGCTCCAGCCCAGCCACTGCTGCGGATGGGCCTGGATATGGGCCAGCATCGCGTCCAGCGCGGGGATGCATTCGGCGCTGGCGCCGAACTCGCCCAGGAAGCCGACCTTGTTGTTGGCCTCCAGCCAGCGCGTGAAGCCCTCCAGCCGGCGCGCGCCGATCTGCGGGTCGTCGCCGCACTCGGGCTTGGTGCCGGAGGAATCGCGGTCCAGGTACTGGTGCGCTTCGAACGCCAGCCGGTTGGCCGGGTCCTTCAGCCCGGCCAGCGCATCGCCGTTGGAGACGCCGCGACCGGCCGAGGCGTTGTTCCAGCTGTGCGCGCCGCTCCAGGCCGTGCCCGGGACCAGGATCAGGTTCTTCGCGCCGGTGCCGCGGATCGCATCGATCGCCGCCTGCGCGGCGGCGGCCCAGTCGTTCGCGCCGATGTCGTGCGGCTCGTTCATCAGGCCGAACAGCACCTTGTCGTTGTTGGCGAAGGCCGGCTCGCTGGCCAGCCGCCGCCACAGGTCGGTGAAGCCCGCGACCGGCACCGCCGCGCTGCCGATCGTCTGCCCGTTGTAGGCGCCGTAGTTGTGCACATCCAGCAGCAGGGTGATGTCGTGCTTGCCCGCGGTCTGCACGGTCTTGCGCAGCAGGTCCAGCTGGGCGCGGTCGAACTCGCCGTTCAAGGTCGGCTGCAGGCGCTCCCACAGGAACGGCAGCCGCACCAGGTTCATGCCCTGCGCGGCGAAGTAGGCGAAGTCCGCGTCGGTGGGGTAGGTGTAGTCCTTGTACAGCGTGCCGGGCTTCTTGCTCGACTGGAACTCGGCCCCGGCCAGGTTGACCCCGGCATAGCGCAGGGCCTGTTCGGCGTGGGCCAGCGGGGTGGCGAGGGCGAAGGTGGCGGCCAGCAGCAGGCTGGCGCGACGGGAGCGGATCGGGCGCATGGACGTCTCCGGATCAGGCGCCGCCGACCCGGCGCCGTTCCGCGCGCGGGCGGGTGCGACAGGCCACGATGCGAAACAGCGAAGGCGGCAGGTGGGGGACGGCCGCATCGTGCTACCGAGCCTAGGCGATCGCGCGCGACTGTCCCATGAAACCCGTCACGCATGGCGCAGCGGTCAGACCTTGCGCGGCTTCAGGATCAACAGCGTCAGCACGCCACCGACCAGGCCCCAGAACGCCGCGCCGATGCCGGCCAGGCTCAGGCCCGAGGCGGTGATCAGGAAGGTCACCAGCGCCGCCTCGCGGCTGCCCTCGTCCTTGACCGCCGTGCCCAGCGCGCCGCCCAGCGTGCCCAGCAGCGCGATGCCGGCGATGGCCATGACCAGTTCCTTCGGGAACGCCGCCAGCAGCGTCACCACCGTGGCGCCGAACAGTCCGACGACGAGGTAGAACACACCCGCCCAGACCGCGGCCATGTAGCGCCGCGCGCGGTCCGGGTGCGCCTCGGGGCCCATGCAGATCGCCGCGGTGATCGCCGCCAGGTTCAACGAGAACGCGCCCAGCGGCGCCAGCAGCGCGGTGAGCACGCCGGTCCAGCCGATCACCGGCGAGACCGGCACCTGAAAACCGGAGGCGCGGATCACCGCCACACCTGGCACGTTCTGCGAGGCCATGGTCACCACGAACATCGGCAACGCGATGCCCAGCAGCGCGGCCAGCGAGAACCGGGGCGTCACCCAGTCCGGCCGGGCCAGCGTCAGATGCGCCTGCTCCAGATGCAGCGTGCCCGTGGCAGCGGCCACCAGCACGCCGACCAGCAGGCAGGCGATCACCGCGTAGCGCGCCCACCAGCGGCGCATCGCCAGATAGGTCGCCAGCATCGCCAGCACCAGCAGCGGCTGGGTCTTCACCGCGACGAAGGTGTCCAGGCCGAAGCGCAGCAGTACTCCGGCCAGCATGCCGGCGGCCAGCGGCAGCGGAATGCGGTGCAGGGTCTTCTCGAACAGGCCGGAGAAGCCGGCCACCGCCACCAGCACCGCGCAGACCACGAACGCCCCGATCGCCTCGGGCAGTGGCAGGCCGGTCGGACTGGCCGCCAGCATCGCCGCCGCCGGCGTCGACCACGCGGTGACCACCGGCACGCCATAGCGCAGCGACAGCGCGATGCAGCTCACGCCCATGCCCAGCCCCAGCGCCAGGATCCACGAACCGATCTGCGCCTGACTGGCCCCCACCGACTGCGCCGCCTGGAACACGATCACCACCGAACTGGCGAAGCCCACCAGCACCGTAACGAAGCCGGCCGCCATGGCCGAGAGCGAGGAATCGCGCAGCACGCGCACGGGCGAGGCAGACATGGTCGGGACGAGACGAGGGGAGGGAGACGTTGAGCTTAACGGGGGACTCCAGCGCCGCCCACTTCGGTTGCATGCGCAACCGGATGCATCCGCAGGAACCTCGCCGGATCCTCGCGCTCGCGGGAATGACGAGGTGGTGTCAGGCGTGGGCGATGCAGCCCGCCGCTGCGTTCATCAGACACGCGTCGCTCCCGCTAACCGTCGCTCTCGCGAACGTTATGCGGTCCGGAGCCACGTCCATGGATCCCCGCGTTCGCGGGAATGACCATGGGGCTGTTCGTCGGGTGCGCTCAGGCCAGCAGCAGCTCGGCGATGCTCTGGGCTGCGTCGCGCCCTTCGGCCACCGCCGTCACCACGAGGTCGGCGCCGCGGACGGCGTCGCCACCGGCGAACAGCTTCGGATGCGTGGTCTGGTAGGGCAGGCGCTCGTCGCCGCCGGCGACGATGCGGCCGTTGGCCTGGCCTTCCACGCCCACCGCCGACAGCCATGCGGGCAGGGTCGGGGAGAAGCCGAAGGCGATGATCACCACGTCGGCGTCCAGCAGCGATTCGCTGCCTTCGATCAGTTCGGCGTTGCGGCGGCCGCGCGCGTCGGGCTCGCCCAGGCGGGTCTCGGCCACGCGCACGCCGACCAGCTGGCCCTCGGCACCGGCCTCGATCGACAGCGGCTGGCGATTGAACAGGAAGCGCACGCCTTCCTCGCGCGCATTGGCGACCTCGCGCGCGCTGCCGGGCATGTTGGCCTCGTCGCGGCGATAGGCGCAGGTGACCTTGGCCGCGCCCAGGCGGATGGCGCTGCGCACGCAGTCCATGCCGGTGTCGCCGCCGCCCAGCACGACCACGCGCTTGCCGGTGAGGTCGGGCAGGGTGATCTTGTCCTCCCAGCCGGCGATCGGCCGGCCCCAGCCGTCGCTGCCGGTGACGATGCGGCTGTTCTGCACCAGGAAGGGCAGCGCCGGCAGCACGTTGGGCAGGTCCTGCCCGGGCAGGCCGCCGTCGGTGTAGCGATACGCGCCGGTGCCCAGGAACACCGCGTCGAACTCCTCCAGCAGTGCATCGAGGGTGACGTCGCGCCCGATCTCCACGCCCAGGCGGAACTCCACGCCCATGCCCTCGAGCACCTCGCGGCGCTGGGCGATCACGCTCTTGTCCAGCTTGAAGCTGGGGATGCCGAACTGCAGCAGCCCGCCGATCTGCTCATAGCGGTCGAACACCACCGCCTGGATGCCGGCGCGCGCCAGCCGGTCGGCGCAGCCCAGGCCGGCCGGGCCGGCGCCGATGACCGCCACGCGCTTGCCGGTGGGCTGCACGCTGGACAGGTCCGGCCGCCAGCCGGTGGCCAGCGCGGTATCGACGATGTACTTCTCCACCGCGCCGATAGTGACCGCGCCGAACTCCTCCAGCGTGCAGCTGCCTTCGCACAGGCGGTCCTGCGGACACACCCGGCCGCAGACTTCCGGCAGCGGATTGGTCGAGTGGCACAGCGTGGCGGCCTCGTGGATGCGGTTCTCCTGCACCAGCTGCAGCCACTGCGGGATGGCGTTGTGCACCGGGCATTTCCAGCTGCAGTACGGATTGCCGCAGTCCAGGCAGCGGCCGGCCTGGTACTGCGCATCGGCCTTGTCGAACTTGCCGTACAGCTCGCCCCAGTCGCCGGACGTGCGCAGCTCCACCGGAATGCGCGAGGGCATCTGCCGGGGCAGGTCGAGGAACTGGAAGGCGTGCTTGCGGCTCATGGGGGTGGGATTCGGGATTCGGGATTGGGGATTCGAAGAGGCGGGACCGGGCGGGGGGATTGGGGAGGGATCGCTGCCGCCAATCCCGAATCCCCAATCCCCAATCCCGTCGCCATCAGGCGGCGCGCCTCAACGCGTCGGTCAACGACTCGATGCTGGCGGCCTTGGGTTTGACCAGCCAGAACTTGCCGATGTAGTCGCGGAACTCGTCCAGGATCTGCTGGGCCCAGATGCTGCCGGTGAGTTCGCGATGGCGCTGGATCAGGGTGTGGATGTGCTGGCGGTAACTCTCGAATCCTTCGCCGCTGATGCGGTGGATGTCGATCAGCTCGTGGTTGTAGCGGTCCACGAAATCGCGGTCCACGTCCAGCACGTAGGCCAGCCCGCCGGTGAAGCCGGCGCCGAAGTTCAGGCCGACCCGGCCCAGCACCATGACGATGCCATCGGTCATGTACTCGCAGCAGTGGTCGCCGGCGCCTTCCACCACCGCCAGCGCGCCGGAGTTGCGCACCGCGAAGCGTTCGCCGGCGCGGCCGGCGGCGAACAGCTCGCCACCGGTGGCGCCGTACAGGCAGGTGTTGCCCAGGATCGCGGTGTTGCGCGCCTCGAAGCGCGCTCCACGCGGCGGGCGCACCACCAGCCGGCCGCCGGCCATGCCCTTGCCCACGTAGTCGTTGGCCTCGCCTTCCAGCTCCATGTTCAGGCCGCCGGCGTTGAACGCGCCGAAGCTCTGCCCGGCCGTGCCGCGGAAGCGCAGCTGGATCGGGGCATCGCTCATGCCGTGGTTGCCGTGGGCGCGGGCGATGGCGCCGGACAGGCGCGTGCCGATCGAGCGGTCGGTGTTGTGGATCAGGTGGCGGTGGTCGCCGCCGGCCTTGGTGGCGATCGCCCGCGCCAGCTCCGAATCCAGCTGCGTGGCCAGGCTGTCGGGCGGCTCGTACAGGCGCTGCGCCGCGCAGGTGCCGCCGTCGACCTGGGCGCCGGCCAACAGCCGCGTCAGGTCCACGTGCACGCCCGGACGCGGGCTGTGGACGACCTGCTCGAGCAGGTCGGTGCGGCCGACGATCTCGTCCAGCGAGCGCACGCCCAGGCGCGAGAGCCACACGCGCACTTCCTCGGTCAGCAGGCGGAAGTAGTTCTCCACGCGCTCGGGCAGGCCGGTGAAGTGGTCCGCGCGCAGGCGCTCGTCCTGGGTGGCCACCCCGGTGGCGCAGTTGTTGAGGTGGCAGATGCGCAGGTACTTGCAGCCCAGCACGATCATCGGCCCGGTGCCGAAGCCGAAGCTGTCCGCGCCCAGCAGGGCGGCCTTGATCACGTCCAGGCCGGTCTTCAGGCCGCCGTCGGTCTGCAGCACGGTGCGCTCGCGCAGCTGGTTCTGCACCAGGGCCTGATGGGCCTCGGCCACGCCCAGCTCCCACGGCACGCCGGCATAGCGGATCGAGCTGATCGGCGAGGCGCCGGTACCGCCGTCATGGCCGGAGATGGTGATCAGGTCCGCGCCGGCCTTGACCACGCCGGCGGCGATGGTGCCCACGCCGGCATGGCTGACCAGCTTCACCGACACCAGCGCCTTCGGGTTGACCTGCTTGAGGTCGAAGATCAGCTGGGCCAGGTCCTCGATGGAGTAGATGTCGTGGTGCGGCGGCGGGCTGATCAGGCCGATGCCGGGCTTGGCGTAGCGCAGGCGCGCGATCAGCTCGTTGACCTTGTGTCCGGGCAGCTGGCCGCCTTCGCCGGGCTTGGCACCTTGGGCGACCTTGATCTGCAGCACCTCGGCATTGACCAGGTACTCGGGCGTGACGCCGAAGCGGCCCGAGGCCACCTGCTTGATCTTGGAGCGCTTCTCGGTGCCGTAGCGGGCCGGGTCCTCACCGCCCTCGCCGGAGTTGGAACGCCCGCCCAGCCGGTTCATGGCGATGGCCAGCGCCTCGTGCGCCTCGGGCGAGAGCGCGCCCAGCGAGATGGCGGCGGTGTCGAAGCGGCGCAGCACGTCGCCGGCCTCGGCGACCTGATCCAGCGGCAGCGGCGTATCGGCCAGCTTGAGCTGCAGCAGGTCGCGCAGGGTCGAGACCGGGCGGTTGTGCACCGCGTCGGTGTAGGCCTGCCAGTCCCCCGCATCGCCGGTGCGCGTGGCGCGCTGCAGCGTCATGACCACGTCCGGGTTGTACATGTGGTACTCGCCGCCGTGGACGTACTTGATCAGGCCGCCGACCTCGGGCTTGCGCAGGTCGTTCCAGGCGTTGCGGGTCAGCTGCCGGGCCTCGGTGTCCAGGCGCTCGAAGCCCACGCCGCCCACGCGGTTGGCCGCGCCGGGGAAGCACAGCTCCACCACCTCGCGGTCCAGTCCCACCACCTCGAACAGCTGCGCGGCGCGATAGCTGGCGATGGTGCAGATGCCCATCTTGGAGATGATCTTGGACAGGCCCTTGTAGACGCCCTTGCGGTACTTGCGGCCGATCTGGGCCACTTCGCCGCCGGCCTTGAGCAGCAGGATGCCGCGCCGGCCCAGGTCGAACAGGGTCTGGTAGGCCAGGTACGGGTACACCGCGGTGGCGCCCACGCCCAGCAGGCAGGCCATGTGGTGCGGATCGCGCGCGGTGCCGGTCTCGATGATCAGGTTGACGTCGCAGCGCAGGCCGACGTTGGATAGGTGGTGATGCACCGCGCCGGTGGCCAGCAGCGCATGGACCATCGGCCGCTCGGCGACCGGGTAGCGGTCGGACAGCAGGAGCATGACCATGCCTTCGCGCGCGGCGGCCTCGGCCTCCCGGCAGATGCGCTCGATGCCGGCCTTGAGGCCTTCCTCGGGCGCATAGGACAGGTCGATCAGCCGATTCTTGTGCGCGTACTGGTCCATCTTCAACAGCTGGCGCAGCTTGCGCTGGGACAGCACCGGCGAGTTGAGGATGACGTGGTTCACCGTCTCCGGGCCGGCGTGGAAGATGTTGGTCTCCCGGCCCAGCTGGGTGGACAACGACATGGCGATGCCTTCGCGCAGCGGATCGATCGGCGGGTTGGTCACCTGCGCGAAGGCCTGGCGGAAGTAGTCGTACAGCGGCCGGGTGTGCTGGCTCAGCACCGCCATGGGCGTGTCGTCGCCCATCGAGCCCGTGGCTTCCTGCTCGGTCTCGGCCAGCGGGCGCAGGATCTGCTCCACTTCCTCGGTGCTGAGCTGGAACAGCTTGTGGTAGCTGCGCAGGGTCTTCTCGTCGAAGGGCTCCTCCACCAGCGAGGGGTCGATCAGCTCGGTCTGCAGATAGGTCACGCCCTGCTGCAGCCATTGCTTGAACGGCGCGCGGCCGCGGTTGATGCGGTCGATCGCATCCGAATCGAGCAGGTCGCCGCGCTTGAGGTCGATGGCCATCATCTCTCCCGGGCCCAGCTTGCCCTTGCGGGTGATGCGCTCGGCCGGCAGCTCCCACACGCCCGCCTCGGAGGCGACCAGGAAGTGGCGGTCGGAGGTCAGCATCCAGCGCGCCGGGCGCAGGCCGTTGCGGTCGAGCATGCACGCCGCATAGCGCGCATCGCAGGCGACGATGCCGGCCGGGCCGTCCCACGGCTCGGTGTTCAGGCCGTAGAACTCGTAGAACGCGGCCAGGTCGGCGTCCTTGAACTCCAGCGAGGCCGTCGCCGGCGGCACCAGGATGCGCAGCGCCTGGATCAGCTCCATGCCGCCGGCGACCAGCAGCTCGAGCATGTTGTCCAGGCTCTGCGAATCCGAGCCGTGCATCGAGATCACCGGGTCGAACTGGGCGATGTCGAACTTCGGCGTCTTCCACACCTTGCTGCGCGCCTGCGCCCAGGAGCGGTTGCCCTCGATGGTGTTGATCTCGCCGTTGTGCGCCAGCAGGCGGAACGGATGCGCCAGCGGCCAGCGCGGCATGGTGTTGGTCGAGAAGCGCTGGTGGAAGACCACCGCGCTGGAGGTCAGGTCGTTGCGCTGCAGGTCCGGATAGAACACCGGCAGCTTGTCGGGCAGCACCATGCCCTTGTAGCCGATGACGTGCGGCGACAGGGTCACCACATAGAAGTCGGGCGTGGTCTCGCGCAGGGCCTGCTCGGCGCGGCGGCGCGCCAGGAACAGGGCCAGGGCGAAGGCCTCCACGTCCTGCTCGGCGCCGGCCTCGACGAAGATCTGCTCGATGCGCGGCAGGGTGGCCTTGGCCAGCTCGCCGCATACCGACTCGTCGGTCGGCGGCACGCGCCAGCCGCACACGCGCACGCCGGTGGCGGTCAGTTCGGCCTCCAGGCGGTCGCGGCAGTCGTGCGCGGCATCGCCGTCATTGGGCAGGAACACCAGGCCGGCGGCGAAGCGGGCGCCGACCTCGATGTGCGCCTCGCGCGCCAGCGCCCGCAGGAAGCCTTCCGGCTTGCGGATCAGCAGGCCGCAGCCGTCCCCGGTCAGGCCATCGGCCGCCACGCCGCCGCGATGGGTCATGCGCGACAGGGCGGTGATGGCGGTATCGACGAGCTGTCGCGAGGGCTGGTCGTCCAGCTGCGCGATCATGCCGAAGCCACAGGCATCGCGTTCGTCGTTGGGGTCGTACAGCCCGTGGCGGTTGCGGGGGGCCATTGGTGCTACCTCGAAAACGAAGGAGGGGCAGGCGGCACCCGAGCCCTTCGATGGGCGGCGCAGACGTGAAGAAGGTGTCACCGGACTTGCGATGACACCACAAGTTGGTGCGACGCCGCAACGCCTGCGCCACGTTGGTGCAGTGACGGTTTCAGGGGCAACAAAACCGCGGCATCCGACCGCGCTGTCCGATGCAAGCACGCCGTCGGCCGGCCTTCACACAGGCCGCCTGGCGACGCCGCAAGCAAAGCCTGGAAGGAGGGCACGTAAGCTAAGGCGATCGGCTAGGGACCTGATTAACTTCCACACGGCGATTAACAGATCGTCCTTCTTCTGTTGAGTTATCGGCTATTGGCATCTCGGCGCCAAGCCCTTCGACACGCTTGAACGATGACGGGTCAGCTCCATGCGCGATTAGCCAACCATGCACGGCTTCGGCTCTGCTGGCAGACAACTTCTGGCAATCGCTGGGAGCGCATTCTTCGGTGTCCGTGAATCCGAGAATTTCAAAACGAAGACTCCTATACTTCTTGACGATGAGCAAGTCTCGATTGATTGCCGCCACTGCAAAATCCCCATCCAGGGATGAATTCAGGGATTCAGTATTCCTCGGCTCACCTTTTTTGAAGTTGATTGGCGCCATTTCTAATCCTGAAATGGTCGGCGGCGCATCGTTCTGCGCATTTGCATGCCTTGCAACGGTGCACGCCCCGCAAAGGGCCGCGAGGAAGAGTCCAGCGATTTTCTTGCTCATCTACCGCTCCCGTTTGTATTCCCGTTGCAGGATGCATCAACGGAACCTTGCCCTTGGCGCTCAATTTGCTCCTCGTTGTAGCCGCCGCCCGGCGTCCATCCATCCGACCACTCTTGGCGGCATCAGCGACACGATTTAATGCGGTCTCAAACTTGCTACAACTGCCGCGACGGCCATCCGAGCAGATCCACCGACCATCGGGATCAGTGAATCTGTATGGATTGTCGTTTGCGTACCAATAGCGATTAAAGCTGACCCCCCCGGTTTGAATAGGCGGCAATGGGATCGACGCTGAGAAATCTTCCGATAACGGGATCGTAGTAACGCTGCTGCATGTAGTTCAGCCCGGTAGACGCATCCAAGACATGTGCGCTATATCCAGCCCGTCGGTATCTGGGCGGTTGAGTACGTCGCCATAAGGGGCGTACTCGGTACGTTCAATGACGTTGCCGTTGGTATTGGTGATGGCGACCGGGCTGCCCAGTGCATCGGTGTGAATGTATTCAACGGTCTGTGCGTGACCGATACGCACAGACCGGCCGCACTCAGGAGTGCGACTGTTTTCTCCCAGAAACAAAGCTTCCAACCGGGCGGAGCTTTCGTGGCCGCGATTCTGAGGCTCGCGTTCACAGAGTCCATTCCTTGGCCTGTTGTGAAGGCTGAAGAGTAGCCTCCCAAGAGGTTTGGAAATGGAGGCGCGTGTCAGCCGCAGCGCACGGAAACCGCCACGCCCTTCTCGTCGACCTCGATGTTGAGCCGGCTCTCGTTGAATTCCAGCGTCACCGGCTGGTTGGGCTTGAGCGTGCGCGCACTCTTGGCGCCGGAGTCCTTCTGCGCCTGGTCCACGTCGGCCGGGCCGGGCGTCTTGCCGACGATCCACTGCGCCTGGGTGGCGTCGCAGGCGCTGGCGTCGGCCGGCGGCGCGGCTTCCGGCGTCGGGGTCGCGGCGGCATCGGCGCGCTGCTCGGACTGGGCGAGCGCCTGCTCCTGCTCGTCGGGCTTCGGCGCGGTACAGCCGGCCAGCAGGAGGAGCAGCACCAGCGAAGAGGCGGAGGGACGGGACATGCGGGGGCTCCGTGGCGGTGAGAGGCTCATGTTAACCAGCCGACGCGACGGCGCGCGCCCGGGTTGACGGGCCTTTCATGCGCGAGCAGACAACGTGCCGACGGCATGGCTTCCTCCGCACCTTCCTCCAAACGCGATTCCGCGACGGCCGTGCCCTCGCCCATGGCCGGCGTGGCCAAGCTGGCCGGCCTGGTCTATGTCAGCGACGCCGAGCCCGGTTACTCGCGGCGACGCGCCGGCAAGGGCTTCGGCTATCGCGATCCGGAGGGCCGCGCGGTGCGCGACGCGTCGACGCTGGCCCGCATCCGCACGCTGGCGATCCCGCCGGCCTACACCGAGGTCTGGATCTGTCTGCACGAGCGCGGCCATCTGCAGGCCACCGGGCGCGATGCGCGCCGGCGCAAGCAGTACCGCTATCACCCGGACTGGATGCAGGTCACCGGCGAGGGCAAGTTCGACCGCATCGTGCAGTTCGGCGCCGCCCTGCCGCGCCTGCGCCGGCGCCTGCGCCAGGACCTCAAGCGGCCCGGCTTCCCGCGCGAGAAGGTGCTGGCGATCGTGGTGGCGGTGATGGCCGAGACGCTGGTGCGCATCGGCAACGCCAGCTATGCGCGCGACAACCGCTCCTTCGGCCTGACCACGCTGCGCAACCGGCACGTGGCCTTCGCCCGCGACCGGGTGCGGTTGAAGTTCCGCGGCAAGGGCGGGCTGGAGCACGACATCGGTATCGACGATGCGCGCCTGGTCAAGCTGATCCGCGCGGTGCAGCACCTGCCGGGGCAGGCGCTGTTCCAGTACCAGGACGACGACGGCGCGCTGCAGCCGGTCGATTCGGGGCAGGTCAACGCCTACCTGCACGAGGTCATGGGCGAGGACTTCACCGCGAAGGATTTCCGCACCTGGGGCGGCACGCTGGCGGCGTTCAAGCTGCTGGCGGCCACGCCGGTGCCCGAACCGCCCAGCAAGACCGCGTTGAACCGCGCCAAGAACGGGGTGATCAAGGAAGTCGCGCGTGCGCTGGGCAATACGCCGGCGGTGTGCCGCAAGGCCTACATCGATCCCTGCGTGTTCGTGGCCTGGGAGGACGGGCGGCTGCAGAAGGTCGCCGGCAGCGCGCGCGGCGAGCGGCAGTGGGAGCAGGCCGCGCTGAAGCTGATGGCCAAGGTGCACCGCGTCTCCCTGCGCAAGGCCAAGCGCGCGGCCGAGGCCTGAATCCGGCCGCCCGACACGACAACGCCGGCGCACAGGCGCCGGCGTCGGGACATCCGGGTATCGCGGATCAGGCTTACTGCATGGCCACCGAGGTGCCGCTGCAGCCGATGGCGGTGATGGCGTTGTGCTCGCCGACCTGCACGTGCACGGTCGAGCCGCCTTCGGTCGCCGGGGCGGCCTGATCGCCGGTGGACAGCGCCGTGCTGTCGCTGTCCACGCGGATGCGCTCCAGCGTCGGCTGCGCGGCGGCCAGGCCGACCGCGCCCTTGACCATGTCGGTATGGCAGGTGCCGGAAATGGTGCCGTCCAGCGGCGCGAACGCCAGCGGCGCCGAGGCGCAGGCGGACAGGGCGAGGGAAACGGCGGCGGCGGTCAGGACAAGGCGCATGGAACTCTCCGGTCGGGATGCAACGGCCTCCAGCATTGCCGCGCCCGTGTTGCGGCGTGATGAAGCCATGTGTCACACCGTGTCGGCCGCCGGGCCCGGACGACGGGCCTAGAGCCGCGCCAGGGTGCGGATGCGCACTTCGCCGGCCGCCACCCCGTGCCGCTCGGCCGCGCGCTGCTGCAGGTCGTGCAGCCAGGCCGCGTCCGCCCCCGGCAGCGCGTCGCCGGGTGGCCCGGCCTGGATCAGCTGGCCCCAGCCGATCGCCTGGCCGCCCACCCACACCTCGTAGTCGACGAAGTAGCGCACCGGTGCCGGCGCGCGTCTCGCGGCCGGCTCAGGTGCCCACATGGACATGGCCCACCTCACTGCAGCCCAGATGCTCCAGCGCGAGCGACAGGGCCAGGGTGTAGCTGTGCGCGCCATAGCCCTGGGCGCGGGCGATGCGCCGGCCGCCGCTGTCGGGCAGGCAGGCCTCGGGCTGGCCGGGCAGGTCGTCGTGCACTTCGATGTAGGGCAGCGGCTGCCGCGCGAGCAGATCGTGCAGGCGCGGGCTGGCGCCGCAGGCGCCGGGGTCGAGCAGCACCAGTTCGACCTGCGAGCGCTGGCACAGGGAGAGGGTCTGCAGCAGTTCGCGCTCGCTGGCGCAGCTGCGCAGGGCAATGGCCTTGCCGGCGCAGCAGGCCAGCTCGGCCAGGCCGTGCATCACCGGCGAGGGCAGGGATTCGGGCGGGGCCGGCGGGGTGGTGAGGTGGTCGGGACCGCGGACGATGACGATGGACATGGCGATGGCCCTCAGTGCGCCTGGTCGGAGGGGATGACCAGGCGCGCGGCCACGGCCAGGGCCATGGTCCGGCGCGCGGGGGCGTCGCGGTCGACATTGAACACGGCCAGGGCCGCGTGCTGCGGATGCGCCCAGTGGGCGAACTCCTGCGCGCTGTGGTCGTGCATTTCGATGTAGGGCGCGTCCAGCGCATCGAGCGCGTCGCGCAGGGCGGCGGCGTGGAGCGCGCGATCGCGCGCGGACCAGGGGCCGGGATCGAGCACCACCAGCGGCGCGCGCTGGCAGCGGGCCAGGTGCAGGCCGCCGACGATGGCGGGCAGGGTGTCGCACTGGATCAGATCGATGGCGAGCTGCGGATGCGGCGGCAGGGACAGCCGGCCGGTGGCCGGCCCTTGCAGGAAGACGATGGACATGGACGTGCAGGCAACGCACCAGGTGCGGGAGGCGCATCGTCCGCGCCGCGGGCGTCAAGCCGCCATGCGCGCACCCGGCCCGCACCGTAAATTCTTCGCAACATCGTGCCGCGCCGTGGCGGAAGCCGGAAATTTGATGCGTTCTTTACGCGGCGGCGGCGCGGCGCGCGTGGAGACTTTACGGGCCCGGGGCGGACGATGGCGGCCCTTCGGCGGAGGGGTTCCGCCATCGATGAGTCGTCCGAACATGCTGTCGCTCCCGCTTTCCCGCGCACTGCCGGCCCTGGGCCTGGCGGCGCTGTCTTCTCTCCCGCTGGCCGGCCACGCCGCCACGCTGGGGGGCAATGTCACCCTGACCAGCGATTACGTCTGGCGCGGCACCACCCAGACCCAGGGCGATTTCGCCGCGCAGGCCGGCCTGAAGGCCACCGCCGACAACGGCCTGTACGCCTCGGCGTGGGGGTCCAACGTCAAGTTCGCCCCCGACACGCACGCCAGCAGCGAGCTGGACCTGGCGGTGGGCTGGAGCGGCGCGCTCTCGCAGGACTGGGCCCTGGATACCAGCCTCATGCAGTACCGCTATCCGTCCAGCGCAGTCGATCTGAACTGGTATGAGCTGGGCGCCACGCTGACCTTCCGTTCCAACACCTGGCTGCAGGTCGGCTGGTCCGACGATGTGATGGCCACCCGCGCCAGCGGCACCTACGCCCAGATCGGCACGCGCGTGCCCCTGGGCGAGCATGTCCGCCTGGAAGGCGCACTGGGCCATTACCGGCTCGAGGATGCCTATGGCGACAGCTACACGCATGTGCAGCTGGGCGCGGTGTGGGCGTTCAAGGCGCCGTTCGAGCTGCGCCTGACCTGGCACGACACCGACAGCGCCGCCAAGGACCTCTTCCCCGGCCTGGCCGGCTCCCGCGTGGAAGCCGCCCTGCAGGCCGGTTTCTAGCATCCAACGGAGAACACGTCATGCCTGGCTGGCTTGCCCTGACCTGCGGCGCCCTGGTGATCCTCGCCGCCGCCTACCTGCTCTACGTCGTGCTGCGACCCGAAGACTTCTGAAGGAACCCACGACATGCTCGAGATCTTCCTGATCCTGGCCGCCGCGCTGCTGCTCGCCTGGCCGCTGGGTCTGTACCTGGCCAAGGTGATGCGTGGCGCGCCGATGCGCGGCGATGCGCTGTTCGGCCTCGTCGAAAAGCCGCTCTACGCGCTACTGGGCGTGGATCCCGCGCGCGGCATGTCCTGGCGCGGCTATGCCGGCGCCTTCGTGCTGAGCAACGTGGTGGTGGGCGTGCTGGTGTGGGCGATGTTCATGACCCAGGCCTGGCTGCCGCTCAATCCCGACGGCGTGCCCAACGTTCGCTGGGACCTGGCGCTGCACACCATGGTCTCGTTCCTGACCAACACCAACCAGCAGCACTACTCCGGCCAGGCCCAGCTGTCCTACCTGTCGCAGATGGTGGCCATCACCGGGCTGCAGGTGATCACCCCGATGATGGGCCTGGGGCTGGCGGTGGCCACGCTGCGGGCGTTCTTCGGCAAGGGCCGTGCCGCCGATGCGCAGGAAGGCGATGCCCGCGCGGTCGATGTGGGCAACTACTACAGCGATGTGATCCGCGCCTGCGTGCGCTTCATGCTGCCGCTGTGCCTGCTGTGGACGCTGCTGCTCGGCAGCCAGGGCGTGCCCTCCACGCTGCAGGCCGGCCCGACCGCCACGCCGATCGCGCACAGCGCGGACTTCAGCGCGCAGAAGCTGCCGCTGGGTCCGGTCGCGGCGATGGTTGCGGCCAAGCAGCTGGGCACCAACGGTGGCGGCTGGTATGGCCCCAACAGCGCGATGCCGCTGGAGAACCCGACGCCGTTCTCCAACGCGCTGGAGTGCATCGCCATCGTGCTGATCCCGATCGCGGTGGTGGTGATGGTGGGCGCGTTCACCGGCCGGCGGAAGCTGGCCGGGCTGATCTTCGGCAGCATGGTAGCGATGTCGGCCGCCTCCACCGCCGCGCTGGTCTGGGCCGAGGCCCATTCGGCCAGCGCCGCCAGCCCGCTGCTGATGGAGGGCAAGGAGGTGCGCTTCGGCGCCGACGCCTCGGCGCTGTGGGCGGCGCTGACCACCCAGACCTCCAACGGCTCGGTCAACGCCATGCACGATTCGCTCAGCCCGCTCAGCGGCGGGGTGGCCATGGTCGACATGCTGATCAACGCCATCTGGGGCGGCATCGGCTGCGGGCTGCAGCAGTTCGTCGTGTACCTGCTGCTGGGCGTGTTCCTGGCCGGGCTGATGACCGGGCGCACGCCGGAGCTGTTCGGCCGCAAGATCGAGACCGCCCAGGTCAAGCTGCTGGCGCTGCTGATCCTGCTGCAGCCGATCGTGCTGCTGCTGTTCACTGCGATCGCGCTGGCGGTGCACGCGCTCACGGCCAACTCCAATCCCGGCTTCCACGGCATCAGCCAGGTGTTCTACGAGTACGCCTCGGCCTTCGCCAACAACGGCTCGGGCTTCGAGGGCCTGGGCGACAGCACGCCGTGGTGGAACCTCAGCTGCACCCTGGTGCTGCTGCTGGGCCGCTACCCGGCGCTGATCGTGCCGCTGGTGGTCGCCGCGCAGCTGGCCGCCAAGCGCGCCGCGCCCGAGTCGCCGGGCAGCCTGCAGATCGAAACCCCCACCTTCGCCCTGACCCTGATCGCGGTGATCGCCGTGCTGACCGTGCTGCAGTTCATGCCGGTGCTGGTGCTGGGCCCGGTCGCCGACCACCTGGCGCTGATGGCGCACTGAAGGACGCTGAACATGAACTCCCAAGTCCATTCCCACCGCGCGCCCCAGCGCCTGCTCGACGGCGCGGCCATCCGCGCCGCGCTGCGCGATGCGGTGCTCAAGCTCAATCCCGCCAAGCTGGTGCGCAGCCCGGTCATGGCCGTGGTCATGGCCGGCACCCTGGTCGCGCTGCTGGTCACGCTGACCGGCAACGCGCCGCTGGGCTTCGGCCTGGCGGTCAGCGCGATCCTGCTGCTGACGGTGCTGTTCGGCAACTTCGCCGAGGCCATCGCCGAGGCGCGCGGCCGCGGCCAGGCGGCCTCGCTGCGCACCGCGCGCCAGGACCTGGTCGCGCGCAAGGTCGATGCCATCCAGGGCCATGCCAGCGAACGCAGCCTGCCCGCCGCGCAGCTGCGCCCGGGCGATCTGGTGATCGTCTCGGCCGGGCAGCAGATCCCGGCCGACGGCGAGATCGTGCGCGGCCTGGCCACCATCAACGAGGCCGCCGTCACCGGCGAATCGGCGCCGGTGCTGCGCGAGGCCGGCACCGACCGCAGCGGCGTGATCGGCGGCACCAAGGTGCTGACCGACGAGATCGTGGTCAAGGTCACCGCCGAGCCGGGCAACAGCTTCCTGGACCGCATGATCGCCCTGGTCGAGGGCGCCAACCGGCAGAAGACACCCAACGAGATCGCCCTGACCCTGCTGCTGGCGGCGATGACGCTGACCTTCCTGATCGTGGTCGCCACCCTGCCGGCGATCGGCGCGTTCGTCGGCGTGCGCGTCGACCCGCTGCTGCTGATCGCGCTGCTGGTGTGCCTGATCCCGACGACCATCGGCGGCCTGTTGCCGGCCATCGGCATCGCCGGCATGAACCGCGCGCTGGCCGCCAACGTGCTGGCCAAGTCGGGCAAGGCGGTGGAAGTTGCGGGCGACGTGGACGTGCTGCTGCTGGACAAGACCGGCACCATCACCCACGGCGACCGCCAGGCCACGCACTTCCATACCCTGGCCGGCATCGACGCGACCCAGCTGCGCGAGGCCGCGCTGCTGTCCTCGCTGGCCGACCCGACGCCGGAGGGCAAGTCGATCGTGCGGCTGGCGCGCGAGCAGGGCTGCACCGCCAGTGAGCCCGAGCAGGCCGAGTACCTGGCCTTCACCGCGCAGACGCGCATGTCCGGCGTCGACGTGGCCGGCCGCGCGATCCGCAAGGGCGCCTCCGATGCCATCGCCGCCTATGTGACCGCGCTGGGCGGCAGCGTGCCGCCGGAACTGGCCGGCCGCGTCGAACAGGTCGCGCGCGGCGGCGCCACCCCGCTGGTGGTGGCCGAAGGCCGGCACGTGCTGGGCGTGATCGAGCTGTCCGACGTGGTCAAGCACGGCATCAAGGAGAAGTTCGCCCAGCTGCGCGCCATGGGCATCAAGACGGTGATGATCACCGGCGACAACCCACTCACCGCCGCGGCCATCGCCGCCGAGGCCGGCGTGGACGACTACATCGCCCAGGCCCGCCCCGAGGACAAGCTCGCCCGCATCCGCGCCGAACAGGCCGGCGGGCGGCTGGTGGCGATGGTCGGCGACGGCACCAACGACGCTCCGGCGCTGGCCCAGGCGGACGTGGGCCTGGCGATGAACTCCGGCACCCAGGCCGCCAAGGAGGCCGGCAACATGGTCGACCTGGACAGCGATCCGGCCAAGCTGCTGGCGGTGGTGGAAGTGGGCAAGCAGCAGCTGATCACGCGCGGCGCGCTGACCACTTTCTCGCTGGCCAACGACGTGTCCAAGTACTTCGCCATCCTGCCGGCGCTGTTCGCCGCGGCGATTCCCTCGATGGCGGCCTTGAACGTCATGCACCTGTCCAGCCCGCGCAACGCGGTGCTGGCGGCGCTGATCTTCAATGCGCTGGTGATCCCGGCCCTGATCCCGCTGGCCCTGAGAGGCGTGCGCTTCCGCCCGGCCACCGCCACCGTGCTGCTGCGCCGGAACATGCTGATCTACGGCGTGGGCGGGGTGGTGCTGCCGTTCGTGGCGATCAAGCTGATCGACCTCGCCCTGGCCGCGGTGGTGGGCGCATGAGCCGCGTCGACCTCGCCCAGACCCTGATGTCCCGCACCTCCGCGAAAGGTACCGCCATGTCTTCCAAGCTCCCGCAGGATCGCGCCGCGTGGCGCCCCGCCCTGGTGCTGTCCCTGATCGCCCTGCTGGTGACCGGGCTGCTGTATTCGCTGGCCGGCACGGGCCTGGCGCGCGTGGCCTTTCCCGACCCGTCCACCGGCAGCCTGCTGCGGCGTGGCGACACCGTGATCGGCTCGTCGCTGCTGGCGCAGCCGTTCACCGGCGATCAGTGGTTCCAGCCGCGCCCCTCGGCCGCCAAGTACGACCCGATGTCGGCCGCCGGCAGCAACCAGGCCCGCAGTAATCCCGACGCGATCAAACGCGTGGACGAGGCTATCGCGCAGGTCGCCGCACGCGAGGGCGTGCCGCCGTCGCAGGTGCCTTCGGACCTGGTGACACAGTCCGGCGGCGGCCTGGATCCGGACATTTCGCCGGCCGCGGCGCGGATCCAGATCGCCCGCGTGGCGCGTGTTCGGGGCTTGCCGGTGGAGACGGTCGCGGCGTTGGTGCAGGCGCACACGACCGGGAAGCAATTCGGCGTGTTCGGGCAGCCGCGGGTGAATGTGGTGGCGTTGAACCTGGCGCTGGAGGACGCCTCCAGGCGGTGAGATCAAGGCGGGCGTCGGCTTCCCCCGTCATTCCCCGTTCGCGGGAATGACGGCTTGAGGTTAATGCCCCGTGCCGGCGCCTGGCTCCGGGCGGATCGAAAGCCGCAACCCACCCAAACCCCGAGCAACCCAAGCAAAATCTCCCCATGACCGACCCCCGCACCCGCCAGGCCGACGCCCTCATCGAAGGGCTGCAACGCGAGCATGGCGGCCAGCTCACCGTGTTCCTCGGCGCGGCGCCCGGCGTGGGCAAGACCTACGCCATGCTCGGCCGCGCGCGCGAGCAGCTCCGGCGCGGCACCGATCTGGTGGTCGGCATCGTCGAGACCCATGGCCGCAGCGAGACCGCCGCCCTGGCCGAAGGCCTGCCGCAGCAGCCGCGCAAGCGCGTCGAGTACCAGGGCCGGGTGCTGGAGGAGATGGACCTGGACGCACTGCTGGCGCGCAAGCCGGCCTTGGTGCTGGTGGACGAGCTGGCGCACCGCAACGCGCCGGGCAGCCGCCACGAGCGCCGCTGGCAGGACGTGGTCGAACTGCTCGACGCCGGCATCGACGTGTGGACCACGATCAACGTCCAGCACCTGGAAAGCCTCAACGACATGGTGCTGCGCATCACCGGCGTGCGCGTGTCCGAGACCGTGCCCGATGCGGTGTTCGACCGGCTCAACGACATCGTGCTGGTGGACATCCCGCCGCGCGAGCTGGTCGAGCGCCTGCAGCAGGGCAAGGTCTACCTGCCCGACCAGGCGGCGCAGGCGCTGCAGGCATTCTTCTCGCCGTCCAACCTCACCGCGCTGCGCGAGCTGGCCATGCAGACCGCGGCCGAGCACGTGGACAACGCGCTGCGCGAGAACGCCGCCGCGCGCGGCCAGGCCGGCGTGCCCGTGCGCCGGCGCGTGCTGGTGGCCATCGACGGCGGCGGCCAGAGCGAATACCTGGTGCGCGTGGCCCGACGCATCGCCGAACGCCGCGGAGCGCCGTGGACGGTGGTCACCGTGCAGCGGCGCGGCTTCGATGCCGACAGCCAGCAGGAGATCGACCGCGCCTTCGCCCTGGCGCGGCGCCTGGGCGGCGAGGCCGAACTGCTGCACGGCCCCAACATCGCCGACGCCCTGCTCGACCACGCCGGCCACACCGGCGTGTCCACCCTGGTGCTGGGCCGCACGCGCGAGCGGCCGCTGGCGCGCATGGTCAACCGCACCCTGACCCAGCAGCTGATCCAGCGCGGCGCGCACCTGGAGATCAACATCGTCAGCACGCCGGCCGCGCGCGCCCGGGCGCGGCGCAGCCTGCATGCGCTGCCGCAGCGCCTGAGCCGGCACGATGCCGGCTTCTCGCTGCTGGCCACGGTCGCGGCGGTGGCGCTGGCCTGGGTGGCCCAGCGCTGGGTCGGGCTGGACGACCTGTCGATGGTGTTCATCGTCGCGGTGGTGGTGGTGGCCGCGCGCACGCGCATGGCCGCGGCGGTGCTCAGCGCCGTGCTGTGCTTCCTGGCCTACAACTTCTTCTTCATCGAACCGCGCTTCACCCTGCACATCAGCGCCGAGCAGGGCGTGGTGACGGTGTTCCTGTTCCTGGCCGCCGCGCTGGTGGCCGGGCGCCTGGCCTCGCGCCTGCGCATGCAGGTGCTGGCGCTGGCGGCGGCTAACCGCCATGCCACCGCGATGCAGCAGCTGGGGCGCGAGCTGTCCACCGCCGCCGACCTGGGCCAGGTGCTGCAGGCCGGGCGCCGCGCGCTGGAGCGTGCGCTGGACGCGCAGGCCTGGCTGCGCGTGGGCGAGCAGGTCGAGGCCGCGCCCACCGCCGCCCTGGGCGACACCGACCACGCCGCCGCGGCCTGGACCCAGCGCCATGGCGCGCCCAGCGGCCGCCACACCGACACCCTGGCCGGCGCGGGCTGGTGGTTCGTGCCGATGACCGCCGGCGAAAAAACCACCATCGGCGTGGCCGGCCTGCGCATGGACGATCCCTCGCCGCCGGGCCTGGAACGCCGCCGCCTGGCCGAGGCCATGGTCGAGGACATCGCCCAGGCCGCCCTGCGCACGCGTCTGGTCGGCGACCTGGAGAAGGCCCGCATGAGCGGCGAGACCGAGCGCCTGCGCTCGGCCCTGCTGTCCTCGGTCAGCCACGACCTGCGCTCGCCGCTGGCGGCGATGATTGGCTCGGCCAGCAGCCTGTCCGGCTATGGCCAGGCCATGCCGGTCGAGGACCGGCGCGCGCTGCTGGACACCATCCTCACCGAAGGCGAGCGCCTGGACCGCTACATCCAGAACCTGCTGGACATGACCCGCCTGGGCCACACCGGGCTGACCCTCAACCGCGACTGGATCGGCGTGGACGAGCTGGTCGGCTCGGCCGTGCGCCGGCTGCAGCGCTACCAGCCCGGCGTGCGCGTGGAGACCGCGCTGGCGCCGGAGCTGCCGATGCTGTGGGTGCATCCGGCGCTGGTGGAGCAGGCGGTGTTCAACGTGCTGGAGAACGCGGCCAAGTTCTCCCCGGCGGGCGAGCCGGTGCGCGTGTCGGCGCAGCTGGCGCCCGGCGGCCTGCGCATCGACGTGGCCGACCGCGGGCCGGGCATTCCCGAGGACGAGCGCGCGCGCATCTTCGACATGTTCTACAGCGTCGAGCGCGGCGACCGCGGCCGCCACGGCACCGGCCTGGGGCTGACCATCTGCCAGGGCATGATCGGCGCGCATGGCGGCGAGGTGGAGGCGCTTCCCGGTCAGGATGGGCGCGGTACGCTGATCCGCATCACCCTGCCGCTGCTGCAGCCCCCGCCCCGCAATGACGCCGACGACGACTGAGCACACGCCCACCACGCCCGCGCGCGTGCTGGTGATCGACGACGAAGCGCAGATCCGCCGCTTCCTCGACATCTCCCTGCGGGCGCAGGGTTACGTGGTGCTGCAGGCGGCCGATGGCCGCGCGGGCCTGGAGACGCTGGCCACGCAGGGCGCGGACCTGGTGATCCTGGACATCGGCCTGCCCGATCTGGATGGGCACGAGGTGCTGGCGCAGCTGCGCCAGTGGAGCCAGGTGCCGGTGCTGATGCTCAGCGTGCGTGCCGCCGAGGGCGAGAAGGTCGCCGCGCTCGACGGCGGCGCCAACGACTACGTCACCAAGCCCTTCGGCACGCAGGAACTGATGGCGCGCGTGCGCGGCCTGCTGCGCCATCACGTGGTGGCCGACGCCAGCGCGCCGCCGCTGTTCGACGACGGCCACCTGCACATCGACCTGGTCCGTCGCGAAGTGCACCTGGACGGCGTCCCCGTGGTGCTGACCCGCAAGGAGTTCGCCCTGCTCTCGCTGCTGGTGGCCAACGCCGGCCGCGTGGTCACCCAGCCGCAGCTGCTGCGCGAGGTCTGGGGCCCCACCCATACCGAGGACACCCACTACCTGCGCGTGCTGGTCGGCAAGCTGCGCGCCAAGCTCGGGGACTCGGCGCTGGCGCCGAAGTACCTGGCGACCGAGCCGGGAGTGGGGTTGCGGTTTCTCGGGTGATGCGCTGACGACGCAGATGCCGGAATCGATGCGAGCCAAGGGGTCAATGCAATGGTCAATGACATGATGGGTCCGCATATCACGGTTGCGGAGCTGAAGCGCGCACTGGAAGGGGCGAGGGACGAGGCGGTGATCGGCGTCTGGATTCCGCCACACCTCGAAACCGGTGGGCTTTGGACCATCCACCCTGTCCTGTTGGGCGGCCGGGCTGACGGCCCCGTGTTCCGATTGATCGTGCGAAGCGGTGCGGACGACGCCCCGCTCCCGAGGCATCAGACGACCACAGGTCATGAAGCCGCAGGCGCCCTGTCGGAGACGCCGAGTGCGTGGGCGAGCTCGCGGCTGCATGAGCTCATGCGCGATCGCCATATCGGGGGGTTCGATGCGCTGCCTACCATGGACGCGAAGCACGCATGGGGTGCGTGTACGAGTCCTGGACCTGCACGATGTCTGCCACGCACGACGACGCCCTGCGCCCGCAGGATGAAGAACACGCCCACCGCCTGCTGGACCGCCACGGGCGCCTGGTGCGCAACACGCCGCAGGACCAGGACTGGGCCGATCTGCTGTCGCCGGGGCGCCGCCGCCTGATCGGGGCGAGCGCGCTGGCCGCCGGTGGGCTGGCGCTGTCGACACAGGGCGCGGTGGCCGCGCCGGCCGCTGGCGGAAATTTCACCGCGCCAGGCAAGCCCGGCTTCCGCGCCATCGTGCCGCCGCCGGATGCCGGCAAGAGTCCCTGGGGCGAGCACACCGCCAGTGAGCCCACGCCGCGTCCGCGCAGCGTCCGGCCCGGCGAGAAGACGCTGCCGGCCAAGCCGCGCGCCTATACCGACGTGAAGAGCTATCACGCGCATATCTACTTCGACGAGGACACCTACGAGAAGGCCGCGCTGATCCGCCGCTGGACGGCCGAGCGCTTCCCGGTGGAGCTGGGCAACTGGAACCTGGAGCCGCGCGGCCCGCACGTCACCCCGTCGTTCTACTTCGGCTTCACCAACGACCTGCTGCCGGTGCTGGTGCCGTGGCTGCAGTTGAACAGCCTGGGCCTGACCATCCTGCTGCACCCCAACACCGGCGACGAGCGCGCCGATCACCTCTACTACGCGCTGTGGGTCAACCGCTCGCAGCCGGTCAACGGCTATCTGATGCCCGACCTGGAGAAGGGCGGCGAGCCGCACCTGGAACGGATCTACCCCAACATCGTGCCGACCGTCCCGCTGGAGACCTGATGCTTTGGTGGCAGGTGGGTCGGAAGGCTCAGTTGAAAGGAAAACAACCAAAACTGCCTGTTGACCCACAAGGAATTGGCCCTGCTTTCGCTGCTGGCGGCCGATGCCGACAGCATGGTCACCCAGCCGCTACCTTTGCGCGAGGTCCGGGGCCATTCGCCGAGGACGCCCACGACCTGCGCGTGCTGGCCGGCAAGCTGTGCGCCAAGCTCGGCAATTCGGCGCTGGCGCCGAGGTGCCTGGCGACCGAGCCGGGGGGTGGGGATGCGGTTTCTGGGTCTTAGCTGGCAAACTCAGCCTCATTCCTAGGCCAACTTTCTGAAGGCAATGAGCGACGTGAGCGTGACCCAGGAAAAAGTCGTGGCTTTTGCGATCGTTGAGATCCGCCAGCTCTTGGCTGGCTATCTTGGAAGTCAATCCACTGCGGATCTATCCGTGCGGATTGCCGCTCACTTGGCGTACGCACTCCACAACCAGGCCGACGCTGTTCTGGAAGGCAAGCCTTTCGATACCCAGCAAGCGCTTCGTGGGTTTGGCGCGATCGACGGCTTGCTTGGGACTGAGTATGAGCGGCGGCTGCCAGGACTGATGACCGAGCTGGCAGGCCAAGCGCCATGAGGTGCACCGGCATACTGTTCGCGGCACTGCTGGTGTCGGCCTGCACTGGACCAGGCGCCAAAGATCTCGATGGCGCGCAGCTGGTGAAAGCGCTTGAGCAGCAGGTGAAGCTTCCTCAGGATGCTTCGCCATTGTCCGATTACACGCGCTATTACAAGCTCACCGCCGAAGGCGTGCTGGTCGGCGTTTACATCAAGGGCTTCGATGGTGGTGATCGTCAGGCGCATTTGGTATCCGAGCGCGAGCTGCCGCTTATCCTCGATGGTGGCTGTAACGTGATCCACGTGCAGTACGATCCCGGTGCGAACAAAGTGCTGCGCGTTTTCTGCAACGGCATTGCCTGACGCACGCCCCGTCCTGGTGGAGACCTGACCGCCACGCCGTTCGTCGGCCATGACCTCCGGCAGGGTTGACTACAGTTGTCGCCACGGCTAGGTTGACTACAAGTGTAGGCAACCGGAGACGGCCATGCGCCGCAAGAGCATCGGGGACCAGGAGCTGGCGCTGCTCCAGTACATCGGCGAGCAGGGCGAGGCGACGGTAGGCGAGGTGGCCGCTGGCTTCGGCGAGGCGCGCGGGCTGGCGCGCTCGACCGTGCTGACGATGATGGAGCGCCTGCGCACCAAGGCCTACCTGCGGCGCAAGCAGGTCGATGGCGTGTACCGCTATGCCGCCACGGCCGGCCAGGACGCGGTGGTCCAGGGTGCGGTGCAGAGCTTCGTGGAGAAGACGCTGCAGGGCTCGGTCTCGCCGTTCGTGGCGTGGATGTCCCAGCGCAGCGAGGTCAGCGACGATGAGTTGGCCGAACTCGAGGCGCTGGTCGCCAAGCTGCAGTCGCAGCGCAAGGAGGGCTGAGCATGGACGCCTTCGCCTCGGAACTGATCACGCGCCTGGCCACGACCAGTGTGCAGACCGCACTGCTGGTCGCGCTGGTCTGGGCGCTGTGCCGCGCGCTGCCGCGCCTGCCGGCGTCCACGCAGTGCTGGCTGTGGTGGACGGTGACGCTGCAGGCGGTGATCGGCCTGGTCGCCGCGCCGCTGGAGCTGCCGTGGCTGCCCGCCGCCGCGCGCGCATCGGCCGCCTCGCCCGCTTTGGTGCCTGCGGCCGAAGCGACCGCGCCGCTCGTTCTCGCGCCGGTCGCGCCGCTCGCCTCTGTGCCCGTCAGTGCGCCGCTGTGGGCGCTGCCGGCCTGGCAGACGGCGCTGCTGGCGCTGTGGCTGGCCGGGATGGTCGTGATGGCCCTGCGCACGGCGCTGGCCTGGCGTGCGAGCCGCGCGCTGGTGCGCGCCTCGCATCCCTGCGACGACGCCGTGCTGTCCGGCGCCCTGCGCCTGGCGGCCGAGGCCCATGGCCTGCGCGCCGCGCCGCCGCTGCGGCTGTCGCGCCAGATCAGCTCGCCGCAGCTGGTCGGCGTGCTGCATCCCGTGCTGTTGCTGCCGACCAGCGAAGCCGCCCGCATCGGCGACGACGACCTGGACATGGCCCTCACCCACGAGCTGGTTCACCTGCGTCGCCGCGACCTGTGGTGGGGCCTGCTGCCCGCGCTGGCCCAGCACGTGGCCTTCTTCCATCCGCTGGTGCATTACGCGGTGCGCGAATACGGCGTGGCCCGCGAGGCTGCCGTCGATGCCGCGGTGATCGCCGGCAACCGTCATTGCCGCGGCGACTACGGCCGCCTGCTGGTCCGCCTCGGCGTCGCGCCGAGACCGGGTGCAGGCCTGGCCAGTGCGTCGCCGTCCTTCCTCAGCCTCAAACGGAGACTGCTCATGCTGCAGAACACGCACTCCTTCCCGCGCGTCGGCGCGGCCCTGATCCTGGCGGTGGTCGCGGTAGCGGGCGTGACCCCGCTGCGCCTGGTCGCCGCACCGCCGCAGCAGGCACCCGCGGCCGCGCCGGTGCCACCGCCGCCCGCCGCCACCGCGCCGGCCGCGCGACCTGCTGCCGCCGTGCGTCCGGCAACGCCCGCCGTGCCTGCCGAACCCGCACCGGCCGCCAAAGCCAAGCGCGCCTGGTTCGCACCTCCCGCGCCTCCGGCACCGCCCGCCCCGCCCGCGCCTCCGGCGCCTCCCGCGCCGCCGGCCAAATCGGCGCTGAGTGCCCACGGCTTGATCCACCTGTCCCATGACCCCAGCCGCGACGCCTACGTGCTGGTGCAGGGCGATGAGAGCACGATGAATGGCTCCACCGAGGATCTGCACCGGGCGCGCGCGCTGGACGACGGCAAGGGCGTGCTGTTCGTGCGTCGTGCCGGCAAGAGCTACGTGGTCCGCGACGCGGCCACCCTGTCGCGCTTCAAGGCGGTGTATGCCGAGACCTCCCGCCTTGGCGAGGCCCAGGGCAAGCTCGGCGAGCAGCAGGGCGCGCTGGGCGAACGGCAGGGCCGCATCGGCGGGCGCATGGGCGAGATCGGCAGTCGTCTGGGTGAGCTCGCTGTGCGCGAGGCGCAGCTGAGCCTGGCCGGCGGCGACAGCGCCGCTGCACGCAAGGCCATCGAGGACGCCCACCGCGCGACCGAAAAGGCCCGCGCGGAAATGGAAGACCCGGCCATGCGCAGCGAGATGGCCGAACTGGCCCGCCAGCAGGAGGCGCTGGGCCAGCAGCAGGCCGTGCTGGGCAAGCAGCAGGCCGCCGCCAGCGCACGTGCGCAACGCGAGGCGGAGAGCATCATCAGGCAGAGCCTCCAGAGCGGCCTCGCCCAGCCCATCGACGGCTGAGTGCCTGCAGCGAGATGCTGCCCGTGCGTGAACAAGGTTTCGGCACCCGCGTGAGGCGGATGCCGAAGCCTTTTCAGGTTCTCCCCCACCGCCGCACCGCGGCCGGTCTCGGCCACGCGCCGGGGTAGACGGTGTAGCGAGCAGACCCGCTGCCCGCTGCCGAGGCAAGGATCGGCTGCAGCACGCGTCGCGAATCGACGCTTGAAGCGATCTACCCGGGCGGCAGGCTCAGATGCCGTCCTCGTCGGTCCTCGGGCACGAGCCAGCATCCCGCAGCGGCTTCCATCCGCCTCGCGGCGACAGCGGCGACGGCTTGTCGGGTAAGATGCGCGCCGGTCTCGGGCACCGGCCGCTTGCTGACGCCATGTCACGGTGAAGCCCCGAAGCAGTGAACTCTCACCCTCGAAGCATTTCGCAGGTGGGCAACGCAAGCGCCCCACCCCCATCGAAATGCCTCAGATGAGGAGTGAGCGATGTCGTCCCGACACGCCCAGCAAGCCGGAGCGGCGCAGCCGTTCCTGACGGCGCCGGTTGGCCGTCTGTTCGTTTCCAACGCCCTGCCGATGGCGATCGTGCTGTCGCTGGGCGGCCTGTTCAATGCGGTCGATGGCGTCTTCGTCGGGCGCCTTGTCGGACCGGACGCCCTGGCAGCCGTCAGCGCGCTCTTTCCCCTGGTCATGCTGACCACCGCGCTGTCCGCGCTGGTGGGCGGCGGCCTGTCCAGCCGCATGGCTCGTCACCTGGGTGCCGGGCAACACGGCGCAGCGGCCGACGACCTGCGCGCGGCGCGGGCACTGGCCGTGGTCATCGGCTTCGGGCTGATGGCGCTGTTCCTGGCGTGCGGCAGGCCGCTGGCGGCGGCGCTGGCAGGCGGTGGCACGCGGGTGGCACAGCTGAGTCACGACTACCTGCGCGTCATCGCGCTGGCCGCGCCCTTGCAGCTGCTGCTCGGCGTCTACGCCGACGCCTCGCGCACCGAGGGCCGCGCCGCCCTGGTCGCACGGCTCTCGATCGTGATGAACCTGGTCAACATCGCGGCCAACGCGGTGCTGATCGCAGGATGCGGCCTGGGCGTGGCCGGTTCCGCGCTCGGCACGCTGCTGGCGCAGGCCGTGGGATTGCTGCTGTTGGTCGCCGCACGCCGGCGCGCGGCGCGGGGGTTGCCGGCGCCGCCGCGATCCGGCGCGATGCCTGCGCAGGCCTGGCGCAGCATCCTCCTGTTGGGCGTGCCGGTCAGCCTGGGGCTGCTGGGCACCGTCGTGGTGTCGGCGACGGTGATCCTGGCGCTGCGCACGGCGCCGGATCGCGAGACGACGCTGGCGGCCTATGGCATCGTGACCCGCCTGATGGGGTTGGCCTTCCTGGTGCAGATGGCCATGGCGCTGGCGGTGCAGACGATCGTGGGCCATAACCTGGGCGCGGGCCTCCCGCAGCGCGCCGCGGCGTGCGTGCGTCTGGGCATGGTCGCCGCTGCGGCCTGGTGCCTGTGCGTGGTGGCCGTGCTGCTGGCCGCCGGTGCCGAGCTGGCGTGGTGGTTCACCCCCTCGCGCGAGATCGCCCACGACGTCGCCAGGATCCTGCACGCACAGCTGCTGTTCTATCTCTGCTCCGGGCCGCTGCTGGTGTTGGCGCTGTCCATCCAGGCGGCGGGCAGGGCGCGCGACGCGGCGCTGCTCACGCTGGTCAAGCCATGGGTGCTCACGCCGGGACTGGTCCTGATCTGCGTCGCGTTGTGGGGCAGCCGCGCGCTGTGGTGGGCGTTTCCGTTGGCGGACGCGCTGCTGCTGTGCGCGGTGCTTGTCGTCCGGCGTCTGCGTCGGTGGCGAGGCCCGATTGGCGATGCGACACGCGAGGGGACGCCGTGACCTTGACTCTCGTCGAAGCCAAGCGCCAGGCCAAGGCGTTGCGCCTGGCGCTGCAGGCGCAGGGGACCGCGATCCGTCATGCCCAGGCGCTGGAGGCGATCGCCGCCCAGCACGGCGCGAAGGACTGGAATACCTTGCATGCGCGCCTGGCGCGGCAGCAGGGGTTGCCCGCCCTGGACTTGAACGCGCGGGTGCATGGGCGCTACCTGGGGCAGCCTTTCACCGGCCGTGTGGTGACGTTGTCTGCCGTCGGGGACTTGTTCCGGATCGAGATCAGGCTCGATGCGCCGGTGGATACGGTGCGGTTCGCCAGTTTCTCCAACCTGCGCAGCCTGGTGCGCGCCACGGTCGATGCGCACGGGCGATCGCCGCAGAAGACCTCCGACGGGGTGCCGCATCTGGTGCTGGACGCAGGCGTCGGGCGGCGCTGAACGCTTCCGCGTCGCAACCCGTCCGCGCGGTGTCAGCGGTCGAGCCCTCGAATGCGATGCCTGCAGACAGGCGGCCCCGGCGCAGGTTGAAGTCGTCACGGAAGTGCGCTTAGATCGGCCTGCCTGCTCGGAGCAGGCCGATTCTCCTTCCCGCCAAGGACGCTGCCCATGAAATCCGCATCGGTCATCGCGCCCGGCCTTCTTCTGGCGCTCGTCGCCACCGCCTGTGGATCCACGCCCATGCAAAGCCAAGTCCCGCGCACCCATGTGGACGTCAAGGACAACCAGCCCCCGAGGCCGGTCATCCACCGTAATCCGCATCCCACGGCGTACGAGGTCACTCTCGCGATCAAGGATGCGCCGGGGCCGTTCGAGGTGGTCAAGGCGGCCATGCAGTACGAGGTCCTGGACCCCGCCTGCCGTCCCGATCTCGGCGGCATGGCCGGCACTCGCGCCAGCCTGCTGGAGTGGGTGCCCGTCGAACTGGCGAAGCAGGCCGACGGCACCTATCGCGGCACGATCTACGACGGGCTTCTGAAGGACGAGGACTACTACGGACTCGGTGTCTGCCATTGGTCGCTGGTGACCGTGCAATTCAAACTGAAGGCGCACGACAACGAGACAGATACCGAATTTTCCTATCATCTCTGGCACGAAGATATTGCCGCTGGTGCGGCCAAACACGCTTACTTCCCGAGGCGGGCCTACCCAAGCACCTCGATCCCTGGCATGACATTCCCTGGCGAGGAAAAGATCGAGCGTTTCAAGCCAGAAGCCCGCGACAAACTGTTCACTCTCAATCTGTCCATCAAGGAATGATGTGCCATGACAGTCAGCACTCAGGCGAGTGCAGCGCTTGCTGCTGATGCCTATGTCTTCCATCCCAAGGACGACTGGAAGAAGGGCGTCGTCGCCGACGGTGTCGAGTATGAGATCGTCGATCAGGTTTCCAAGCCAAGCGGCTACCAGGGGACGCTCTATCGCAACAAGGATACGGGCGAGTTTGTTGTAGCCCATCGCGGCACCGAGTTTGATCGGCAACTCGTGAAGGACGGCCTCGTCGCCGATGGCGGCATGGTGCTGGCGGGCGTGAATTCTCAGGCGCATGACGCGGTAGCGTTTACCCAACGCGCCATCGATCGGGTCGAAGAGATAGGCGCTAACGGGCTCGAGGTCACCCCGCCAATCGTCGTCGGTCACTCCCTTGGCGGCACGCTTGCTCAGATCAGTGCTTTTGAACTGGGCCTCAAAGGCGAGACCTTCAATGCCTACGGCGCCGCGGGGCTGACCCGGCACATCCCGGAGGGCGGCCTGGACGTCGTCAACCACGTGCGCGCGACCGACTTCGTGAGCGCCGCCAGCCGCCATTACGGTGAAGTCCGGACCTATGCGACCGAGCAGGACATCGCGGCGCTCAAGGGTCATGGCTATGCCAACGACCATCGCGTGCTGACCGATCTGCGCAATCCGTTCGGCGTGGCGCTGGGCGTCGGGGTGGCCGCGCATTACAGCAGCAACTTCCTGCCGACCAATCCAGAAGGGGGCGGCTCGATCATCAACGCCGAGGACGCGGCGCGTTACGCTGAATACCGGCCGATGGTCGACAAGTACCGCAACGATATCCATCTGGTCCACCAGGGCCTGGCCCTGCCACGCAACGTCGTCCACGGTGTGGCCGATGTGCTGGGCCATGGGCACCAGGCGCGGAACGTGAACGTGGGCGGCGAGGTCGAGCCGGTGTCCGTGCCGCTGCCGGGCCATGCGGATCTGCGGCTGGACCCGATGTTCCAGCAGATCCAGGGGCACGTGGCCCGGCTGGATGCCAGCCTGGGCCGCACGCCTGACGCGGCCAGCGAGCGCATGAGCGCCAGTCTCTACGCCAAGGCCGTCGAGTCCGGCATGACCCGGGTCGATGGCGTGCATCTGAGCATCGAGGGCGCCCAGGTCCGTGCCGGCGAACGCGTGTTCGCCGTGCAGGGCAACCCGGCCGATCCCGCGCATCTGCGCACGTCGCTGTCCACGCAGGAGGCGGTGCAGGCGCCGGTCGAGCAGTCCTTCGGCCAGGCCGAGCAGAGTCGGATCCTGCAGCAGCAGGCGGCCGTGCAGGCCAGGCAGGCGCCGCAGCAGAACGAATCGATGGGCGCTCTCGGCCGCTGAGCGCGTCCTGGCGCTACGGCGCCTCCTCGAACGACAGCACCTCGCGGTCGTCGGCTTCGGCCTGCACCAGGCGCTGGAACAGCTGGGCCAGCGTGACCACGTCCTGGTGGTTGTGCTCGGCGACGCGGCGCAGGTTGCCGGCGCCGCCGCCGCGCAGGAACGACAGCCATGCGGCCGGCGCCTCGGCGCCGGGCAGGTCGTCCTGGCGCACGATGCGCAGCAGCTGGCGCTCGATGGTGGCGAGCCGGCAGTTCTCCCAGGTGCCGCGATAGCGGCGGCGGGTGGGGAACAGCAGGTCGACATGGTCGAGCGCGGACAGCGGCTCGGCCAGGCGTGCCAGGCGATAGCGGGTCTTCAGCAGCGGCGCGTCGTAGCAGCGGCCGTTGTAGCTGGACAGCACCGTGGTCGGCGACAGCCAGCTGGCGAAGGCGCGCAGCATCGGCGCTTCGGCCGCCATGGTGGAGATCATCAGCTGGCGCACGCGCAGGCCTTCGCCGCCGCCGGCGTCCACGTGCCAATCGGCCGCGCCGATCATGAAGGCGCGTGTGCCGGTGCCACCGGCCAGGCCGGTGGTCTCGGTGTCGAAGAACAGCAGGTCGCGCGGATGCACGGCTTCCTCGTGGCGCTTGGCGAAGGCCAGCGACAGGGCCGCGCGGGGGATGGGTTGCGGCAGGAAAGCCTCGATCAGGTGCAGGCCGGGTGAGAGTTCGCGTCCCGGCAGGGCGCGGTCCAGCGAGGCTGCCTTGCGTGCCGGCACGGGCGTCGTGCCGGGTTTGCGTTCGCGGGTGGCGATCAGCCGGCGCAGCGCGTCCAGGCTGCGCGGGGGTGGTTGGGTGTCGTTGGCGGCCGGTGTCGAGGGTGTCCCTAGGTGCATCGGGCGTTTGGACTTTGGATCAAGATCAAGCGCTTGATCCCTCCCCCTCAATCGCTCGCCGCGATCTCGAGCTCCCCTTGCTTCGCAAAGGGAGGGGGCAGAAGCGGGACTGGGGCGATCGGACGTATCGAGGGCGCCCTGTCTTTCGCGCTGCGAAGCGGAGTTCGGCATGGCGGGAAACGATTGGGAAGGTCGGGCATCGCTGTCCTGTGCCGTTCCAACAGCAGCAGGCGCGGCGCTCTCCGCCGCAGGTCGTACCGTCGGGTCGCCGGCCTGTCTGCGCAGCGCCCGCAGGCGCTCCAGGCTCATGCTCACGACCGCGCCTCCCGGGCCGGACGGCCTTCATCCAGCATCTGCAGCGCGGGTTCGATCGGCGCGAACACGGTTTCGCCGTCGAAGGACGCTTCGCGCCGCGCATGCGCTTCCAGGTCCGACAGCAGCGCCAGCACCTTCAGCGCCAGGGTCTTGGGCGAGGCGCCCTGGCCGTCCTCGTGCGCGGCCAGGACGGGGCCAACGCAGGCGGGGCAGCCGGCGCTGCAGTCGCAGCGCTGCACCAGCTCGCCGGCGCGCTGCACCAGTTCGGCCTGGCGCTGCCACAGCGGTTCGCTCAGGCCCACGCCGCCGGGGAAGTTGTCGTACAGGTAGACGGTGGGCACGAAGGCCTGCTCCAGCTCGACCACGCCCTCGGCGCCATCGGCGCCGCGCAGCTGGCCGCGGCCGGTCTGGTCGGCCAGCGCGAACCACGCGCCGTCGCCGTTGCCCACCGCCTTCTGCAGGTCGCGCGCGTCGGCCATCACCGCCACCGTGGCGACCACGTGCAGCGCGTAGGCGGCGCCGAGGAAGCCGTCCAGCGCGTCCTGCTTGGAGGCGAAGGCCTTGCCGAGCGTGGCCTGCGGCAGCTGCCACCACAGCGCGGTGGTGTGCAGCTCCTGGTCGGGCAGGTTGACCGGGCCGTAGCCGATGTTCTCGTGGGTGTAGTAGCGGATCTTCTTGTAGCCGCTCACGCGCCGCACCACGTGCACCTCGCCGTGGTGCGCGTCGCCGCGCCCGGCCGGGCCGCCGTCGAAGCGCTCCAGCACCTTGAGCTTGGTGTAGTCGATGCTGTCGGTGTAGTAGTCCACCTGCGTGCGGGTGACGAAGGCCTTGCGTCCTTCCCAGTCCAGGTGCTCGACCTGGTAGGGCGTGGACTGGACCATGTGGATCGCACCCTCGTACAGGGTCAGCGCGGCGGCCGAGTAGTCGACCTCGGCGATGATGGTCTGCTTGCCGTTGGTCTTGTCGACCACCACGAAGTTGCCGTCGGCCACCGAGCGCAGGCTGACCGCGTTGGCCGGGTAGCTGTCGGCGATCCACTCCCAGCGCTCGCCTTCCTGGTGCACGACCTCGCTCTCGGCCAGGGCCTGCAGGTAGACCAGCGGGTCGATGGGGCCGAAGGCCTCGCCCGCGTTGAACGGCAGCTCGAACGCCGCGCAGCGGATATGGTCGAACAGGATCAGCGGCTGGTCCGGCGCGGTGCGCGCGTGTTCGGGCGGCGCGTCGGCGAAGAACTCCGGATGCCGCACCACGTACTGGTCAAGCGGTTGCGAACTGGCCACCAGCACGCCCAGGCTGGCGCGCTGGCGGCGGCCGGCGCGGCCGAAGCGCTGCCAGGTCGCCGCCACGCTGCCCGGATAGCCGTTGAGCACCACCACGTCCAGGCTGCCGATGTCCACGCCCAGCTCCAGCGCGGAGGTCGAGACGATGCCATCGATGCGGCCGTCGCGCATCGCGCGCTCGGCCTCGCGCCGCTCGGTCGGCAGGTAGCCGCCGCGGTAGGCGCGGATGCGGGGCGCCTTGCGCGGGTCGTGGTCGAAGATGTCCTTCAGGTACTTGGTCAGCACTTCCACCATCAGCCGGCTCTGCGCGAACACCAGCGTCTTCAGCCCCGACTTGATCGCGATGCGCGCGATCCGGTTGGACTGCGAGCGCGCCGAGGCGCGCAGGCCCAGGTCGGCGTTGACCACGGGCGGATTCCACAGCAGCACATGCTTGTCGCCGGTAGGCGCGCCGGACTCGGTGATGGCGTGCACGCGGTCCTCGATCAGGCTTTCGGCATGCGCCTGCGGGTTGCCGATGGTGGCCGAGCACAGGATGAACTGCGGGTTGGCGCCGTAGAAGGCGCAGATGCGCTTCAGCCGCCGCAGCACGTTGGTGACGTGGCTGCCGAACACGCCGCGGTAGGTGTGGATCTCGTCGATCACCACGTAGCGCAGGTTCTCGAAGAACTGCGCCCACTTGGTGTGATGCGGCAGGATCGCCTGGTGCAGCATGTCCGGGTTGGACACCACGATGTCGCCGTGCAGGCGGATGGCCTGGCGTGCATCGCCCGGGGTGTCGCCGTCGAAGGTGAAGGCCTTGACCCCCAGTTCGCCGGCGCGGTTGAGGTCCAGCAGCTCGGCCACCTGGTCCTGCGCCAGCGCCTTGGTCGGGAACAGGTACAGCGCCTTGGCCTTGGCCTGCATCGCCGCGCTCACCACCGGCAGCGTGTAGCACAGCGACTTGCCGCTGGCGGTGGGCGTGACCACGGCGATGTGCTCGCCGCGCTGCGCGGCGGCCCAGGCCTGCGCCTGGTGCGCGTAGAGCCGGTCGATGCCGCGCGCACGCAGGGCGTCGGCCAGCGCGCGCGGCACGTCGTCCGGGATCGGCGCGTAGCGGCCCTCGCGCCCGGGCAGGGTGAAGCGCCCGGTGATGCGGTCGGCATAGCGCTGGGCCAGGCGCGCGCCCAGCACCGCGCCATCGCGCGAGGGCTGCCCCTGGGTAGTCGCCAGGGCGCGTTCGCTGGCTTCGGTGCGGGGGGCGAGGGAGTAGGTCATGCGAGGGCCCGGGCGGTCAGGGCGAGGCAGGGGAGCACGGCGGCGTCTCAGCCGTCGAGACCGGCGCGGGGCCTTCGCTTCGTTTCGACCGGGGTTGCGGCTACTGTCTGCGCACTTGCCCACCTGGATCGTCCTGGATGACCGCCACCCCTGTGCCTTCTTCCCCGCTGCGGCCGTTCGCGGCGCGCGTGCTGGTCGTGCTGGCGATCGCCGCGCTGGCGCTGCTGGCCTGGCAGCTGTCCGAGCTGCTGCTGATCATGTTCGGCGCGGTGGTGGTGGCCGTGCTGCTGCACGGGCTGACCCTGCTGGTGCGGCGCTGGATCCGGGTGCCCGACTGGGCCGCGCTGGGCCTGGTGGTCACCGTGCTGGTGGTGGTGCTGGCCGGGATCTTCACCCTGTTCGGCACCGAGGTGGCCGGGCAGATCGACACCTTCCGCGAGACCCTGCCGGCGGCCTGGAACAAGTTCCACGCCTGGCTGCAGGCCAGCCCGCTGGGGCCGCAGCTGGACCGTCTGCCCGAGCAGCTGCGCCAGGGCGCCTCGACCCTGGCCGCGCACGCCGGCGCCTTCGTCATGTCGGCCGGGCGCGGGGTGACCGACGCGGTGCTGATGGTGGTCGGCGGGCTCTACCTGGCCGCGCAGCCGGACCTCTACCGCCGCGGCGTGCTGCGCCTGCTGCCGCTGGACCAGCGCCCGGTCGCCGACGAAGCCCTGAGCAGCAGCGGCAAGGCGCTGCGCGCCTGGCTGGGCGGCCAGCTGCTGGCCATGGCGGTGATCGGCACGCTGACCGGCCTGGGCCTGTGGGCGCTGGGCGTGCCGGTGGCGCTGGGCATCGGCCTGCTGACCGCGCTGCTGGACTTCATTCCCATCGTCGGCCCGGTGCTGGCGGCGATCCCGGCCATCCTGCTCGGCTTCACCGTCTCGCCGGAGGTGGCGCTGGGCACGCTGGCGCTGTTCGTGGTGCTGCAGCAGCTCGAAGGCCACGTGCTGCAGCCGCTGATCCAGGCGCGCGCGGTGGACCTGCCGCCGGCGCTGCTGCTGTTCTCGCTGTTCGGCATCGGCGCGCTGTTCGGGCCGATGGGCGTGGTCCTGGCCGCGCCGATGACGGTGGTGCTGTACGTGCTGGTCAAGCAGCTCTATGTGCGCCACGCGCTTGGCGATACCGAAGTCGATCCCCAGGCCTGAACCGCCCCTGCGCGCGGCGGGCGTGCTCGCCGGCCGCGCAACGAAAAACCAACCCGCGGCCCCGGGCGATGGCGGTAGAGTCTGGCGCGCCGTGCAACGGCGCCTTTCGCACTGACGGCCGACAAGGAGCAGCACTCTGAGCAGGATCGCCATCGTCCGCAGCCTCTGGCTTGCCTTGCTGGCCTGCGCGCCGCTGGCCGGTGCGCAACAGGTGCCCGACGACCGCTCCGCCGGCGTTCAGGCCACGCAAGACACGCAGGACACGGCCGCGCCCCCGCCCGGCCTGAGCGCCGGCAGCGACGTGCCCACCCTGGGCGAGGTCAAGGCGCTGCCGCCGGAGGAGGGCGAAGTGCTGGACCTCTATCGCTTCCGCAATCCGATCCAGGTCGATCCGAATCCCTTCTCCAAGGCCTATCAGCCGCCGCCGTCGGTCAAGGACATCTCCGAGAACGGCGGCTATGTGGCCTATGGCCTCTCCAAGCTGGTCGGCGCCGCCGCCAAGGGCCTGCAGGCGATCCCCGGCATCAAGGGCCAGGTGCATCCCCCGATCGCGCGCCCGCCGCCGCTGAGCCTGGAGCAGATGGACCGCGCCGCCCGCGCCTGCGGCGATGATGGGCAGGGCTGCCTGGACAACGCCGCTGCCGGTGCCGAGTGAGCGAGCGCATGCGGGCACCCTGGCGTGCCCGGCTGCTCGCCTGCGCCGCGCTCGCCCCGGGCATCGACGCTACCCCGGTCTTCGCACAACAGGCATCGCCCGAGCCCGCGCCGCCGCCTGCCGCCGTCACCACTCTCGATCGCGTCCAGGCCCTGCGTCCGGACGAGGAGGTGCTGGATCTCTATACCTTCAAGAATCCCGTCACCGTCGAGCCCAATACATTCGACAAGGCATACGACCCCGGCATCAGCCCCGAGCAGATGGCGCTCGACCCACGCTACGGCGGCTACGTGATCTACGGCATCAACCAGGGCCTGCGGCACACCTGGAAAGGCATCAAGCGGGTGACCGGCATGCGCCCCTACGAACACCCCGCCATTGCCCGCCCACCGCCGCTGACGGAGGAACAAATGCGCAGGGCGGTGCAGCATGGCGAGTCGCAGGCTCCGGACTAATCGCCGGACGAGGGCGCAACTACTTGCCGCCGAATTCCTCGATCAACTCGATCTTGCCGACGATATGGTCGTTCAGTGCTTCGAGTTCCTCGGCCGGCACCCACCATTCGGTGTGACGGGCACCGCCCACCTTCTGGATCTGGTAGCGATCCATGAAATGCGAATGGACCTGGAACCTGGTCACCGCGCCATAACCGCTGTCCGCGACGTTCCACTTGCTGGCGATTTCCGCGGCGTACTCCGCGTTCGTGACCGGATAGAAGATCGGCTGTTCCGGCAAACGTGGCGGCCAACGGGTGAAGTCGGACTGCCTGAGCAGCTCCAGTTCTTCAGGGCCGACGGGGCGATAGAGGGTAGTCGTGGTGGTCACGGCGGGCGAAGTGCTGTTGGAAGGTGGACGGGTTGTCGCGCTGTCAGTGCGACGAAACATACTCCGCTACTGCCTGCTTGGGCGGCACGGCGAAGCTGTCGCGCATGCGCTGCACCTCGCGCGCGGGGGTCAGGCCGAACAGGCGCTTGAACTCGCGGTTGAACTGCGAGGGGCTCTCGTAGCCGACCGCGTGGCAGGCCGCCGCGGCGGTCATGCCTTCGCGCACCATCAGCAGGCGCGCCTGGTGCAGGCGCGTGGACTTGAGGTATTGCATGGGCGAGGTGCAGGTGACGGCCTTGAAGTGGCTGTGGAAGGACGGCGCGCTCATGCCGGCTTCCTCGGCCAGCTGCGCGACGGTCAGCGGCTGCGCGTAGGCCGCATGCAGGTGGCGCAGTGCCTTGCCGATCCGGCCGAAGCGGCCCTGCATCGCCAGCGCCGCGCGCAGCGTGGGGCCCTGTGGGCCGGTGAGGAGGCGGTAATACAGCTCGCGCAGCTGCTGCGGGCCGAGGATGGCCGCCTCCATCGGCGTGGCCAGGGCCAGCAGCAGGCGCTGCACGGCCTGGTGCAGCGCCGGATCGATCGGGCTGGACAGCAGGCTCTGCGGCGCGGCGGTCCGGGGTGGGCCGCCGTGGCGGTCGATCTCCAGCATCAGCTCGGCGGCGAGCGGGAAGTCCAGGTGCAGGTACAGCGCCAGCAGCGGTGCCTGCGCGGTGGCGTCGGTCTCCATGGTGAAGGGCACCGGCACCGAGACGGCCAGGTACTGGTGCGCGTCGTAGACGTAGATGCGCTGGCCGAAGTAGCCGCGCTTGCGGCCCTGGCAGACGATGACGATGCCGGGGTCGTACAGCACCGGCGTGCGCGTCAGCGGCCGGTCCGAGCGCAGCAGGCGCACGCTCTCCAGCGCGGTCAGCGTGTAGCCCTCGCGCGGTGCCAGCGCCTGCACCAGCGGTGCCAGCGGCAGCAGCCCGGCGGCGGACGCATCGGGTGGCGATGGAACGCGGATCATAGGAATAGGCAAGGATCGGATGTGGATCGGTCTTCGAAAGGCATCAGCCGGCTTCTATTGTGCACCTCTCTCGCACAACCGGAGTTCGCCCATGTCCACGTCAAGACACCTGCTCATCACCGGCGTCAGCAGCGGCTTCGGCCGCTCGCTCGCCCAGGAGGCGCTGGCCGCCGGCCATCGCGTGGTCGGCACCGTGCGCAGCGCCCAGGCGGTTGAAGCGTTCGAGGCCCTGGCGCCGGGCCGCGCCGTCGCCCGCGTGCTGGATGTCACCGACACCGCGGCGATCGTGCCGGTCGTCGAGGGCATCGAGGCCGAGCTCGGCGCGATCGATGTGCTGGTCAACAACGCCGGCTACGGCCACGAAGGCGTGCTGGAGGAATCGCCGCTGGAGGAGATGCGCCGGCAGTTCGAGGTCAACGTCTTCGGCGCCGTGGCGATGATCCAGGCGGTCCTGCCGCACATGCGCGCGCGACGCGCCGGCCACATCCTCAACATCACCTCGATGGGCGGCTTCATCACCATGCCGGGCATCGCCTACTACTGCGGCAGCAAGTTCGCGCTGGAGGGCATCGGCGAGGTGTTGGTGAAAGAGGTGGCCGACCTGGGCATCCGCGTGACCTCGGTGGCGCCGGGCTCGTTCCGCACCGACTGGGCCGGGCGCTCGATGGTGCGCACGCCGCGCAGCATCGGCGATTACGACGCGCTGTTCGATCCCATCCGCCAGCGCCGCCAGGACGTCAGCGGCAAGCAGCTGGGCGACCCGCGCAAGGCCGCGCGCGCCATGCTCGCGGTGATCGACGCGCCGGCGCCGCCCGCGCATCTGTTGCTGGGCAGCGACGCCCTGCGCTTGGTGCGCGAGAAGTTGAAGGCGCTGGAAGCCGAACTGGCGCAGTGGGAAGCGCTGACCGTCTCGACCGACGGCTGAACGCCGCGCGCAGGGTCATTCGATCTCCAGGCCGGTCCACGCCTTCGATACCTGCCACAGGCGTTCGGCCAGCGCCGCGTCCATGGCCCAGGCGGCCACGCCCTTGCGGCCCTGCGCTGCGTTGGACGGCGGCGCGATGTTGCAGTCCTCGCAATAGACGCCACCGTGCCCGTCCAGCAGGGGACTGGTCGCGCACCACAGGCTGGTCGCCGCGCCCTGTGCGAGGCTCTTCATGCCCTTGTCCGGGTCCAGGCGCGGCTGGCCGCGCTCGTCGGTCGCGTCGAAGGCGGCGACTTCCTCGGCGCTGAGATGGCGGCCCAGCTCGGTGAGGATCTGTCCGGGATGCAGCGAGAACGCGCGCACGCCGTGGCCGCTGCCGCGCCGGTCCAGGGCCATGGCGAACAGCGCGTTGGCGGTCTTGCTCTGCCCATAGGCCTGCCACTTGTCGTAGGCGCGTCGCTCGAAATCGATGTCGTCGAACGTCACCCCGGCCAGCTGGTGCGCGCGCGAGGACACGCTGATCACGCGGGCGCCACCGGCGGCGGCCAGCAGTGGCCACAGGCCGCAGACCAGGCGGTAGTGCCCGAGGTGGTTGGTGGCGAACTGCGCCTCGTGTCCCTCGCGGTCGCGCTGCAACGGGCTGGCCATGATGCCGGCGCTGTTGACCAGCAGGTCCACCGGCATGCCCTGCCGGCGCAGCGACGCGCAGAACGCGGCGATGGTGTCGGCGTCCATCAGGTCCAGGGCGCGCACCTGGACACCGTCCACGTCGGCCAGCGCGCGGTGGGCGCGATCAGGATCGCGCGCCGGCACGAGTACCCGCGCACCGGCAGCCGCCAGCGCCCTGGCGGTGACCACGCCGATGCCCGAATAACCGCCGGTGACGATCGCCAGCCGGCCGTCCAGGTCGATGCCGGCCATGACGTCCTCGGCGGTGCTTGCGGCGCCGAACGGGCTGTCGATGGGATGCTGAAGGGTCTGCATGGCGGGGCCTCGCTGCGGGAAGGGCCACCAGTGTCGTCGCGCACGTTAGGATGAAACAGTTTCCAGCGTCCTGATTTCTGTCGTGATCATCCAGCCCGCCCCCGAAGACGCCTTATCCGCCGTGCTCGATCTGGCCGCGCTGGAGGTCGCCTGCTCGGTGCGGCTGCGGGCCGGAGGAGACTGGGCGCTGCGCTTCCGGCCCATCGCGCTCAAGTTCAACGTGGTGCGCAGGGGCGCGTGCTGGCTGACCGTGCAGGACCGGCCGCCGGTGCCGCTGCGGGCGGGCGATGCCTTCGTGGTGGCCGGTGTGCCGTTCGTGCTGTCCAGCGCACCGGACCTGCCGGCGGTCGACGCGGCGCAGGTGTTCGCAGGCGGGACCGTGGCGGCGACCTACGGCCCGGGCGACGCGGTGGAACTGCTGGGCGGCAGCGTCGCACTGGGCGGCGCGGCGGCCAGCGATCTGTTGGCGCTGCTGCCTGCCGTGCTGGTGATCCGCGACCCGGGCCAGGCCGATGCGCCGCTGGCCTGGCTGCTGGAACAGCTCGACCGCGAATGGCGAGGCCAGCTGGTCGGCAGCCAGTCGGTCTGCAACGGGCTGCTGCGGCTGATGTTCGTGCATGCGCTGCGCCGGCATGTGGCCGAGAGCGAACCGCCGGGCTGGCTGGGCGGCCTGCGCGATCCGGCCGTCGCCGCGGCGCTGCGCGCGATCCACGCCGCGCCGGCCACGCCGTGGCGGCTGGAAGCACTGGCGCAGGTGGCCGGGCTGTCGCGTTCGGCTTTCGCCGCGCGCTTCAAGCAGTGTGTGGGCCGTGCGCCGGTGGACTACGCGGCTCGCTGGCGCATGCAGGTGGCCGCCGAACGCCTGCGCAACACCGAACTGCGTGTGGCCAGCATCGCCGCGGAGCTGGGCTTTCTTTCGGATGCCGCGTTCGGCGCGGCGTTCGCCCGGACCCATGGCACCTCGCCGGGTCGCTACCGGCGCGAGCATCGGCTCGGCGCGCAGCGCCCTGCGGCGGTACGTGGGCGTACCTCCTGACAGGCCCGCGGCATCGCGCGCCAGGATCGGGGCGGCTCGCCCGACGCACCGGGTCGCACCGCGTCTAACCCGATGGCACTAGCTCCAATGTGCTATCTGCCGCGCGGCTGCGCGGGTCTATAACTCCGCTCCGGTTCAGCCGTGTCTGTCTTCCAGGTCAGGCGCGGGGGCGCGACAGCCTTGGGAGGGGCGGACGATGCAGCGACTGACAAACGTGATGCGCGGGTGCCTGGCCTGCCTGTTGCTGGCGGTGATGCCGGCGTGGGCGCAGGCCAGCGACCCTTCCACTGAAACCCTGGCGCTCTGGCCCGCAAATAGCCTGCCGCAGGTGGTGAAGGGGCCGGAGAAGATCGGCAAACAGGGCAGCGCCACCGGTTCGGTGAGCCAGGTCTCCAACCCACGCATCGAGCTCTACCGCGCCGCGCATCCCAACGGCACCGCGGCGCTGATCGTCGGCGGTGGCGGCTATTTCCGCATCCAGGTCGGCACCGCAGCGCGGCCGATGGCGCAGTGGCTGGCCTCGATCGGCGTGACCAGCGCGGTGCTGTACTACCGGCTGCCGGCCGATGGCTGGAAGGCCGAGGCGCCCTTCCAGGATGCGCAGCGGGCGATGCGGCTGATGCGCCAGCATGCGGCGCAGTGGGGCTTCGATGCGGACAGGATCGGCATCATCGGCTCCTCGGCCGGTGCCAACCTGAGCGGCATCATCGCCACGCGCTGGGACCACGATTTCTATCCGCGCGTGGACGCGGCCGATGCGCTGTCCGCGCGTCCGGCGTTCCTGGGGATGCTGTATCCGGTGGTGTCGATGAAGCCGCCGCTGGACAAGACCCGCAGCGCGCGCGAACTGTCCACCCAGGCCGACTTCCGCACCGCGTATTCGGTCGAGGACCACGTGCGCCCCGACATGCCACCGGTGTTCCTGGCCCAGGCGGTGGACGACCCCATCGTCGATGTCGGCCACAGCCTGCTGATGTACCAGACCGCGCTGAAGGCCAAGGTGCCGGTGGAACTGCACATCTTCGAGCGCGGCGGCCACAGCTGGGGGCTGGGCAAGCCGGGCACCGAACCGGCGCAGTGGCCGCGGCTGTTCGCCACCTGGGCGCGCATGCACGGCTTCATGCGCGCGGCCGGCAGCGCCGGCGCCGATCCTGCTTCGTCCGGCGGCGCCGACGGCGAATGACACCCGCGGCCTGCGGGCCGCACCTCGACGGGGAATCCTCACCATGAAGCACGTCCGACACGCCGCGCTGGCCGCGGCGATCGCCAGCGCCTTGTCCGCGCTCAGCGCCCCGGCGCTGGCCGACAGCGCCACCGAGGCGCAGCTGCGCAAGATGATCGAGCTGCAGGCGCAGCAGATCGCGCAGCAGCAGCAACAGCTCAGCGCCATGAACGCACGTCTGTCGGCGCTGGAAGGCGGCCAGCCGGGCGCGGCGCCGGCGGGAGCGCCGGCCGATCCCACCCAGGCCCAGGTCGCCGCGGCGGTGGCCGACACGCGCAGCGATGACGAGTTGGCGATCCTCAAGGCCCAGGTCGCGCAGATGGCCGTCGCCGGCGGCGGCGCCAAGAGCGACGGCAACGTCAGCTGGAGCGATGGCGGGCCGGAGTTCAAGAGCGCCGATGGCCGCTTCACCTTCCATCCGCGCGGACGCGTGCTGATGGATTTCACCAGCACCCACGGCTCGCGCTTCGACGCGCGCAACGTCACCGGTACCGACATGTCCAGCGGCCGACTCGGCGCCGAGGGCGAGGCCGGCCCGCTGGGCTACAAGATCGAGGCCGACTTCGCCGGCAACGAAGTGACCATGAAGGACGTCTACCTGTCCTGGGACACCAGGCTGGGCGGGCTGCCGGCCGAGATCTACGTCGGCAGCAAGCTCAAGGACCGCAGCATCGACGGCGCCACCGGCGGCACCACCACGCCCTTCATGGAGCGCAACGCGGTCGGCTCGGTGGGCGGCATGCAGAGCGGCTTCTTCGGCCTGGGCGTGACGACCAAGCTCTACGGCAGCAACTGGCACGCCAGCCTGGCGGTGACCGGCGACGACATCGGCGGCGACAGCAGCGCCAGCGACACCATCGCCTACACCGCGCGCGCGCACTTGAATCCGGTCAAGACCAGCGCCGGCTTCCTGCATGTGGGCGGCTGGTACTGGTACGAGGACCTGGGCAAGGACATCACCAGCATCAACAAGACCTCGCGCGTGGCGCTGGGCTGGAACGGCCAGGTCGCCATCTCCGCCAGTTCGATCGCCGGGGTCACCGACGACCACGCCTGGGGCGCGGAGCTCGGCGGCACCTGGCGCAGCGGCTGGGCCTTCGCCGAGACCACGGTGCGCACCATCAATTCCTCCACCGAGGCCTCGCGCGAGCAGAAGGCCAGCAGCTACTACGCCGGCTGGCTGCTGACCGGCGAGAAGCCGGGCTTCTCCTCGCGTTCGGGCGTGTGGACCACCACCAAGGTGCTGCGTCCGGTGACCGAGGGCGGCTGGGGCGCGTTCGAGGTGCTGGCGCGCTACGACGACTACGACTTCACCGACGCCGCGCGCGGCGGCGAGGGCGAGGCCTTCACCTTCGGCGTCAACTGGTACCTGACCAGCTTCGCGCGGCTGATGCTCAACGTCGTGCACTGGCGCACCGACAACAAGGTCGGCAGCTACCAGGGCCCGGACTCGGGCAATACCGTCGGCGTGCGCGCGCAGGTCTCGTTCTGAGCCGAGGCCTTCAGTCGGTCGGGGTTTCGGCGCGCAGGCGCGTCCACAGGCGCGCGTTGGCCTGGGCATCGGGTTCGAGCGCGGCCAGCTGCGCCAGCGCATCGGCCTCGCTCATCTGGCCCAGGCGCGCCAGCGCGGCCAGCGCCGCGGCCAGGCGCCCGTAGCGCAGCGCGGTGCCCAGCGCCGTGGCCGGGGCCAGGCCATCGCGCTGCGGGCGCTGCTCCATCAGCGCCTCGGCCATCGGCAGCGGCAGGTCCCAGCCGGCGGTGACGGTGCGCGCGGTGTTGATGGTGTGGCGGTCCAGCAGGGCGGCGGCCACCGCCAGGTCCGGCGCGGCGCCGTCGTGGCGTGCGTAGGTCTCCTGCAGCACGCGCAGCACCACGACCGCGCCCAGGCCCTGGAGCAGGCCCAGCAGCTGGGCCGACAGGGCATCGTCGCCGCGACCGTGGCGTGCGGCGTGGTCGGCCGCGGCCGTGGCCGCGTGCAGGGCGTAGTGCCAGATCGCGGCGGGAAGCTGGGCGAACATCCCGCCGTCCAGGCTCAGGACCGGCTGCATCAGGGCGGTGGCGGCGATGCGGCGGATGCCGTCGGTGCCGATCAGCGCCACGCCGCGCTCCAGCGTGTCCACCGGGGCGGCGCCGGCGGCGCGGTACAGCGCGCTGTTGGCGATGCGCAGCAGGTTGGTCGCCAGGGCCGGATCCTGGGCGATGATCGCGGCGATCTCGCGGCCGCCGGCGTCCGGATCGTTGACCGCGCGCATCAGCTGCGGCAGCAGGTTCGGGCGACGCGGCATGTACTGCGGCTGCAGGTCCAGGCAGTCCAGCAGCGAATCGGCCTGGTGCAGCACCTGCGCCTGCAGGCCCTCGATGGGCCGGGTCGCGTCGGCCAGCTCGGGCTGGTGCAGGGTAGCCGCGTACAGCCTGCGCATCAGCGGACGCAGGCGCGGCAGCGCCGCGTCCGGCTTCGCGGGCGCCGCTGCGCTGGCGGCAGGGGCCGTGGCCACCACGGCGATGGCCTTGCCCGTTCGACGACGACGCGCCCAGGCCCACGTGCCGCCGACGAGGAGCAGGACGAAGCCAAGCAGCAACAGCGCAGGTGTCATGGCGCCCGACACGAAAGTGGAACCGCATCACTATCCGTCGGCGGGCCGGCGTGGGCAAGCGCCGGCGGCGGCGGGATAAAACGACAACGCCCCCGCGGGCGGCCGCGGAGGCGTTGTCGTCGAAGGCGCGCCGGCCTGGGCCCGGCGGGGCTCAGCCGAAGATGCGGAAGCGCTGCGCGTCGTCGATGAAGTCCTTGCCGCCGATCTCGGCCTCGTGGGAGCCGAACGGCATCTGCGCACGCAGCTTCCAGCTGGCCGGCAGGTTCCACTCGGCCGCGGCGGCCGCGTCGGGCAGCGGGTTGTAGTGCTGCAGGCTGGCGCCCACGCCGACGGTGGCCAGCGCGGTCCACACGGCCAGCTGGGCCATGCCGCTGGACTGCTCGGACCAGACCGGGAAATTGTCGGCGTACAGGGCGAACTTCTCCTGCAGGCCCTTGACCACGTCCTGATCCTCGTAGAACAGGATGGTGCCGGCGCCGGCCGCGAAGCTGCTCAGCTTGTTCTCGGTCTGCTCGAACGCGTCGGCCGGCACGATCTTCTTCAGTTCCTGGCGCACCAGGTCCCAGAACTTCTCGCTCTGCGCGCCGAACAGGATGACCACGCGCGAGCTCTGCGAGTTGAACGAGGACGGCGCATGCTTGACCGCGTCCTTGATCAGCGCGGTGATCTCATCGTGCGAAACGGGCAGCGACTTGCCGAGGGCGTACTGGGTACGACGCGTCTTGTGCGCGTCCAGGAAGGCGTTGGTCATGGCGGCGGGGCCTAAGGTAAGAATCCAGCGGCCAGCCTAAACAGCCCCAGCGCGGGCAGACAGCCCACTGCGCGACAAAGTCCGTTGCCGATGCTGCAACAGCACACCGCCCGGGCACCCGGGCCGCGTCGCCGCTGCAGCCACCTGCGGGCCGATGGGTTCGCTGCGTCGGCGTGTCCTGTACGGACGTTCAGGCCGGCCGGTGCCTGCGGTCCCGGCGCTCACCCCGGCATGCACCCGGCGCAGGCAGGCTGACCCGGCTTGTGTTCCGAACCGGGCGCGCTGGCCCGATAATTCCTCGAGGCCGGCGCCGCGCCGGACGGTCTTCCACGAGACGTTCGCATGTCCGCACCCGCCGATCCTGCCAAGCCGACGCCCCCGCCCGAATCCGATCGACTGGCCGCCTTGCGCGCGCTGCAGGTGCTGGACACCCCGGCCGAGCCGATGTTCGACGACCTGACCTGGCTCGCGGCCTCGCTGTGCCAGACGCCGATCGCGCTGGTCAGCCTGGTCGACGAGGAGCGGCAGTGGTTCAAGGCGCGCGTCGGCCTGGACCTGCCGCAGGCGCCCAGGCACGTGGCGCTGTGCGCGTACGCGCTGGAGCACGGCGGGCTGCTGGAGGTGTCCGATCTGAGCGCCGATGCGCGCTTCGTGGACAACCCGCTGGTGGTGGGCGAGCCGCACATGCGCTTCTACGCCGGTGCGCCGCTGGTCGGCAGTGGCGGGCATGTCTATGGCGCGCTGTGTGTCATCGACACGGTGCCGCGCCAGCTCACCGGGACCCAGCGCGAGGGCCTGCTGCGGCTGGCCATGCGCACCACCGGCGCGCTGGAGACGCGCAGCGTGCTGCACCACGCCGAGGCGCGCGAGCAGACCCTCGAACGCCTGCTCGAGTCCATGCCCGATGCGGTGGTCACCTGCGACGCGCAGGGCCAGCTGGGCCAGTTCAATCGCCAGGCGCGCGCCTGGCACGGTCTGGACCCGGCCAAGGTGCCGCAGGCGCAGTGGGCCCGGCATTTCGACCTGTTCCAGGCCGACGGCAGGACGCCGCTGAGCACCGACCAGATCCCGCTGGTGCGGGCCCTGTCGGGCGAACACGTGCAGGAGGCCGAGATTGTGATCCTGGCCGCCGGGCAGCCTTCGCGCTCGGTGCTTTGCAACGGCGACCCGCTGCGCGCACCCGACGGCTCGCTGCTGGGCGCGGTGGTGGTGATGCACGACATCACCCGCCTGCGCGCCTCGCAGGAGGCGGCGCTGGTGGAAGGCCAGCGCTTCCGCGAGGCGTTCTCCGCCGCCGCGCAGGGCATGGCCCTGGTGTCGCTGGAAGGCCGGTGGCTGGACGTCAACGACGCGGTGTGCGCGCTCTTCGGCTACACGCGCAACGAGCTGATGCGGCTGGACTTCCAGCGGCTGACCCATCCGCAGGATCTGGACGTCGACCTGAACCTGCTGGACGAGCTGCTGCGCGGCGAGCGCACCAGCTACCAGCTGGACAAGCGCTACTTCCACCGCGATGGCCACGTGCTCCACGCCCATCTGTCGGTGTCGCTGATCCGCGACGCGCATGGCGCGCCGCTGCACCTGGTCTCGCAGATCCAGGATTTCACCCAGCAGCGCCAGGCCGAGTCGGCGCTGCGCGAGAGCGAGCAGCGCCTGCGCACCATCACCGACAACGTGCCGGCGCTGGTGGCGCGGGTGGGCCAGGACCTGCGCTACGAGTTCGTCAACCGCCATTACGCGCACTGGCTGGGACGACCGTCCGGCGATGTCATCGGCCGGCACATGGACGAGGTGCTCGCCCCCGAGCACTTCGCCAGCATCCTGCCGCATGTCGATGCGGCGCTGGCCGGGCAGACGGCCGAGTTCGATCTGGACGTGGTCGACCGCCACGGCGAGCTGCGCCACATGCACGCCATCTACGTCCCCGACGCGGCCCCGCGGGCGCCGGGCGATGCGCAGCGCGCCGGCTTCCTGCTGACCGTGCACGATGTCACCGCCCAGACCCGGCTCTCGCGCATGCTGCAGGAGCGCGCGCTCACCGACCCGCTCACCGGCCTGCCCAACCGCCTGGCCTGGATGGTCGAGCTGGACATCGCCCTGGCCCGCGCGCGCACCACCGGCGAGCCGCTGGCGGTGCTGTTCATCGACCTGGACGGCTTCAAGCCGATCAACGACACCTATGGCCACGAGACCGGCGATGCGGTGCTGTGCGGCTTTGGCGAGCGCCTGCGCCAGACGCTGCGCCCGGAGGACTTCGCCGCCCGCCTGGCCGGCGATGAATTCGTGGTGCTGCTGCATCACGTGCACGACGCCTCGGATCCGGAAGCGGTGGTGCGCAGGCTGGAGTACGCCATGCAGGCGCCGCTGCTGGCCAACACGCACGCGCTGCAGGTGACGCCGAGCATCGGCGCGTCGGTGCAGTACGGGCCGCATTACGACATCGCGGCGCTGATGCGCGCGGCCGATGTGGCCATGTACCAGGTCAAGCGCGCGCACGCCGTGCGGACTTGAACCTCAGGCGCGGTCATCGCGCAAGTGCTTGCCGCAGTGCGGCTTGACTGCGCCAGCCAAGGCGCTCCGCGGAGCGCGGCGATCACATTCCCAACCGCCCGTTCAGTGGCAAACGCCGTGGCGGCAAGGCTTGCACGCCCTGCAACGCGGATGGCATCTGGCCTACACCCCTCGTAAACATCGCTGTGCCCACCATGCCGCCCGGTTTTGACCCGCCGCCAGGCAGCGCATCGCATGAACGCAGTAAGACAACAGCCTCTGTCGGCCGCGGCCCGCGACATCGAGGAGCGCATCTTCCGCCGGGGCGTGAGCGACCAGGAAGTGCGCCAGGCCATCGATCTGGTGGCCGAGTACGTGGCCACGCACACCGAGCAGGCGCCCGAAGGGCAGGACTGGTGGAGCGCGTTTGCTGAGGTCTACGAAGACCTCACGCGCAACTTCAGCGTCGCCCAGACCGAGGCCTTCGAAATCGCCACCGACACCATCCTGGTGGGCCACGGCCGCCCGCGCTGGAGCTGCATGCGCGGGGGCCGCGGCACGCCGCGTGCGCCGGCGCCATCGGGCGGCCTGCCTGGCCGCTGGTCGTCCGCGGCCTGAAGCAGCGAGGGCGCACGCCGGCTTCCCGGCGCAGCTGCCGCTTCGCCGCCTGCGCGGCCGTGGGAGACGCCATGCGGCCATGAAGTCTTCCCGGTAGCGCCCATCGCCGCCATGGCGGCTTCCCGAACAGCGGCGGGTTGCGCGCCCGCTACGGCCATCCGCGTGCCACCGATGGGATGTCCAAGAGAGACCCACGTCAGCCGCGCCTCACGCGGTGGTCGTGCTCGTCCTGTGCCGGGTGGCAGGACCGTGACCAGTCGCGACGCGATGCGCATTCGGACTTTTCCTACCCGACAGCGGGATATCGCCCGACGGATCGGAGCGGGCGATGGCGCGATGCTGGCGTCGCCCCGGCAGCAGCCCTCGCAACGGCCAAGGAACGCCGCTCGCAAGGACCATGGGCGCGACCCTGAGCAAGTCGCACGCAGGGCCGGTGGCATTCTCCTTCTGGCCGGTTCCCCCCGGCCTTTTTTTTGCCTGCGCGCCGCGGCTAGGGCAGCGCCACCGGCGCGGCCAGCGGCGAGACGCCGCGTTCGTCGAAGGCCTCCACCGACACCACATAGGCCGGGTCGGTGTTCAGCGCGCGCAGCTCCAGCGTGGTGCCGCGGTCGGCGAACACCTGGTAGGTCAAGGTCAGCCGGTCCGCGCGCAGGCCCCAGCGCACGTTGTAGCCGACCGCGCCGGGGACCGGGTCCCAGCGGACGGCCGCGTTGCGGCGATCGTCCGCGCGCGTGGCGCGCAGCCCGGTGGGCGCGGGCGGTGCCGGGCCGTCGGCATTGCCGAACACGCGCAGGTCGCTGATCGCCAGGTGCTGCGCGCCGACATGGCCGTGTACATAGCGGATGTAGCGCGTGCGCACCGGCGCAGGCAGCGGCAGATAGGCATTGGGGCGGTCGCGGCGCGTGGCCGGGTCGTCGCCGACCTCGGCCAGCGGCGTCCAGTGGCGGCCATCGCGCGAGTGCTGCAGCCGGAAGCTGGTGTAGACCTCCGGCCCGTCGCCGAACACCCCGGACTGGAAGTCGGCGAAGTCGACCTGCACCGCGCGCACCGTGCGCGCCCCGCCCAGATCCACGCACAGCGTCTGGCCCGGCGCGGCCGAGGCGGCCACCCAGAACGTGCGCGGATCCTCGTCGGTGACATTGGCCGCGCGATGGGTGCCGTCGTCGGACGAGGCCGTGGCCTGCTTGCGGTAGGACAGCAGCATCCAGCCGGTGAACAGCGCCTCCGGGTCTTCGACCGGGCCATCCGGCATCCAGTGCGGGAAGTCGCCGAAGCGCGTGGACACGCGCATCTGGCCGTCGGGATAGAACCCGGCCGGGAACAGGGCGATGCGCCGCTCGAAGGTCCAGTTGGCCCCGATCCACGGCGTGCCGCTGTTGAACCAGTTGCCGTGCCCATCCTGGAAGGTCGAGCCGTGGCCTGCGCCCTGCACGAAGCCGCCTGGCTTGTAGGCGACCGGGTTGTAGGCGGCGTAGGCGAACGGCCCCAGCGGCCCGTCGCCCACATAGGTGCCGGTGGCGTAGCTGTTGTGCTCGGTGCCCGGCGCCGCGTACTGCAGGTAGTAGCGGCCGGCGTGCTTGGTCATCCACGCGCCTTCAAGGTAGTTGCCCACCGGCCGGCCGTCGGGAAACACCGCGCCGCGATGGTCCTGGCCGAAGCGCTCCCAGCCGTGCCGCGCCGGGTCCAGCGCCAGCAGCGCCCTGGGATGGCCGCGATAGGCCAGGCCGCGCGCGGTGCGGTCCAGCGGCATGCCGTACAGCGGGAACACGTCCGAACTGCCCCAGTACAGGTACCACTGGCCGTCATCGTCGATGAACAGGTCCGGGTCCCACGGCCCGGACGGAATCATGCCCGGCGGCACGTGGCTGTCCCAGTTCTCCTTCACCGCATCGGGCAGTTCGGGCAGCAGGCGGGTGAGGAAGTCCAGCCGGCCGCTGGCCGGATCGGCGCTCTCCAGCACCGCGCGCGGAGCGAAGGCGGACTGCATCAGCACCAGCCGCTGGCCGTCGGACACGGCCGCCGGCGCGACCAGCGCCTCGAACGGCCAGCGGCTGGGCCGGATGAACGTCCAGCGCAGCAGATCGGTGGAGCGCCAGTAGCCATCGGCGATGGTCAGGAACAGGTACCAGGCATCGCCGTGGCGCACGATCGCAGGGTCCGCGCCGGTGCGGTAGCTGACGCCCTCGTTGAGCTGCTCGAAGTTGTAGCGGTAGTCCAGGTCGACCGGGTTGGCCCAGGTGCGCGCCGGGGGCTGCTGCGCCAGCGCGGCGCTGGCGCACAGCGTGCACGCCAGCAGGAACAGGGGACGGAACATGGCGCTCCCGGCGCGCGTGAGGGACACGCATGGTGCCGCAGGACCGCACCGCCGGCTGGCGCGACGCAGCACGTCCCTCTGTCAGGAGGGTGGGATGGCCGTCACGCCAGCTTCCCGGCCCCCGGGTAACGTCGAAGGCATGGATCACGACCCAAGCCGCCGCGATTGGCCCGACTGGCTGGACCTCGAAGTCGAGCGGGAGTACTGGCGGACGCGGTTCATGGACCTGCCGTGCGCCAAGGCCGGCGACGACATCCAACGCTGCTGGCCGCTGATCGAACTGGTTTACACGCTGTATGTGCGCTATCCGCGCGCCTCGCTGATCGAGGCGCTGACGCATTACGAGGCCGGCTCGCGCGGCCATCCCCATGGCATGGACGCCCAGCAGCTGACCGAGTTGTTCGCGCGCATCTGGGGCCGCATCCTCAAGGTGGCCCGTGGCCGCACGCTGCCGGCGTGGGCGCCCGGCGGGCAGGGTTCGTTCTCCGGCTGAGCCGCCCCGCCCCGCATATGCCGTCGACGGCATTCGACATGCCCGATGGCTATTTCAGTCCCTGCCTGGCACTGCCTAGGGTGGCAGGTCCGGCGGCGCACGGCGCCGTTGGACGCTGTTCTCCCCGGAGCCGCCCATGGCCGTCGCTGCCCACGCTGTGTCCCGTTCCGCCGCCGATGCGGTGGAGATCGTCCCCTTCGATGCGCCGCTGGGCGCGGAGGTGTGGGGCCTGGATCTGTCGCGCCCGCTGAGCGCGGCGACCTTCGCGCGCATCCACCGCGCGCACCTGGACCACCATGTGCTGGTGTTCCGCGATGCGCGCATCACGCCCGCCCAGCAGGTGGACTTCAGCCGCCGCTTCGGGCCGCTGCAGATCCACGTGCTGCGCAACTTCCAGCTGGCCGGGCATCCGGAAGTGCTGGTGGTGTCCAACATCAAGCAGGACGGCAAGCCGATCGGGCTGGGCGATGCCGGCCACTACTGGCATTCGGACCTGTCCTACAAGGAGCGGCCCAGCCTGGGCTCGTTGCTGCACGCGCAGGAGCTGCCGCGCGAGGGCGGCGATACCCTGTTCGCCAACCAGCACCTGGCCTTCGACACCCTGCCGGCCGAGCTGCGCCGCGCGATCGATGGCCGCGTCGCCGAACACAGCTACCTGGCCAAGTACGATGAGCTGCGTGCGCGCAATCCCTATCGCCCGGCGCTGACCCAGGAACAGATCGACGAGGTCGTGCCGGTGCGGCATCCGGTGGTGCGCACCCATCCGGAGACCGGCCGCCGCGCGCTGTTCGTCAGCGAGCACTTCACCACCCGCATCGTCGACCTGCCGCAGGACGAAAGCGATGCGCTGCTGGCCGAGCTGTTCGCGCTGAGCACGCGCGCCTCGCTGGTGTACCGCCATCGCTGGCGGCCGCACGACCTGGTGTTCTGGGACAACCGCTCGGTGATGCACCTGGCCGCCGGTACGCCCGACAGCGAACGCCGCCTGCTCTACCGCACCACCATCGAGGGCGACGCGCCCTTCTGAAGCGGCGCGCCCAATCCCGAATCCCCAATCCCCAATCCCGAGCCTGTCCAATGCCCCCACGTTCCGCATCGACCCGCGCGTTGCCGCGCCGCCTCCTGTCCGCGACGGCGCTGCTGCTGTGCGCCGCGCTGCTGGTGGCCTGCGGCAACGCCGGCCAGGGCGAGGCGCCGGCGGGCGCGGCGCCGCAGCAGGCCACGCTGCGCATCGGCAAGCAGTTCGGCATCGTCTACCTGTTGCTGGACGTGGCCGATGCCAAGGGTTTCATCGTCGAGCAGGCCAAGGCCCAGGGCCTGGCCGTCAAGGTGGAAAGCCGGCAGCTGTCCGGCGGTGCGGCGATCAACGACGCGCTGCTCAGCGGCGCCATCGACGTGGCCGGCGCCGGCACCGGACCGCTGTTCACCCTGTGGGACCGCACCCGCGGCCGCCAGGACGTGCGCGGCGTGGCCTCGCTGGGCAACTTCCCCTACCAGCTGATCAGCAACGCGCCGTCGGTGCGCAGCATCGACGATCTACGCCCAAGCGATCGCATCGCCGTGCCGGCGGTGGGCGTGTCGGTGCAGGCGCGCATCCTGCAGTACGCCTCGGCCCAGCGCTGGGGCCAGGCGCAGGCGCTGAAGCTGGACGCGCAGCAGGTCGCGCTGCCGCATCCGGACGCGGCGGCAGCGATCATCTCCGGCGGCAGCGAGATCACCGCGCATTTCTCCACCCCGCCGTTCCAGCAGCAGGAGCTGGCGCGCAACCCCGCCGCGCACGTGATCCTGGATTCCTACCAGGTGCTCGGCGGGCCGTCCTCGGCCACGGTGCTGTACGCCACGGCGAAGTTCCGCAAGGACAATCCCGCGCTGTACCACGCCTTCCTGGCCGGGCTGGACCAGGCGGCCAAGTTCATCGTCGCCCATCCCGAGGAGGCCGCCGAGGTCTATGTGCAGCGCAATCCGGGCAGCGAGCGCGAGCAGGTGCTGGCCGTGCTGCGCGATCCGCAGGTGCAGTTCACCATCGCGCCGCAGAACACGCTGGGGCTGGGACGCTTCATGCAGCAGGTCGGCGCGATCAAGCAGGCGCCGGGCGCGGTGGGCGATTACTTCTTCGACGACCCGCTGATCGCGGGCGGGAGCTAGGCCGATGAACGTGCACCCGCTGCCGCAGCCGATGCTGCAGGTGGACCACGTCAGCCTGGAGTACGCCGAGGCCGGGCGCGTGGTGCGCGCCACCCATCGGGTGAGTTTCGACGTGCACGAGGCCGACCGGTTCGTGCTGCTGGGTCCGTCGGGCTGCGGCAAGTCGACCCTGCTCAAGGCGGTGGCCGGGTTCCTGACACCGAGCGAGGGCCAGATCCGGCTGGATGGCGCGCCGGTGGCCGCGCCGGGACCGGATCGCGGCGTGGTGTTCCAGGAGTTCGACCAGCTGGCGCCGTGGAAGACGGTGCGCCAGAACGTGGAGTTCGGCCTGCGCGTCGCGCGCCGGCTGGGCCGCGCCGAGGCGCGCGACCGCGCCGCCGACGCGCTGGAGAAGGTCGGCCTGACCGCCTTCGCCGACGCCTATCCGCACACCCTGTCCGGCGGCATGAAGCAGCGCGTGGCCATCGCCCGCGCGCTGGCGATGCAGCCGCGCGTGCTGCTGATGGACGAGCCCTTCGCCGCGCTGGACGCGCTGACCCGCCAGCGCATGCAGGCCCAGCTGCTGGAGCTGTGGGAGCAGGTGCGCTTCACCCTGCTGTTCGTCACCCATTCCATCGACGAGGCGCTGGTGGTCGGCAGCCGGGTGCTGCTGCTCTCGCCGCATCCGGGCCAGGTGCGCGCCGAACTCAACGCCCACCAGTTCGATGCCGGCAGCGGCGCCAGCGTCGCCTTCCAGCAGGCCAGCGCGCATATCCACCACCTGCTGTTCGAGGCGCCGCATGCGGCGCCGACGCCGCTGCGCACGCGCGCCGAGGCGCAGGCATGAGCGCGGTCGCCACGCCGTTGCGCCGGCAGCCGCCGGTGCGGCCGGAGTACACGCGCAGCGTGGTGCCGGTCGAGGCCGCGCGCGCCATCCCGCAGACGCGGCGCCGGCCCTGGCCGGACGGCCTGCGCCGCGCGCTGGTGCTGGTGGTGCTGGCCGTGGCCTGGGAGATCGCCGCGCGCCTGGTCGGCAACGATCTGCTGCTGCCGAGCTTCCTGCAGACCGCGCGCGCCCTTTACGACGGGTTGATCTCCGGCGAACTGCCGCGCCGCGTGGCCGCCTCGCTGTGGGTGCTGGCGCAGGGCTATGCGCTGGGCGTGCTTGGCGCGTTCGCGCTGACCGCGCTGGCGGCGTCCACGCGCGTCGGCCGCGACGTGCTGGGCACGCTGGTGGCGATGTTCAACCCGCTGCCGGCCATCGCCCTGCTGCCGCTGGCGCTGCTGTGGTTCGGGCTGGGCACCGGCAGCCTGGTGTTCGTGCTTGTGCACTCGGTGCTGTGGCCGCTGGCGCTGAGCACCTTCGCCGGGTTCGAGGCGGTGCCGCAGACCCTGCGCATGGCCGGGCGCAACCTGGGCCTGCGCGGGCCGCGCTACGTCGTGCAGCTGCTGGTGCCGGCCGCGCTGCCCTCGATCCTGTCCGGGCTGAAGATCGCCTGGGCGTTTGCCTGGCGCACCCTGATCGCCGCCGAGCTGGTGTTCGGCGCCACCTCCGGCCAGGGCGGGCTGGGCTGGTACATCTTCCAGAACCGCAACGAGCTCTACACCGACAAGGTGTTCGCCGGCCTGGCGATGGTGATCGTGCTGGGGCTGCTGGTGGAGGTGGTGGTGTTCAGCGGCCTGGAGCGGCTGACGGTACGGCGCTGGGGCATGCAGCGCAGCTAGAGGGACCTGGGAGCGAGTCCGTAGAAAGAGGAACGAGTCAGCGCGGGGCGTCGGCCGTCACGGCTTTCGCTCAGGTTCGTTCCTCTCCTCGCTTTTCTGCCTCAAGAAGGCGTCGGCGCGCCGACCTGCAGCCGCGCGCGGCGGAACAGCACCAGCGTCGCCGCCAGGCCGATCAGCGCGGCCAGCGACAGCCACAGCGCCGGGGCCGCCTTGCTGCCGGTGGCATGGATCAGCCAGGTCGAGACCGCCGGGGTGAAGCCGCCCATGGTCGCCGTGGCCAGGCTGTAGGCCAGCGAGAAGCCGGTGGTGCGCACCGAGGCGGGCATCACCTCGGTCAGCGCCACCACCATCGCGCCGTTGTAGGCGCCATAGAGCAGCGAGAGCCATTCGCCGGCCAGCAGCAGCCGCAGGAACGAGGGCGAGGCCACCAGCCAGTGCAGCAGCGGCCAGGCGGTGAGCAGGGTGGCCAGCGACGCGGCCACCAGCAGCGGGCGGCGGCCGACGCGGTCGCTCAGCGCGCCGAACACCGGCAGCCACACGAAGTTGGACAGGCCGATGCAGCAGGTCACCAGCAGGCTGTCCAGGTCCGACAGCTGCAGCGCGTCGCGGCCATAGGTCGGCATGTAGGCGGTGATCAGGTAGAAGGACACCGTGGTCATCATCACCATGCCGACGCCGGCCAGCACCACGCCGGTGTTCTGCCGCAGCGAGCGCAGCACCGCGCGTCCGTCCGGGCGCTCGCTGCGCGCGGCGAACTCCGGGCTCTCCTCCATCGAGCGCCGGATGAAGAAGATCACCGGCACGATCAGGCAGCCGATGAAGAACGGGATGCGCCAGCCCCAGGCATCCATCTGCGCCGGCGCCAGCCATGCGTGCAGGGCCACGCCCAGCGCACCGGCGAATACCACCGCCGCCTGCTGGCTGGCCGACTGCCAGGCCACGTAGAAGCCGCGATGGCCGGGCGTGGCGATCTCGGACAGGTAGACCGACACGCCGCCCAGCTCCGCGCCGGCCGAGAAGCCCTGCAGCAGCCGGCCGAGCAGCACCAGCAGCGGCGCCAGCACGCCCAGCGTGGCGTAGCCGGGCACGAAGGCGATCAGCAGCACGCCCAGCGACATCAGCCCCAGCGTCAGCAGCAGGCCTTTGCGGCGGCCGTGGCGGTCGATGTAGGCGCCCAGCACCAGCGCGCCCAGCGGACGCATCAGGAAGCCCGCGCCGAAGGTCGCCAGCGACAGCATCAGCGAGGCGAAGGCGTTCTGCGAAGGGAAGAAGGTGTGACCGATGGTCGTGGCGTAGAAGCCGTAGACCATGAAGTCGTACATCTCCAGGAAATTGCCGGCGGTGACACGGATCACCGCGGGTGCGCCGTGGGGGGGCGAGGCTGGATTCATCGTGGCGGAAGCGGGGAAGGCAGGGGGAGGAGCGGAAACGGCGAACATACTCCGCACGGGGAAATGTTCCGTGAGAAACAAGGGGCGGGAACGAGGGAAGCGAGGCGAGGAACGGGAAACGGGCGGAAGCCCGCGGTGAACCCCTGCCGTCGTTCCCGCGAACGCGGAAACCCAGGGACTTTCGCGCGGTGAAGCCCGAGGCGCTGGATGGTCAGACATGCGCCTGCCGAAAAGCACTTCCCGCGTTCGCGGGAACGACGGTAGCAGGGGCGAGGGAGGCGCTTCCCGCGTGCCTCCCTGCGCGTTCCTGCTCGAAGCGCCTCAGAGCTCGATCACATCGAACTTCACGTCTGGATCCACGTCGGCGTCGTAGTCCACGTCGTCGCGCTCGAAGCCGAACAGCTTGAGGAACTCGCGCTTGTAGTTGGCGTAGTCGGTCAGCTCGAACAGGTTCTCGCTGGTGACCTGCGGCCAGATCGCCTTGGCCGCGGTCTGCACCTCGGGCTTGAGCTCCCAGTCGTCCAGGCGCAGGCGCTGTTCGTCGTCCAGCTCGGGCGCGGCGCCATCGGCGCGGTACATGCGCTCGCGGAACAGCCGGTCCAGCTGCTCGATGGTGCCCTCGTGCAGACCCAGCGCCTTCATCACCTTGAAGACGATGGAGATGTACAGCGGCATCACCGGGATGGCCGAGCTGGCCTGGGTCACCACCGACTTGAGCACGGCCACGTTGGCGCCGCCGCCGGTGGCGGCGAGCCTGGCGTTGAGGCGCTGCGCGGTCGCGTCCAGGTCGGCCTTGGCCTTGCCCAGCGCGCCGTGCCAGTAGATCGGCCAGGTGATGTCGGTGCCGATGTAGCTGAAGGCCACCGTCCTGGCCGTCGGCGCCAGCACGCCGGCCTGGGCCAGCGCATCGATCCACAGCTCCCAGTCCTGGCCGCCCATGACGGTGACCGTGTCGGCGATCTCCTCCTCGGTGGCCGGCTCGATGCTGGCGGTGGTGATGGTGTCCTTGTTGGTGTCGATGGCGGTGGAGGTGTAGGGCGCGCCGATCGGCTTGAGCGCCGAGCGCTTGAGCTCGCCGGTGGACGGCAGCTTGCGCACCGGCGAGGCCAGCGAATACACCACCAGGTCCACCTGGCCGCCCATCTCGGTCTTGATCAGCTCGATGACCTTGGCGCGCGCCTCGTCGGAGAACGCATCGCCGTTGATCGAGCGCGCGTACAGCCCGGCCTGCTTGGCGAACTTGTCGAACGCGGCCGCGTTGTACCAGCCCGCGGTGCCGGCCTTCTTGTCGCTGCCGGGCTTCTCGAAGAACACGCCCAGCGTGTCGGCGCCGAAGCCGAACGCCGCGGTGATGCGCGCGGCCAGGCCGTAGCCGCTGGAGGCGCCGATCACCAGCACCTTCTTCGGGCCGTCCTCGCGCACGCCGCGCGCGCGCGTGGCGGCGATCTGGTCGCGCACGTTGAGCTCGCAGCCCAGCGGATGGGTGGTGGTGCAGATGAAGCCGCGGACCTTGGGATGGATGATCAAGACGATGCCTCTGGAGAAGGATGTTGCGCGCGGCATCTTAAGCCCCGCATCGCGCCACGGCCACGTGCGCCGGCGTATGGCGCGGGCCGGCCCTGACAAAATCGCGTCTAGGCGATCTGCTACTTTCGCCCGCCGCCCGTTCCACTTTCGCGTGATGTCCGTGATCCCCAAGCGTCTGCCCGCCGTGCTGTCCTGTTCCCTCCTGGCCGCGCTGGCCGGCTGCGCCTCCACGCCCGCCGCGCGCGCGCCGCTGGCCGATGGCGCCACCGCGCAGGTGGCGATCCTGGAGACCACCGATGTCCACTCCAACATCCTCAGCTACGACTACTACAAGCAGAAGGAAGACCCCACGCTCGGCTACGAGCGCGTCGCCACGCTGATCCGCCGCGCGCGGGCGGAGTTCCCCAACACCTTCCTGTTCGACAGCGGCGACACCATCCAGGGCTCGGTGCTGGCCGATTTCCAAGCCAAGGTGCAGCCGGTCGGCTGCGAGGAGGAGCTGGGCATCTACCAGGCCTTCGACGCGATGGGCTACGACGGCGGCACCGCCGGCAATCACGAGTTCAACTACGGCCTGGGCTTCCTGTCGCAGGTCACCGGCACGCCGATGAACGTCGACGGCGGCGCCAAGGCCAAGTGCAAGGGGCCCGGGTTCCCGCTGGTGCTGTCCAACGTGTTCAGCGCGCGCGACGGCCAGCCGATCTTCCGGCCCTGGACCATCGTGACCAAGGACATCGCCGTCACCGGCGCCGACGGCAAGCCGGTGAGGGTGCCGCTGCGGGTGGCCATCATCGGCTTCACCCCGCCGCCGATCCTGGACTGGGACAAGCAGAACCTGGAGGGCAAGGTCACCGTGACCGGCGTGGTCGAGGCCGCGCAGCGCTACCTGCCGCAGATCCAGGCCCAGCATCCGGACCTGGTGGTCGGCATCCTGCACGGCGGGCTCAACGCCGCGCCGTACACGCCGGACATGGAGAACGGCGGCTGGCACCTGGCCGGCGTGCCCGGCATCGACGTGCTGCTGCTGGGGCATTCGCACACCGAGTTCCCGGGGCCGCGCTACAAGGACCTGCCGCAGACCGACGCCACGCGCGGCTTCGTGCGCGGCAAGCCGGCGGTGATGGGTGGCTTCTACGGCAAGGACCTGGGCGTGATCGACCTGAAGCTGGTGCGCCGCGACGGGGCCTGGGCGATCGACCCGGCCGGCACCCACAGCGAGGTGCGCCCGATCTGCGCCTCCAAGACCGACTGCGTGCCGGTCGATCCGGCCATCGCGCCGCTGGTGGCGCGCGCGCACGCGGCCGCGCAGGCCTACGTCAACACGCCCATCGGCACCAGCACGGTGCACTTCTCCAGCTACTTCGCCGATGTCGGCAACAGCACCGCACTGGCCGTGGTCAACGCCGCCCAGCGCGACTACGTGCTGCGCACGCTGCCGCTGGAGCATCCGGAGCTGAAGGATGTGCCCGTGCTGTCGGCGGCCGCGCCGTTCCGTACCGGTTTCGGCGGCGCGGACGACTACACCGATGTGCCCGCCGGCACGCTGACCCTGCGCAGCGCCGCCGACCTGTACTTCTATCCGAACACGCTGACGGCGGTGAAGACCGACGGCGCCGGGGTCAAGGCCTGGCTGGAGACCTCCGCCGAGCGCTACAACACCATCGATCCGGGCAAGCCCGGCGCGCAGGCGCTGATCAATACCCGCTACGTGCCCTACAACGTCGATCAGCTGCAGGGCGGCGTGCACTACGTGATCGACGTGACCAGGCCGGTGGGTCAGCGCATCACGTCGCTGACCTACGGCGGCAAGCCGATCGATCCCGGGCAGCCGTTCGTGGTGGTCACCAACAACTACCGCGCCAGCGGCGGTGGCGGCTTCCCGGGCCTGGATGGGCGCAACGTCGTGCTGGCCGCGCCCGACGGCAGCCGCGAGATCCTGGCGGCCTGGATCAGGGCCAAGGGCACGATCACGCCGGCCGACATCGAGCCGACCTCCTGGCGCTTCGCCCCGGTCAAGGCCGCAGGCCCGCTGACTTTCGACTGCCCGGCCGGCAAGCTGGACATCGCCCGGGCGCAGCAGCTGCCGCCGATCCGCGAGCTCTCGGGTGGCCGCGATGGCGCGGCGGTGTGCGCGATCGACCTGTCCGCACGCAAGTAGGTCGCGGGAGGCCTGCCGGCGCAGGCCCTCAGCCGGGCAGCAGGCCCTGGCTTTCGTCCTTGAGCGCCACGCCGGTGGCGCCCAGCAGCTGGGCCGCGCCGATCAGCCACCACAGCTTGGCGGCGGCCTGGGCCGGCGACAGCCCGGCGGCGTGGATGTTGGAGATGCAGTTGCGGTCGGCGTCGGTCAGGCCCGGGCCCGGGGTGTGGGTCAGGTAGATCCCCAGGCTGTCGCAGGTGCTCAGGCCCGGGCGCTCGCCGATCAGCACCGCCACCATCGGCGCGCCCAGCCGTTCGCCGCAGGCATCGCCCAGGGCCACGCGCGCCTGCCGCGCGATGACCACCGGGCCGACCGACCACGTGGGCGGTCGCTGGGCCAGCACCTGGGCGCACACCGCCACCGCATGCCGCGCGACGGCGGTGGCCGACAGGCCGTCGGCGATCACCAGCAGCAGCGCGTCCTCGCGGGGCATCCGCGGATGCCGGGCCAGCGCCTGGCGGCTTTCGGCGGACAGCTGCCGGCCGAGGTCGGGGCGGCGCAGATAACACGCGCGATCGGGCGCGGCGCTGTCCACTTCGATCGCGTCCAGGCCCAGCCGGGCCAGCGCCGCGCCCAGGGCCGCGCTGTCCACCGCGGCGTGGACCGCATCGCGCGCCCGCGCATGCGCCACGCCGGCGGCCAGCACCTCGCGCGTGGGCAGGCTGGCGCCGCTGCGGCCCAGGCCGATCCTGGCCGGGGTGTGGTCGCGCAGCGCGCGCCAGGGGTCCGGCGCGGAAACGCGTTCGAGTCCGGTGTCTTCGCTCATGGCGCGGCCTGCGCCGGCAGGCGTGCGAGCAGGCGCTGCATCATCTCCGGCTGCGGTCCCTGCGGCAGCAGCGCGCCATCGGCGTCCACCAGGCGGGCGCGCTGCAGCCAGCGTTCGAACTCTGGCGCGCGCCGCAGTCCCAGCAGCCGTCGCAGGTACAGCGCGTCGTGGAACGAGCTGCTCTGGTACATCAGCATGATGTCGTCGCCGCCGGGCACGCCCATCATGAAGGTCAGGCCGGCGGCGGCCAGCAGGGTCATCAGCGTGTCCATGTCGTCGGCGTCGGCCTGCGCATGGTTGGTGTAGCAGACGTCGCAGCCCATTGGCAGCCCGAGCAGCTTGCCGCAGAAGTGGTCCTCCAGCCCGGCGCGGATGATCTGCTTGCCGTCCAGCAGGTACTCCGGGCCGATGAAGCCCACCACCGTGTTGACCAGCAGCGGCTGGAAGCGGCGCGCCACCGCGTAGGCGCGGGCCTCGCAGGTCTGCTGGTCCACCCCAAAGTGGGCGCCGGCCGACAGCGCGCTGCCCTGGCCGGTCTCGAACTACATGGCGTTCTGGCCCACGCTGCCGCGGCCCAGCGCGCGCGCGGCGTCGTAGCCCTCCTGCAGCAGCGCCAGGTCGATGCCGAAGCTGGCGTTGGCCGCCTGCGTGCCGGCGATGGACTGGAACACCAGATCCACCGGCGCGCCGCGCTCGATCATGCGCAGGCTGTTGGTGATGTGCGTCAGCACGCAGCTCTGCGTGGGGATCTCCAGCCCGCCGATGATGTCGTCGAGCATGCGCACCTGCGCGGCCAGGCCGGCCAGGTCGTCGCTGACCGGGTTGATGCCGATGACCGCATCGCCGGCGCCGTACAGCAGGCCGTCGACGATGCTGGCGGCGATCCCGCGCAGGTCATCGGTGGGATGGTTGGGCTGCAGCCGCACCGACAGGGTGCCGGGCAGGCCGAGGGTATTGCGGAAGCGCGTGACCACCTCACAGCGGCTGGCGACCAGGACCAGGTCCTGGTTGCGCATCAGCTTGCTGACCGCGGCCGCCATCTCCGGCGTCAGGCCCGGCGCCAGCCGCGCCAGCGCCGCGCCGGTGGCGTGCTCGGACAGCAGCCAGTCGCGCAGCTCGCCCACGGTCAGGTGCGCCACCGGCGCGAAGGCGACCGCATCGTGCGTGTCCAGGATCAGCCGCGTCACCTCGTCCTGCTCGTAGGGGATCAGCGCCTCGTGCAGGAAACGCCGCAGCGGCACCTCGGCCAGGCACAGGCGCGCGGCCATGCGCTCGAGTTCCGAGTCGGCCGCCAGCCCCGCCAACTGGTCTCCCGATCGCAGCGGGCTGGCCTTGGCCAGCAGCGTGCGCAGATCGCCGAACTCCCAGGCCGTGCCGTCGATGACGTGCCGGTAACTCACCGCGCGGGTCCGGCGCTGGCCAGGACCAGGGCGCTGGCGCCGCTGTGCTGCCCCAGCGCCTGGCCCGCGCGCACCGCCTCGAGCAGGGTATCGGCCCGCGCCTGCAGGGCCAGCGCGGCGCGCGCGATCTCCTCGGCCTCCTGGCGCGGCAGGACCAGCACGCCGTCGGCATCGGCCACCACCGCATCGCCGGGCTGGACCACCACGCCGCCGCAGCTCACCGGGTGGTTGAGGCGACCGCCCCAGTCCAGCAGGCGGGTGGTGACCGGCGAGGTGCCGCGGCACCACACCGGCAGGCCGCAGGCCTGCAGCTGCTCCAGGTCGGTGCAGGGCCCGTCGATGATCACGCCGGCCGCGCCGGCCTGCTGGATGGCCGCGGCGACGATGCCGCCCAGGCAGGCATGGGCGCGGTCGCCGAGGCGGTCGATCACTAGCGCATCGCCCGGGCGCAGCAGGCTCAAGGCGTGGTGCAGCAGGGTGGAGTCGGCGCCGGGGATGGCCAGGGTGACCGCCGTGCCCACCAGGCGCAGGCCGGGTGCGACCGGGCGCAGGTCGCGGCACATCAGGCCCCACGGGACGCCATGGCCGACGGTGGAGGTTTCCACTTGGGCCAGGGCGGTGCGCAGGGGCGCGTCGAGGGGCTCGGGGAACTCGCCGAGGCGGTAGCGGGGCAGGGTGCTCATGCCTCGGCCTCCGCGTGATCTGCGGCTGCCAGCTGGTGCGCCGGATCCTCCAGCGCATGGGTCACGCCGGCGCGCAGGAAGCCGACGTCCGCGCCGAGGGTGACCAGGCCGTAGCCGCGCGCGGCCAGGCGCGCGGCGCCTTGGCCGGGCAGGACGGTGCCGCCCAGCGCCAGCCCGGCCTCGCGGCAGCGGCGCTCGCCCTCGTGCCAGAGTTCGAGGAACTCCGGCGCGTCGTAGCGGCCGGGCAGGCCGATGCTGGCCGACAGGTCCAGCGGGCCGAAGAACAGCATGTCCAGGCCCGGCACCTGGGCCAGTTCGGGGATGGCGGCCACGCCGCGCGCCGACTCGATCATCGCCACCACCAGGGTGTTGGCCTCGGCCTGTCCGGCGTAGGCCTGCGCGTGCGCGCCCCAGCCTGCCGCCCGCGAGACCGTGTAGTGCAGGCCGCGCCGGCCGGCGGGCGGGTAGCGGCAGTGCGCGACCAGCTGCGCGGCCTGTTCGGCCGACTCCACGTTGGGGGCGAGGATGCCCTGCGCGCCGGCGTCCAGCAGCGGCTTGATCTGCCGGCTGTCGGCCGCGTCCACCCGCGCCAGCGGCGTCGGACCATGCGCGCCGATGGCGCGCAGCTGGGCCAGCGCGGCCTCCAGGCTGGATGGCGTGTGTTCCAGGTCGAGGATCAGCGCGTCCAGCGCGAAGCCGGCCAGGATCTCGGCGACGTCCGCGCTGGGTGTGAACAGCCACGCCCCGCGCGAGACCGCGCCCGCGCGCAGGCGCCGGGCCAGGCGATTGGTCGGCGGCTCATTCATCGCCCAGCCCCCGCTGCTTCAGGAAGAAGCGCGCCGCGGCGGCCTGCAGCGGCGCGCGCTGGTGGCCGGCGCCGGGCACCCGTTCGAACTGGTGCGCGATGCCGCAGCTGCGGTAGTTGTCCGACAGCGCCTGCAGGCGCTCGATCCGGGTCTGGCCCGCGCCATGCTGCAGGGTCGGCACGCCCGGCGCGGCCCGCGGCGAGAGTGGCGGCAGCTCGGCGTTGTCCAGTTCGCCCACGGCCAGGTGGATGGCGACCCGGCGGATCGCCGGCAGGTCCAGCGCCTGCCCGTACTGCTGCTCCAGGTCGGACACGCCCAGCCAGCACGGCGCGTGCAGGTTCAGCGGCGTGGGATGCCCGGGCGCGCAGATCGACACCGCCTCCAGCGTCTGCGGATGCAGGTAGAGGAAGCGGTGCGCGAAGTGCGCGCCGCCGGAGAACCCGAACAGCTGCAGCGGCGCCGGCTGCAGCCCGTAGCGCTGGCGCACCTCCTCGACCATGCGCAGCAGCACCAGGTCGAAGCGGATGTCGTGGTAGCGGATGTACTTGTAGTTGTCCATGTCGTCCGGATCGCCGATGCCGCACGGAAACAGCGGTGCCAGCACGACCGATCCGGAGCGCTCGGCCAGCTCGGCGAAGCCGTCGCAGTAGTCCTGGTGGCTGCGCTCGCTGCCGTGCATGGCGACCACGATCCGCGAGGCGGTGGTGTACGGCGTCTGCGGCAGATACAGGCAGTAGCTGAAGCGCTGGTCGTAGCGGCACGCCAGCGCCGGCGTGCGGCCGCGGGTGAACAGCTTGCTGTTGTTGACGGTGATGTTGATGGCGCGACTCCAGGAACAAAGAGGGAAATCCAGGCCGATCCGTGCACATCAATCCCTCCGGCCCGCGCGCGCTTGCGTCGAAAAAACCGCGCTATGATCGGGACGCAGGCGCTCGGGGATGAACCAGCGCGGGCCTCGCGATCGGTCGGCACGGATGCGCGGGGCAGCGCGGCGCAAGGAGCACGGTGGGGCCGCGGTGTCGGCCCGCGACCGGCCAGGACCCCCGCAAGCGACCCTGGGGAGGGGCGCTCTACGCCCGGACAGGACGACCGGGTCCGCCATTGCCGCTTCCTGGCCCGCAGCGGGCCGGGGCGAGATGCTTGGAGACATCCGGCTCATGCACGCCACCGACAATTCGTGGGAACTGCCCGACATGGTGCCCGCGGCGACCAGCGTCCAGGAGTGCCTGGGCAACGCCCTGGAGATCGTGCGGCGCCTCGGGTTCGACGCCCTGATCTACGACTTCGCGCCGGTGCCGACCACGCCGGAAGGCGCGCTGATGACGCCCAGCGTGATCGAGCCGTGCAACGTGCCGGCGGAGATGCGCGACCTGTGGGTGCGCCAGGGCTTCTACCAGAAGGACCCGGTGCAGGCGCTGGCGCTGCGCGGGTCCTGCCCGTTCTTCTGGTCCTATCACCGCAAGGAGGCCTCGGCGTTGCAGCCCCTGCTGGACGACGGCAGCCACGCGGTGGCCGAAGTGCTGCACGACTGGCGCTACACGCGCGGGGTGACCGTGCCGCTGCACATGCCCGGCAACCGCTTCGCCACCATGACCGCGCTGTGGCACGACGAGCGCTTCGCCCAGGCGCGCCAGGCACTGGACCTGCACGTCCTGCGCCTGGCCTATCTGGCGCATGCGACCAACGACCGGCTGGCGCAGCTGTTCGGCCGCGAGGAACTCACCCCGGTCGGCATCGGCCTGAGCGTGCGCGAGCAGGAGTGCATCGTGCTCTCGGCCCAGGGCCTGTCGTCCAAGCAGATCGCGTGGAAGCTCAAGCGCTCGGAGTCCACCGTGGTGCTGCACCTGCAGAGCGCCGCGCGCAAGCTGGGCGGGCGCAACCGCGCGCAGGCCATCGCCCGTGCCGCGCACTTCGGCTATCTGCGCGAGCCGGCGGATTGATGTGCGGATTCTCAAAGAGCGTGCCGTCGCCGCGGCGGTGAGGCCGGCGGGCGATGGCGGGGTTGCGAGCTCATGCTAGCGACCGGCCCGCGCAATAAAACTGCAATTTCTTACAGTTGTCGCAAGGCCGCCGGATCGCGAGTCTTGGTTGCGAAGGGGACAGTCCCCGCAACCGGAACGAGCGATGCACCCTTGCAGTGTCCAGCGCGAAGGCCATGTCCCTTTCCGGGGACACGCCACGTGGTACCGGGTGATCGGCGACCTGCGCTCCGGCCTGGCGCCGCTGGTGCTGCTGCACGGCGGGCCGGGCTGTACCCACGACTACCTGCAGGCGTTCGCTGACCTGGCCCAGGGCGGCCGGGCGGTGGTGTTCTACGACCAGCTGGGGAACGGGCGCTCGACGCATCTGCGCGATGCGCCCGATGCGTTCTGGACGGTGCAGCTGTTCCTGGACGAACTGGACGCGCTCCTCGAGCACCTGGGCATCGCCCAGCACTACGACCTGCTGGGCCAGTCCTGGGGCGGCATGCTGGCGGCCGAGCACGCGGTGCGGCGGCCGGCCGGGCTCAACGCGCTGGTCATCGCCTCCTCGCCCTCGTCGTTTCCGCTGTGGGTGCGCGAGGCGCGGCGGCTGCGCATGGGCCTGCCGCAGGACGTGCGCGAGGCGCTGGAGCGCCACGAGGCGCGCGGCGACTACCAGCACCCGGACTACCAGGCCGCCACCCAGGTCTTCTACCAGCGCCACGTCTGCCGCCTCGACCCCTGGCCGCCGGAGGTGCAGCGCACCTTCGCCGCGATCGCGGACGATCCCACCGTGTACTTCAGCATGAACGGGCCGACCGAGTTCCACGTCATCGGCAGCCTGCGCGACTGGGACATCGGCGATCGCCTGGACCGGGTACAGGCGCCGACCCTGGTGATCTCCGGCGTCCACGACGAGGCCACGCCGGCCTGCGTGGCGGCCTATGTCGAACGCATCCCCGACGCGCGCTGGGTCTGCATGCCCGAGTCCTCGCACATGTGCCACGTCGAGGAGCGCGCGGCGACGATGCGGCATGTCGATGCCTTCCTGGCCGCGCACGACCGCGCCGGTGGAGGTGCGGCATGAGCGCGCCGGTGCAGGTGGCCGCCGTGCAGCTGTGCAGCGGCGCGGACGTGGCCGCCAACAACGCCGCCATCGCCGCGGCGGTGCGCGCCGCCGCGCAGTCCGGTGCGCGGCTGGTGTGCCTGCCCGAAGCGGCCAACCTGCTGCTGCGCGACAACCGCGACTATCCGGGCACCTGCCTGCCGGAGGCGCAGGACCCCACGCTGGCCCTGTGCGCCAGCCTGGCGCGCGAACTCGGCATCTGGCTGCATACCGGCTCGCTGCTGCTGCGCACCGAGGACGGCACGCGCATCTGGAACCGCAGCCACGTGATCGACCCGCGCGGCCAGGTGGTGGCGCGCTACGACAAGCTGCACACCTTCGACGTGCGCCTGGGCGGCACCGGCGACTTCCAGGAATCGGCCAGCGTGCGCCCCGGCCAGGGCGCGCCGACCGTGGTGGAGATCGTGCCGCTGGGCCTGCGCCTGGGGCTGTCGATCTGCTACGACCTCCGCTTCGGCCATCTCTACGAGGCGCTGGCGCAGGCCGGTGCCGACGTGCTGCTGATCCCGGCCTCGTTCTCGGTGGTAACCGGCCCGCTGCACTGGGAGGTCCTGCTGCGCGCGCGCGCGATCGAGACCTGCAGCTACGTGGTCGCGCCGGCCCAGTGCGGCCAGCGCGATGGCGTGTCCACCTACGGCCACAGCCGCATCGTCGCGCCGTTCGGGCAGGTGCTGGCGGCCGCGGGCGATGACCCGACCGTGCTCGGCGCGTCCCTGGACCCGGCGGAAGTCGTCGAAGCCCGCCGCCGCCTGCCCACGCTGTCGCAGCGGCGCCCGCTGCTGCCCGCCCACCGCATCCGCATCGGCGACTGACCCACACAGCGGTCGCCCGCTTCTCCCGTTCCACCGCATGCCAGCCCTCCCTGTCAGCCTCCTCAGGAACACCTTCCCATGACCCGCTCCGCCTTCACCGTCGTGTCTTCCGCCCGCGCGCGGCGCGCCATCGCGCGGCCCAGCGTCCTCAGTTGTCTCATCAGTGCCCTGCTGCTGGCCGGTGCCGGCCCGCTCGCCGCGCAGACCGCCGCGCCCGCCGATGCCGATGCCGGCGACGACGGCGTCAAGGAACTCGGCAAGGTCATCACCAAGGGCACCCGCCAGATCAAGGACGTGACCGGCGGCGCGCTGGGCGTGGTGTCCAAGCTCAACACGCCGTTCTCGATCTCGGCGGTGTCCTCCGAGGCGATGCAGGACAAGCAGCCGGCCTCGCTGTACGACGCCTTCGGCGGCGATGCCAGCGTCACCCGCCAGGCCGGCAGCGCCTACACCGGCTGGTCGTCCTTCATCTCGGTGCGCGGCATCGCGATCTCCTCCACCGACGGCAGCCAGAAGCTCAACGGCGTGCCCATCACCACCTGGGGCCTGAGCCTGCCGATCGAGGTCATGGACCAGATCCAGCTGATGAAGGGCGCCTCGGGCTTCATGTACGGCTTCACCTCGCCCGGCGGCGCGGTCAACTACGTGACCAAGAAGCCGGTCGAAGGCAGCCTGCTCAGCGCCGACGTCGGCTGGACCTCGGACAACATCCTCAAGGAGCACGTGGACATCGGCCGCGGCGCCTCGGACGGCAGCGGCCTGGGCTTCCGCCTCAACGCGGTCAACGAGGACGGCAAGACTCCCACCGGCACCGACGTCAAGCGGCGCGCGCTGTCGCTGGCCACCACGGCCAACCTCACCGACGCGCTGACCTGGTCGTTCGACTCGATCTACGTCAAGTCGCGCTTCGGCAAGCCGGCGCCGATGGTGTTCCTGACCTCCTACAACCAGGAGAAGCTGCCCTCGCCCGATGGCGTGGTGCGTAACCCGCAGGCCGACCAGGCCTTCGACAATCCGCGCTTCCTGTACCTGGGCACGGGCCTGAACTGGAAGTTCGCCCAGGACTGGAGCGCCGACCTGCGCGTGACCCACAGCCGCACCGAGCAGGCCTATTCCAAGGGCTATCTGACCCTGCTCAACGCGGCCGGCCGTTACCAGGACCGCACCTTCGAGAGCCTGCAGATCTACAACAACGATGCGGTCCAGCTGCTGCTGAACGGCACGGTGGACGTGTTCGGCCTGGAGAACAGGGTGGTGCTGGGCGGGACCACGATCAAGCAGCGCGAGACGCGCGGCCTGTCGCACCAGCTGCCGGGCTACCGCAACTATGGCTATCGCAATCTGTACGTCGACCAGGACTTCAACTACACGCCGATCGACGTGGACAACCAGGCCCGCTTCCCCAACAACTGGAACCGGCAGCAGGCGCTGTTCGTCAGCGACACCGTGCAGTTGACGCCGCACTGGCTGGCCATCGCCGGCGTGCGCTTCACCCATTACACCCAGCAGCAGAACCGCTACACCTTCGCCTCGCCCACCAGCTATACCAAGGCCGGCGTGCAGGTCTCCACCGACGAGACCACCCCGACGGTGGCGCTGATGTACAAGCCGCGCGAACAGACCACCGTGTACGCCAGCTACTCCGAGGCCCTGGAGCCCGGCAGCACGGTCGGCGCGCAGTACGTCAACTACGGCCAGCTGATGGATCCAGGCACCAGCAAGCAGTGGGAGCTGGGCTTCAAGAACGACGGCAGCCTGGTGCGCACGGCGCTGGCCGCCTTCCGCGTGGACCGCGGGACCGGCTACGGCAACGAGAACAACGTCTGGGTGCAGAGCGGCATCAGCCGCTACCAGGGCCTGGACGGCCAGCTGGACCTGAAGCTCAGCGACGATCTGGTGGTCGGTGGTTCGGCGGTGTGGCTGGACAAGGCCGACTACCTCAACGCTTCCTCACCGTGGCTGCTCAACAAGCGCGTGCCGGGCGCCTACCGCAAGAGTGCCTCGCTGCACGCCGACTACACGGTGCCGACGATGGAGGGGCTGTCGTTCTCCGCCCAGGCGCGCTACACCGGCCAGACCGTGGCCTACCAGAACACCGGCCTGAAGCTCACCGTCAGCACGCCCAGCTACACGCTCTACGACCTGACGGCCAAGTACCAGCAGCTGGTCGGCAGCCATGCGGTCACCTACCGTGCGGGCGTGAGCAACCTGTTCGACAAGACGTACTGGATCGGCGGCTCGGCCACCTACATCTTCCTCGGCGATCCGCGCACGTTCTTCGCCAACGTGACCTTCGACTTCTGATCCAGCGACATCGCCTGGCACCGGTCCAGCGGGCCGGTGCCAGGCCCGGTTCCCCCCACCAGAGGATGCAACGAGCATGGGTGAGCAGACCGCGCGCACCACCGGCGCAGCGACCCGGCCCTGGGTGCCGTTCTTCTTCGCGCTGGCGCCGATCAACCTGATCCTGTCGGTGGACCGCAACGCCTTCGTCATGGTGGCGCCGGTGATCCAGCGCGAGTTCGGCTTCGGCCTGGCGCAGATGTCCTACATCCTGGCGGCCATCTCCTGGAGCTATGCGATCTTCCAGCTGCCCTCGGGCTGGCTGATCCAGCGCTACGGCTTCCGCAGGCTGCTGACCATCGCGCTGTTCGGCTGGTCGCTGGCCATCGGGCTGATGCCGCTGGCGGCCGGGTTCTGGACCATGCTGCTGCTGCGCCTGCTGCTGGGCGCGGCGCAGGCGCCGGACTGGCCCAGCTCGGTGGCCGCGATCGCGCGCTGGTTCCCGGCCGAGCGGCGCTCGCGCTTCACCTCCATCGCCCTGTCCGGTCAGTACCTGGGCCCGGTCGTCGGCTCGATCCTCACCGGCGCGCTGGCCTATCGCTACGGCTGGCGGGTGTGCTTCTACGCCTATGCGCTGCTCGGCATCGGCCTGTCGGCGGTGTGGTGGGTGCTCACGCGCGGGCAGCCCGGCGCGCCGGTCGCGGCCGCCGACGGCCCGGCGCGGGTCTGGCCGGAGCTGCGGCGGATGCTCGCCTCGCGCACGACCTGGCTCCTGTCCTCGTTCTACTTCTGCCTGATCAGCGTGCAGGCGTTCTTCCTCAGCTGGCTGCCGCTCTACCTGACCGGCGAGCGCGGCGTCACGCTCACCGCCTCGGGCTGGTACAACGCCATGCCCTGGCTGGCGCTGTATGCCAGCGTGACCGCGTACGGCTTCTTCGCCGATCACCTGCTCAAGCGCGGCGGCTCGCTGCGGCGCGCGCGCCTGCCGGCCGGCGTGCTGGGTCTGTGCATGGGTGGCGGGGCGCTGGCCCTGGTGCCCTTCATCAGCGACCTGCACCTGGTGCTGGTGACCCTGTGCCTGTCGCTGTGCGGTGTCGGCCTGGTGCAGGGCGTGCTGTGGTCGGCGGTGCAGGACTTCGGCGGCAGCCGCACGCCGCTGCTGGCGGCCTGGACCGCGTTCTGGGGCAACCTCAGCGCCGGCATCTTCCCGGTGGTGATGGCGCAGCTGGTGGCGCACACCGGCAACTGGAGCTATGCGCTGGGCGTGCCGCTGGTGTTCTGCGCCATCGGCATCGTGCTGATCTGCCTGCTGCGCTTCCCCGCCCAGCGGGCGTAGTCCCCGCCAGGCAAGGACGCGCCCGCGACTCAGCGCGGGGCGTCGGACTTGCCCAGCTCGGCCTTGCGCCGCCCGTAGGCCAGGTAGGCGACCAGGCCGATCACATTCCACACCAGGAAGTAGAGCTGGGTGCGGCTGGGCAGGCTGAAGAACAGGTACAGGCAGCCGGCGATGGCGACCGGGCCGACCACCCAGGCCAGCGGCGTGCGGAAGCTGCGCGCGCGGCCCGGCTCGCGCTTGCGCAGCACCAGCAGGCAGGCGGCCACGGCGGTGAAGGCGGCCAGCGTGCCGGCGTTGGCCAGCGCGGCGATCTCGTCCAGGCGCGCCACGCCGGCCAGCGCCGCCACCAGGATCGCGGTGAACAGCGTGGTCGCCACCGGGGTGCCGGTGCGCGCGTTGACCTTGGACAGCCCGCGCGGCAGCAGGCCGTCGCGCGACATCACGAAGAAGATCCGGCTCTGCCCGTAGAGGAAGGCCAGCAGCACCGTCGGCAGCGCGATCACCGCGGCGATGCCGATCACCGCCGCGGCCGTGCCGTGGCCCAGTTCGCGCAGGATCAGCGCCAGCGGCTCGGCGCTCTTGCCGAACACGGTGAAGTGCATCGCGCCCACCGCCGCCAGCGCCACCAGCACGTAGATCAGGGTGCAGCCGATCATCGAGCCGACGATGCCGATGGACAGGTCGCGTCCCGGATTCTTGGTCTCCTCGGCCGCGGTGGAGATCGCATCGAAGCCGTAGAAGGCGAAGAAGATGATCGCCGCCGCGGCCATCACGCCATGCTCGACGCCGTCGGCGCCCAGCGACTTGGAGAAGCCATAGGGCATGAACGGGGTAAGGTGGGCGCTGTCGAAGGCCGGCAGCGCCAGCGCCACGAACACCGCCAGCGCGATCAGCTTGACCACCACCAGCACCGCGTTGAGCGTGGCGCTCTCTTTGGTGCCGGCCATCAGCAGACCGGCCACGGCGAAGGTGATCAGCACCGCCGGCAGGTTGAGCACGCCGCCGGCGTGCGGTCCGGCGACCAGCGCATGCGGCAACGACACGCCCAGCCACTGCAGGAAGCCGACGAAGTAGCCCGACCATCCCACCGCCACCGTGCTCACGACCAGCGAGTACTCCAGGATCAGGCTCCAGCCCACCACCCAGGCGATGACCTCGCCCAGCGCCGCGTAGCTGTAGGTGTAGGCGCTGCCGGCCGCGGGCATCATCGTGGACATCTCGGCATAGGCCAGCGCCGCGCAGGCGCAGACGATGCCCGCGGCCAGGAACGAGATCAGCACCGCGGGGCCGGCCAGGTTGGCGCCCACGCCGATCAGCGTGTAGATGCCGGTGCCGACGATGGCGCCGATGCCCAGCGCCACCAGATGCGGCCAGGACAGGGTGGGCACCAGGCGGCGCCCGGCTTCGTGGACGGTGATCTGGTCGAGCGGTTTGCGGCGCAGCCAAGCGGACATGCGGTAAGCCTTGGAATCCGGACAGGTGCGCAAGTGTGGCCGAAGCACGCCGCGCATTGCACGCCGCGGCCGCGCGACGCGGCCGTCCGGGGCGGCGCAGTACGATGTCGCCTTTCGCAGGAGTGCCCATGAAATCCAAATCGCCGCTCAAGGCCGCCAGCGAGGACGAGCAGCAGCGCCTGGCCGTGCTGATCGATGCCGACAACGCCCAGCCGGCGGTGATCGAAGGCCTGCTGGCCGAGGTCGCCAAGTACGGCGTGGCCAGCGTCAAGCGCATCTATGGCGACTTCACCAGCTCGCGCATGACCCAGTGGAAGGCCGCGCTGCTCAAGCACTCCATCGCGCCGGTGCAGCAGTTCGCCTACACCAGCGGCAAGAACGCCACCGACAGCTCGATGATCATCGACGCGATGGACCTGCTGTACACGCACCGCTTCGACGGCTTCTGCCTGGTCTCCAGCGATAGCGACTTCACCCGCCTGGCCCAGCGCCTGCGCGAGGAAGGCCTGGTGGTCTACGGCTTCGGCGAGCGCAAGACGCCCGATGCCTTCGTCCAGGCCTGCGACAAGTTCATCTACAACGACGTGCTGCGCGCCGAGCCCGCCAGTGCCGCGCCGGAAACCGCCAAGCCTGCGCCGGCCAAGCGCGCCGGCAAACAGGCCACGAGCGCGGCGGCCGCCGAGCCGGTGCAGGCCAAGGGCAATACGCCGCCCCTGTCGCTGCTGCGCCAGGCGATCGAGGAGGCGTCCGACGAGGAGGGCTGGGCCTCGCTGGGCGCGGTCGGTACCTATCTCAACAAGATCCGCCCCGATTTCGATCCGCGCCTGTACGGCCATCGCAAGCTCAGCGACCTGTTCCGCAGCCAGTCGCGCCACTTCGCCGTGCAGGAGCGCGCCGCCGGCGGCAACGGCGGGCAGCTGGTCTACGTGCGCGCGCTCTGACGGGTCTGCTGGCCGGCTTCAGGTGCGCTGCGGTAGGGTGCGATGCATCCACGCCTTGGGAGGGGCAGCACGATGGCCTACACCGGACAGTTCACCAGCCCCGAGCCGGCGCGCGCGCAGATCGATGCGATGCCCGGCCTGACCGCGCTCGAGTTCGGCACCGCCTGGTGTCCGCACTGCATCGAGGCGCAGGCGCATTTCAAGCGCGCCTTCGACGCGCGCGAGGACATCGCCCACCTGAAGGTCGAAGACGGCCGCGGCCGGCCGCTGGGCCGCTCGTTCCGGGTCAAGCTGTGGCCGACCGTGGTGCTGCTGCGCGACGGCGAGGAGATCGCGCGCATGATCCGCCCCCGCACCGCCGAAGACGTCCAGCGCGCCCTGGCCCTGCTCGACTGAGCCACACGGCAGGGCGCGCGGGGCGCACGGCAAGCGCACAAGCTTTTCGCCCCCTCCCTTCCGCGAAGCGAAGGGGAGGGCTGGGGGAGGGGTTGGCTGTTGCCGTCGCTGTCGCCTTAGGCCCACAGCGACTGGCCGCAGAAGCAAGAGCGACCCGTCCCAACCTCCCCCTTGCGCTTCGCGCAAAGGGGAGGGGCAAAGCAGAGCGCTTAGAAAACATGCCGCGCGACCAGCCGACGGCTTCCCGCTTCCAGGCCCATCGCAATGCCAATGCAGGTGCCGCCTTAAGTGAACGTGCCAGCCCCGGCAGTTTCACCTCTGACGCACGCGCTACGCCGCGCGTCGCTGCGCCAGTGCGCAGAAGAACGCCACGTACTGCGCGTGCCCACCGGGAAAGACCACATCCAACCGCAGCGGATCGTCCGCATCGGTGATCCCGACCGCGGCGGTGCGCGGATCGAAGCCCGCATCGCCCGCGCCCGCCGCCAGACGCGCCACATCCAGCCCCGGCCGTCGTACCTGCCCGGCGCTGCTGTCCACGAACAGCACGCGGTTGTCGGTGCCGAAGGCCTCGCCCAGGCGCTGCACCAGGGTCAGGAAGCCGCGGTCGCTGCCGCCGCGCAGCGGTGCGCCATCGTGCGCCACGCTGGTGACGGTGTCGCCCACGCCGACCAGGCGCGGCATGTCGGCCGGCGCGATCTGCGCCCGCGCCAGCGCCACCTGGGCCTCCAGCGCGCGTGGCGCCTGCCGCGCATTGAAGTCCGCGCCCAGCGGCCAGCGACCGGTGCGCGCGTGCACATGGTGATTGAGCAGCACCAGCACACCGGCCTCCTTGACCGCGCCTTCGAGCATGAACTGGAAGTCGGTGGTGCCCGCATCGCCCGCCGCGGCCGGCTTGAGGCGCTCGGCACCGGCGTCGTCGCGCCCCAGATTGGGCGCGTAGTGGACGAAGAACGCTTCGTCCAACCCCTCTGCCCGCGCCTCGCGCAGCAGCGCCTGCAGGAAGTCGGCCGCCTGCCGCTGTAGCTGCGCGTACAGCGCCGGCTGTTCGGCCAACGCATGGTGCAGGGCGTTGAGGTTGAGCGTGGGCGAGGCCGGGTTGTCCAGCACGCAGGTGGCCGCCAGCGTGGCCACGCGATGCGGTTCGAGGTGGTAGGGGGCGCCGAGCAGCAGCGTGGAGAGCCAGCGCGTCATGCGCGTGGGCACGCCCTGCAGGAAGGCCAGTTCCGCGTCGCTGACGCCCGGATGGCTGAGCGTGCCGAAGCGGTCCTGCAGCTGCACGCCGCCGGCCGCCAGGCCAGGCAGGTAGGCGCCGTGCGCGGCGGCGTGGCCCGGCGCGCCGAACACGCGGTCGACGATCGCGTTCACCCCGCGCGCGCCGATGTGCTCGCCATTGGTCAGCACGGCGAAGGCATCGCCCAGCCGGGCCGCCGCGTCCAGGTACGCGCGCTCCAGCGTGCGCGTCAGCGGATCGTGCACCAGCCCCATGCACACCCCGTCCAGATCCTGGATCAGCAGCAGGTCGGGCGTGGTCGCGAGCGAATCGAGCAGGGCGGCGTGGTCCTGCGAGAAGCCGTGGTTCGCAGCAGACATCATGCGCACAGGATACCGGCCCGCGTGTCGCGGCCCCGCGGCGCGACCGGATCAGCCCTGCGCGCGCACCACGGCGATGAAGGCCTTCAGGCCGGCGGGCACGTGCCGATGCCCCGGGTAGTACAGATACAGGCCGGGAATCTGCGGACACCACGGTTCGAGCACGGGGCGCAGCGCGACGCTGTCCAACGCGGTCTGGGCCACGCGCTGCGGGACGTAGGCGATGCCGAGCCCGGCCACGGCGGCCTGCACCATCAGTCCGGTGTGATCCAGCGTCAGCGCGCCGGGCACGTCGATGACGACCTCCTGCCCGCGTCGCGCGAACTCCCAGCGATAGGGCTTGCCGCTGGGCAGCCGGTGGCGGATGCAGGCATGGCGCTGCAGATCCTGCGGCGTGCGCGGGTAGCCGTGCGCGGCGAGGTAGGCGGGCGCGGCGACGGCGAGAAAGCGGGTCGGCCCGTCGATGGCGATGGCGATCATGTCCTGCGGCACCGATTCGCCCAGGCGGATGCCGGCGTCGAAGCCCTCGGCCACGATGTCGATGAGGCGGCCGTCGGTCACCAGATCCAGCGCCATCTGCGGATGCTCGGCCAGGAAGGCGGGCACGATGCGCTCCAGCAGCAGCGCGGCGGCCGCCTCGCTGGTGTTGATGCGCAGCGTGCCGGCGGGCCCGTCGCGGAAGGCGTTGACCTCGTCCAGCGCCTCATCGAGCGCATGCAGGGCCGGCTGCAGGCGCGCGAGCAGGCGCTCGCCGGCCTCGGTCGGCGCCACGCTGCGCGTGGTCCGGTGCAGCAGGCGGACCTCCATCCTGGCCTCCAGCGTGCGCATCATGTGGCTCAGCGTGGAAGGCGCCAGGCCGAGCTCGTCGGCCGCCTTGCGGAAGCTGCGCTGTCTCGCGATGGCGGCGAACGCGGCCATCTCAGCGAGCGCGGGTTTCGCATTCATGGGAAACTTCCACTGACGCATGCGGGATTGAACGGATAGTAACAACAGTCCCGCGTGCCTACCTTGGTCGGGAACGCCGCGCTCCCGCGGCCCTGCGAAGGACTCCCATGACGACCTGGTTCATCACCGGCGCTTCCAGCGGCTTCGGCCGCGGCCTGACCGAGCAGCTGCTCGCCCGCGGCGATCGCGTCGCCGCCACCGTGCGCAGGCCCGCCGCGCTGGACGACCTGAAGGCGCAGTACGGTGCGGCGCTCTGGATCGCCACCCTGGACGTGACCGACACCGCGGCGCTTCGCCAGGCGGTCGATGCGGCCTTCGCCGCGCTTGGCCGCATCGATGTCGTGGTCAGCAACGCCGCCTACGGGCTGTTCGGCGCCGGTGAGGAAGTGACCGACGCGCAGCTCGCCCAGCAGCTGGACACCAATCTGGTCGGTTCGATCCAGCTGATCCGCGCGGTGCTGCCGCATCTGCGCGCACAGGGCGGTGGCCGCCTCCTGCAGATGTCGTCCGAAGGCGGGCAGATCGCCTATCCCGGCTTCGGCCTGTACCACGCCAGCAAGTGGGGCATCGAAGGCTTCGTCGAGGCGGTGGCGCAGGAAGTGGCGCCGTTCGGCATCCAGATACTGCTGGTCGAACCCGGTCCCACCGTCACCGGCTTCGCCGCCGGGGTGGTGCGGGCCGAGGCGATGGCGGCGTATGCCGGCACGCCGGCCGGAGAGATCCGCGAGGCCTTGTTCGGCGAACGCGCCGGCGCATTCGCCATCGAGGGCGATGTGCACAAGATGGTGCGCGCCATCCTCGAGGTCGCCGATGCGGCGGCGATGCCGCGTCGCCTGGTGCTGGGCAGTGCCGCCTATGCCCACGTGCATGCCGGCCTGACCGCCCGCCTGGCCGAGCTGGAAACCCAGCGGGCGCTCGCCTGCGCGATGGATCTCGACAAGGACTGATGCGGGAGGCGTGATCGCGCCCGTGCCGGATGGACGGGCGCGTCGACGGCGCCTCAGACCGCTGCTTCGAGCTGCTCGCGATACAGGCGGCGCGCGCTGCGGATCGCGTCGTGGTGGATCTCCGCCCAGGCCACCAGCGCCTCGATCTGCGGCACGAAGCTGCGGCCCAGCGGCGTCAGCGCGTACTCCACCGCCGGCGGCTTGCTGGGATACACCGTGCGCGTGATCAGCCCGTCTTCCTCAAGTCCGCGCAGGGTCTTGGCCAGCATCCGCTTGGAGACATCGTCGATGGCCCGCTGCAGCGCGGCGAAGCGCAGCGGCGCGTCCTTCAGCGCCTGCAGCACCAGCGTGCTCCAGCGGTCGCCGAGGCGGTCGAGCACATCGCGCACGGGGCAGTGGGCGGCGTAGGGGGCGGTGGAGCGGTGCAGGGTCATGGTGGGGCGGGGATTGGGGATTCGGGATTGGGGATGGCGAGCATCAGCGGGCAGGTGGGTTACACGGTAGTCACCTGGACACGTCGGGTTCCCTTCTTGGCAGTCGGGGGCGTGACGTCCATGATGGCATGGTTCCTTTTCGTAACCACCAAGGAGAACGTCCATGGCTTCCATCGCCCTGCTCGGCGGCACCGGCAACGTCGGCCGCCGTCTTCTGGCCGAGGCCCTGCGCCGCGGCCACACCGTCACCGTCATCGCGCGCAAGCCGGTCGACGACCTGCCCGAGGGCGCGGTCTTCGTTCAGGGCGATATCACCGCCGATCCGGCCGCGCTGGGCGCGAAGCTGACCGGCCACGATGTCTTCATCAGTTCCGCGAACTTCGCCAACGTCACGGCGGACCATGTGCTGGGCGCGGTGCGCGCGGCCGGGATCCCGCGCCTGGCGGTGGTCGGCGGTGCCGGCTCGCTGGAGGTCGCCCCGGGCGTGCGCCTGGTCGATACCCCGCAGTTCCCCGCCGAGTACAAGTTCGAGGCGCTGCCAGGCGCGGCCTTCCTGGACCAGCTGCGCGCGGTGAAGGACATCACCTGGACCTTCCTGTCGCCGGCGGCGTTCTTCGGCCCCGGTGAGCGTACCGGCCATTTCCGCCTGGGCGGCGACGCCTTCCTGACCGACGCCAAGGGCGAGAGCCGCATTTCCTACGAGGACTACGCGGTGGCGCTGCTCGACGAGATCGAATCGCCCAAGCACAGCGGCCAGCGCTTCAGCGTCCTGTACTGAGCGGGCCGGCGCCCCTGGCGGGGCGCGACGGACGCACGCGGTCCTAGCCGGCCGCGTCGTCTCCGCCCGGGGCCAGCACCGGCTGCACGATGTCCATGGCGAAGCCCCAGATGCGCTCGAACGGGGCCAGCGGCCGCATCATCGGCACCGCGCAGGCGCTGAACAGCTTGAGCAGCAGCAGGATGTCGGTCGGCACCAGGTCGGCGCGGCAGCGCCCTGCGGCGACCGCGCGTTGCACCGGCGACTGGAACATCGTCACCAGCCGCATCATCGCCACTTCGATCTCCGGCTGGTCGCGGCCCTGGGTCTGCCAGTAGTCCACCAGCGGGGCGTGGGTCATCACCCGGTCCAGCACGAAGCGCAGCAGCGGCACCAGCGCGTCGGCATCGTCGCCCAGGCGCTGGGCCTCGGCCTCGATCTTGTCCAGCCCGCGCTCCAGCAGCGCCAGCACCAGGGTCTGGCGATCGGGGAAGTTGCGGAACAGCGTGGCCCGGCCGACGCCGGCGCGGCGCGACACCAGCTCCAGCGGCGCCTGCACGCCCTGTTCGGTGAACACCTCCTCGGCCGCCTGCAGCAGCAGGGTGCGGTTCTGCTCGGCGTCGGCGCGGCGTTTGGGGGCGGGGGCGATGGCGCTCATGTTCAGGAAGCGTCGGCTGTGTGACCCGATGCACGATACCGGCAAACGCCGGCACCCGCTGCGTCCACGCACGGTCAGCCGATCACCCGCGCGAACGGCGGCAGGGCGTCGATGATCTGGCGGCCGTAGCGGCGGGTGAGCAGGCGCGAGTCGAGGATGACCACCCTCCCGGTGTCGGTCGAGGTCCGGATCAGGCGGCCGGCGAACTGGGTCAGCGTGCGCAGCGCGTGCGGGATGGCGATCAGGTTGAAGGCGTTGTGCCCGCGGCTCTCCAGCCACTCGCCCAGGGTCGCGGTCTGCGGATCGGTCGGCACCGCGAACGGCACCTGGGTGATCACCACCGTGGTGCAGGCCTCGCCCGGCAGGTCCAGGCCCTCGCCGAAGGAGTTGAGGCCGAACAGCACCGAGCCCTCGCCGGCGGCGATGCGGCGCAGGTGCTCGCCGATGATCTGCGACTTGTTGCCCTCGCCCTGCACCAGCACACGGTTGCGCTGGGCGACCGGCAGCAGGTCGGCGACCTTCTCCATCTTCCAGCGCGAGGTGAACAACACCATCGAGCCCTTGCTCCAGTCCAGTTCGCGCACCAGATAGCGGGCCACTTCCTTGGGATGGCCCTCGCGGTCGTCGGGTGCGGCGGGGAACTTGGGCACCACCAGCTGCGCCTGGCGCGGCAGGTCGAACGGCGACTCCAGCGTGACCGTCTCGGCGTGTTCGGGCAGGCCGGTGTCGATGGCCAGCGCGGTGAAGCCGTTGCCGCCGGTCAGCGTGGCCGAGGTCATCAGCACCGAATCGACCTCCTTCCACAGCAGCTGGCGCAGCACCTGCGCGGCCGAGACCGGCGAGCAGTGCAACACCAGGTCGCCATCGCGGTCGCGGGTGATCCAGCGCGCCATCGGCGGCGCGCCGTCCGGGTCCTCGCGGCGCCAGCCGGCCCACAGGTCGTACTGCGCCTGGACCAGCTCCAGGGCCATGCCGAGGTTGCGCTGCACGCGCTCCTTGGTGGCGTCGTCCTGCTTGGCCTTGCCCACCAGCGGCGCGGCGGCGCTGACCCAGTTCAACAGGCTGCGCGTGTCGTCGGCCAGGGCCTCGATCGGCACCGCCCAGTCGGCCGGCAGCCTTCCGTTGGGCGCGCGCCACTGCGGCTCGCGCTCGGACGGGTCGGGCGTCCACGCCGCCTCCAGCAGGCCGTGGAAGGCCTTGAGCTGGCGGCTGACGCTGACCGCCAGTTCGATCGCCTCGTTGGGATGCAGCTTGGCGATGGTCTCCTTGTCCACCAGCCGGTAGGTGGCCGCGATCAGCGTCTGCAGGCGGCTGGTGCGCCGGCCCATGTCGTCCAGCGGCAGGCGCGCGGCGCCCTGGTCGATGGCCACGCCGGCCACGTGGTGGCCTTCGTCCAGCACCAGCAGCATCTCGCCGGGTGCGGCGATCAGCGGCTGGCCGTTCTCGTTGTCGCCCAGCGCCAGGGTGGACAGCAGCAGCGCGTGGTTGGTGACCACGATCTGCGCCTCGCGCACGGCGGTGCGCGCCTTCAGCACCGGGCACTGGTTGGCGTAGGAGCACTTGCGCCCGGCGCAGCCGGCGGCGTTGGTGGTGATGCGCCCGCGCAGGGCCGGGCCGACCGCCTCGGGCGCGGCGTCCAAGTCGCCGTTCCACTGGTTGTCGGTGAACAGCCTGGCCAGCCGGTTGGCCAGGGTCGCGTCGGCCGGGCTCAGCGGGCGGTCGTACAGCGCGCCTTCGTCGCCGAACATCGATTCCTGCGCCGACGCGGTGCCCTGCAGCTCGGCCACGTTGCGCGTGCACAGGTAGCGGGTGCGGCCCTTGGCCAGGGCCACGCTGGCCTGGATGCCGGTGGCCTTGAGGAAGGCGGGCAGATCGCGTTCGACCAGCTGCGACTGCAGCGCGACCGTACCAGTGCTGATGACCAGCTTCTTCTTGGCTGCCAGCGCGATGGGCACGCCGGCGGTCAGATAGCCCAGGGACTTGCCCACGCCGGTCGGCGCCTCGACCACGCCGACGCCGCCGCTGCTGCCCAACGCGCGCGAGGCCACGCCGATCATCTGGCTCTGCGCGCGGCGCGTGGTGAAGCCGGGCGTATTGGCGCGCAGCGCGGCGTAGGTATCGCGGATGCGCGCCTTCAGGGCGTCATCGAGGCCGCGCTGCCCCTCGCCCGTGTCCTTGCCTGCCGCCGGGCGGGTGCCGTCACTCATGCGCGCTATTTTCGCATGGGGCGTCGCAGGGGGCGCGATTGGGTTTGCGCTCGCGCTACGAGCGGCTGAAAACCGTCGTCTCCACAAGTGAAGCCGTCTTTCCCGCGAAAGCGGAAACCCAGCGCCTCAAGCGCTACGCGCAAAAGTCCATGGGTTCCCGCCTTCGCGGGAACGACGATAGCGTGCGGGCGGCGGGTCGCTGGGTCGCCGCGGCGCGCTACGCCGCCGCCTGCGCCGGCGCGGCATCGTCGAAGCGGTAGATGTCCATGGCCAGGAAACCCAGGTCGATGCCCGCATCGATGCGCGTGGCGCGGAAGCGCTCGCCGGCCGCGCCGAGGGCCACATAGATCGGCTGCCAGTGCTCGTCGGTGGGATGGGCCTGCGCCGCGTGCGGCGCGCGGTGCCGGTAGTCCAGCAGCGCCTCGACATCGCCGGCCGCCAGGGTGCGTTCGACCCAGTCGATGTACGGCTGCACGTACGGCGCCGGGCGGGTGTGGTCGGCGCCGCGCCAGTCGTGCAGGTTGTGGGTGAGGCTGCCCGAAGCGATCACCAGCACGCCCTCGTCGCGCAGCGGCGCCAGCGCGCGGCCCACCGCCAGCTGGTGCGCCGGCCCGGCCAGCGGCTGGATCGACAGCGGCACCACGGGCACGTCGGCGTCGGGATAGAGCAGGCGCAGCGGTACCCACATGCCGTGGTCCAGGCCACGGTCCGGATCGATGTGCGGCGCCAGGCCGGCCTCGTCCAGCAGCTGCGCCACCCGCCCGGCCACCTCCGGCGCGCCCGGCGCCGGGTACTGGATGTCGAACAGCGCCTGCGGAAAGCCGCCGAAGTCGTGGATCGTCTCGGGTCGCGCGCTGCCGCCCACCAGCGGCGAACGCGCCAGCCAGTGCGCCGAGGCGACGACCACCGCGCGTGGACGTGGCAGCGTGCGTGCCAGTTCGCCCAGGCGCACGCCGACCAGCTTGGGGTCCAGCGCGGTCATCGGCGAGCCGTGGGAGATGTAGAGCGAAGGCAGGCGGGCAGCGGCGTTCATGGGCGAACCTGTCACGACAGGGAAGCAGGCCACCACCCTATTGTGGCAACGCCCGGGGATAAACTGTGCGCCGGGCCAGAATTTGTTACGGGGCAAGCAACAATGGACACCATCGATGCCATGCGGGTCTTCGCGACCGTGGTCGAGCGCAGCGGGTTCTCCGCCGCCGCCGAGGCACTGGACATGTCCACGCCCAGCGTCACCCGCCACGTCGCCTGGCTGGAGCAGCGCCTGGGCACGCGCCTGCTCAACCGCACCACGCGCCACGTCAGCCTGACCAGCGCGGGGGCGGCCTACCACGAGCGCTGCCTGAAGCTGCTGGCCGAGTTCGACCAGACCGAGGCCGCCGTCACCGCCCAGACCCTGGAGCCGGCCGGCGTGCTGCGCATCAATGCGCCGGTGAGCTTCGGCATCGCCCGTCTGGGCGAACTGGTGGCGCGCTTCGCCGAGCTGCATCCGCAGGTCACCGTGGACGTGGACCTGTCCGATCGCCTGGTCGACCTGGTCGAGGAGGGCTACGACCTGGCCATCCGCATCACCCGCCAGCCCACCCCATCGCTGATCGCCCGCCCGCTGGCGGAGGCGCCGATGTTCCTGTGCGCCTCCCCCGCTTACCTGGCGCGCGCCGGCACGCCGGGCAGCCTGGCCGATCTGGAGCGCCTGGGCGTGCTCGGCTACCGCTATTCGGCCGGCGGCGACACCTTGACGCTGGAAGGCCCGAACGGCACCGAGACCCTGCGCGTGACCGAGCGCCTGCGCGCCAACAACGGCGACCTGCTGCGCGAGGCCGCCATCGCCGGCATGGGCATTACCCTGCAGCCGGACTTCATCGTCGGCCAGGCGCTGGACGAGGGCCGACTGGTGCAGGTGCTGCCCGAGTACCGCGTCCTGCCGCTGCGAATCTTCGCCGTCTACGCCAGCCGCAGCCACCTGGCCCCCAAGGTGCGCAGCTTCATCGACTTCCTGGTCGAGTTCTTCGCCACCGGCTGCCCGCATCCGCTGGTCGAGGTGGCGGCGCCGGCGAAGGGCCAGCGCCGATGAGCGCAGGACCGTTCGATGTCGCCATCGTCGGCGGCGGCGCCGCCGGCACGCTGGTGGCGATCCAGCTGCTGCGCCAAGCCACCACGCCCCTGCGCATCGCGATGGTCGAACCGCGCGCCGTGCTCGGCCGCGGCGCCGCGCACGCGACCGAGCGCCCCGAGCACCTGCTCAACGTGCGCGCCGGCGGCATGAGCGCCTTCGACGCGGCGCCCGGCGATTTCGTCGACTGGCTGCAGGACGCCATGCCGGACACGCCGCGTGCGCGGATCGCTGAGGCCTTCGTGCCCCGGCAGCGCTTCGCCGCTTACCTGGCCGCGCGCCTGGCGCAGGCGCGCGCGGGCAGCCCGGCCACGCTGGACCACGTCCAGACGCGCGCGCTGAGCCTGGAGCGCGGGGCCGAAGGCTTCGTCCTGCAACTCGATGGCGCCGGCGCGCTGCAGGCGCGGACGGCGGTGCTGGCCACCGGCAACGCGCCGCGTCCGCTGCCGGCGCGCGGCGCGCGCTCGCTGCCGCCGGCGCGCCGGATCGAGGCCTGGGACAACGCGGGCCTGGCCGGCATCGACGCCGACGCCGCGGTGTGCATCGTCGGCGCCGGCCTGAGCATGGTCGACGCGGTGGTGGCGCTGCTGGCCGATGGGCACCGCGGCCCGCTGCACGTGCTCTCCCGCCACGGGCTGATGCCGCTGCCGCACGTCGACGGCGCGCCGGCGCAGGCCGTCGACGTGGAGGCGCTGCTCGCCCTGTCGCTGCGCGCGCGCCTGCGCGCGGTGCGCCGCGAGGTGGCCCGCGCGCAGGCACGGGGCGTGCCGTGGCAGGCGGTGATGGATGCCCTGCGCCCGCATGGGCAGCGGCTGTGGACCACGCTCTCCGGCGCCGACCAGCGCCGCTTCCTGCGCCACGTCGTGCGCCTGTGGGACGTGCATCGCCACCGCATCGCCGCGCCGGTGCATGCGCAGCTGCAACAGGCGCTCGCCCGCGGCCAGCTGCAGCGCCACCGCGCGCGGCTGGACACGGCGATGGCCGGCGCGCGCTGCGTGCAGCTGCACGGCCATGGCCCGCACGGCGAGATCCTCGCCCTGGAGGTGGCCCACGTGATCAACGCCACCGGCGTGGAACTGCGCGTGCAGGCCATGCGCAACCCGCTGCTGGCCGAGCTGGTCGGCAGTGGCCTGGCGGCGCCCGGCCCGCACGGCATCGGCCTGGACACCTGCCCCAACGGCCGCCTGCGCGATGCCGACGGCCAGGCCGTGCCCGGGCTGCTGGCGATCGGCAGCCTGCGCATCGGCGCGCTGTGGGAATCGCTGGCGATCCCGGAGCTGCGCGGGCAGGCCGAGACGTTGGCGCGCGAGGCGCTGGCGGCATCCGCGCCGCGCTGAAGCGCGGCGCGCCTCACGCCGGTCCGGCGGCCGTTGCCCGTCCGGCGCACGCCGTATCGACCTCACACATAGCGCGCGCGCCGCCGCCGCGCGGCTTCAGATGAACGAATCGGCCAGGCGCGCGATGCCCTCGCGGCTGCGCTTCCACGCCGGCCGCCTGTTCCAGCGCTCCAGCGTCAGCTGCTCGGCATGGGCCAGGTAGCCGGCCTCGATCCCGCGCATGCGGGCGACCACGTCCGCGTCGTAGCACAGCATGCCGACCTCGGCGTTGAGCGCGAACGAGCGGATGTCCAGGTTCATCGAGCCGACCAGCGCGATCGAGTCGTCCACGCTCATGTGCTTGGCATGCAGGAAGTGCGGCCGGTAGTGCGCGATCTTCACGCCCGACGCCAGCAGCTCGCCGTAGTAGGACTCCTGCGCCCAGGCGGTCAGGGTCTGGTTGTTGCTGGCCGACAGGATCAGCTGGGTATCCACGCCGGACAGCGCGGCGATGCGCAGCGCGCTCAGCGTGGCGTCGTCGGGCACGAAGTACGGCGTGACCATCACCAGCTTCTGCTGCGCCAGGTGGATCAGCGCGCACACCATGTCGCGCGCATTGGAGAACGGATAGGCCGGTCCCGAAGGCAGCAGCTGCGCGGCCACGTTGGCGTCGCGCACCGGGGTGGTGGCGATCACCTCCAGGCGCTCCCCGGTCTCCAGGTACCAGTCGCTGGCGAACACTGCCTCCAGGTGCGCCACCGCCGGGCCCTCCACGCGCGCGACCAGTTCGCGGTTGGGATAGCCGCGCACGAAGGCGCCGGCGTCGGCCAGGTTCTGCGAGCCGACATAGCCGGCGCGGTTGTCGATCACCGCGATCTTGCGGTGGTTGCGCAGGTCGATGCGGCCGCTGCGGCGCCAGCGCAGGCCGCCGGGCAGCAGTTCCTGGACCTGCACGCCCCCGGCGCGCAGGCGCCCGGTATAGGCGCGCAGGCCGCGCTTGGCGCCCACCGCATCCAGCATCAGCCGGCACTGCACGCCGCGCGCGGCCGCCTGCAGCAGCGCCTCGCACACCAGGTCGCCGACCTGGTCGTCGAACATCAGGTAGTAGAGCAGGTGGACCCGGTCGCGCGCGCCGGCGATGTCCTCCAGCAGTGCCCGCAGCGAGGCGTCGTAGTCGTCCAGCAGCGCGACCGCGTTGCCGTGGGTGGGCATGAAATCGCCCAGCCGTTCCACCAGCGGCACCATCTCGGTATCGGCGCCGTCCCCGGTCGGATGCCAGCGCAGCTGGCCCAGCGGCTTCTGCTCGTCGCGGATCATCTGCGAGGCCTCGGCCTGGCGGCGGATGCGTTCGCGCGAGAGCCAGGGATGGCCGAACAGCAGGTACAGCGGCAGGCCCAGCAGCGGCACGAAGCCCACCAGCAGCAGCCAGCTGCGCGCGGCCGCCGGCGTGGTGCGCGAGGGAATCCACGCCAGCGCCGCCAGCCGGATCATCCAGTCCAGGAACAGCAGCCAGCCGCCGATGGCAGAGGTCTCGGTCATCCAGTCACCGCGGGTCGGGTCATCGCCCGATGATGCCGGTCCGCGCACCGCGCCGATAGCCGGTGCGGGCCGATGGCCGCCGATCCGGTCGGCGCTGTCATCCCCGTGCCCCGCTGTCGTGGGAGCCGCCATGGCGGCGATGAGGCTTTACCCGCCAAGTCAGAGCAAGTCAAAGAGCTTTCCCGGGAAGGCACCATCGCCGCCATGGCGGCTCCCACCGAGCGACAAGCAGCAAGTTCGGTGCCTCGCCAGCTGCCCACGAAAAAGCCCGCCTTGCGGCGGGCTTCTTCTGGAGGCACTGGATCCCCGCTTTCGCGGGGGATAACGCAATGGCAAAGGCGGGCTGAAGCCCGCGCCATCGCGTTACTTGATCTTGCCTTCCTTGTAGACCACGTGCTTGCGCACCACCGGGTCGTACTTGCTCATTTCCATCTTGCCCGGGGTGTTCTTCTTGTTCTTGTCGGTCGTGTAGAAGTGACCGGTGCCTGCCGAAGAAATCAGGCGGATCTTGTCGCGCTTGCCTGCCATGATTGATCTCCTTTAGATCTTTTCGCCGCGCGCACGCAGCTCAGCCAGAACGGAGTCGATGCCGTTCTTGTCGATGGTGCGCAGGGAGTGCGCGGAAACCTTCAGCTTGACCCAGCGGTTCTCGCTGGCGACCCAGAAGCGGCGCTCGTGCAGGTTGGGCAGGAAACGGCGGCGGGTCTTGTTGTTGGCGTGCGAGACGTTGTTACCCGTCATCACTCGCTTGCCGGACACTTGGCATACGCGGGACATCTGTGCACCTCGATGTGATTTTGATCGCCCATAGCCTGGGAGATGGCGGCCCCGGCCCTGCCGCGGATGCGGGATCAGGCCATGCGATACGGGATGGATCCGCTGCCAGACGGGCAGGAATCGCGCTTCCTAGCCCTGGTCCGGCCGAAGGCCAGACGCAGCGAGCCGCGCATTATGCGCAGCTTTCCCTGTCCAGGCAAGTACTTGGCGCCGAGCCGGCGCCGTTCAGCCGCGCAGGGCGCCCTCGGCCATCGGCACGCAGCTGGCCTGGGCCGCGCCGCAGCCGTCCGGGCTCGGGGCGGCTGCGGGTGCCGGGCTGGCCACCGGCGGGGTCAGGCGCTGCTCGGGCAGCGTGGCGCTGGCGCTCACCCGGTCGGTCGCCGCCGCCGTGGCCGCCTCGGGCACCGGCTGTTCGCGCACGGCGCTGATGACCGAGCCGATCGACAGGCCCAGCGCGAAGAACAGCACGGAGGAGAGCAGTCGCATGACGCACTTCCAGCAGCCCCGGGGAGCCAGCTTCCTGCCGCGCATGTGCCGGCCGCGTGACGGTGCCGGGATGGGCGGATTGCGCCTGTGATGCACGCCCGGCGCGTGCGGCTCGCCGCGTCGCCGCGTTATCAGGATATGCCGCCATGCTCTTTGACGCGGTGCGGCAGATCCGGAGGATGAACACGAGCATGTCGGCTGCGTGCCACACGCCAGGGGGCGTGGCGGCGAGGTCCCGCACCGGGGTGTCCACCGGCTCCAAAGGGGAATCCACACCATGTCGCCCACCAAGAATCCACGCCCGTCGCGCGCGGCGCTGCCCGCCGCCGTCGCCTTGTCGCTGCTTGCCGTCGCGGCCCCGTCGTTCGCGCAGACGGCGGCGGGCACCGACCCCGAGATCAAGCGCCTGGACCAGGTCAGCGTGATCGGCAGCCGGACCCAGTCGCGCACGGTGCTGGAATCGCCCGTCCCGATCGACGTGCTCAGCGGCGACGAACTGCGCGCCAGCGGCTATACCGACGTCAGCACTATCCTCCAGTCCCTGCTGCCGTCGTACAACTTCCCGCATCCGACCACGCCGGACGGCAATACGCATATCCGTTCGGCCACGCTGCGCGGGCTCTCGCCCGACCAGACGCTGATCCTGGTCAACGGCAAGCGGCGGCATACCAGCGCCTGGGTCAATACTGGCGGCACGGTGGGCAAGGGTGCGGTCTCCACCGACCTCAACACGATCCCGGTCAGCGCCATCGCGCGGATCGAGGTGTTGCGCGACGGCGCCTCTGCGCAGTACGGCTCCGACGCCATCGCCGGCGTGATCAACATCGTGCTGCGCGAGGACGATGGCTTCGAGGGCACGGTCAGCCGTGGCACCACCGAGGACGGGGGCGGCGGCACCACCAAGGTCTCGCTGGACACCGGTTTCGCCTTTCCCGAAGGCGGCGGCATCCACCTGACCTGGGACTATCGCGACCGCAAGGCGGCCAACCGCGCGCTGGCCGATACGCGTCAGCAGTACTTCGGTATCGGGCGCAATGGACAGGCCGTCGCGCTGTCGGGCGCCTATGGCTCGGGCACCGGCCTCAACCCCATCGGCGGCGCGGTCGCCGGCGCCGTGGCCGATCCGCGCGAGGCGACGATCGACCGCGACGCGCTGTGGCGCTTCGCCGACAGCGCCGATACCGAGGACAAGACCTTCTTCGCCAACCTGCGCAAGCCGCTGTCCTGGGCCGAAGGGCTGGAGTGGTACGCCTTCGGCGGCGCCACCGACAGCCAGGGCAGCTCGAATGCCTCGCTGCGCCGCGCCGGCCAGCCGGAGAACGTGCGCGCGATCTACCCGGACGGCTTCCTGCCCTGGGTGGACACCGACAGCACCGACCGCTCGCTGGGGACCGGGCTCAAGGGGTATCTGGGACAGTGGCGCTGGGATCTGAGCAGCGTCTACGGCCGCAACGAGCTGGTCTACCGCACGCGCAACACCTTGAACGCCACCCTGGGCGCGGCTAGCCCGACGCGCTTCTACAACGGCGCGTTCGAAGCCTCGCAGTGGACGACCAACCTGGATGCCGGCAACAGTTTCGAAGTCGGCTGGCACGCGCCGCTGCGGCTGGCGCTCGGCCTGGAGTACCGCCGCGACACCTACGAGATCCGGCCAGGCGAGGAAGCCTCCTATGTCTGGGGCCCGTACCGCGTGCTGGACGGCCCGGCCGCCGGCACCGTGCCGACGATCGGATCGCAGGGGTTCGCCGGCATCCAGCCGGGCGACGCCGGCGACTACAGCCGGCACAACGTCGCCGCCTATGTCGAGGCCGATACCGATGTGACCGACCGCCTGCTGGTCTCGCTGGCCGGGCGCTGGGAGGACTACAGCGACTTCGGCTCGACCACCAACGGCAAGCTGGCGCTGCGCTATCAACTCGGCGGCGGCGTGGCGCTGCGCGCCTCGGCCAGCACCGGCTTCCACGCGCCCGCGCTGGCCCAGCAGTACTTCAGCTCGACCAGCAGCCGCACGCTCAACAACGCCGTCACCGGCCTGCCCGAGTACGTGCTGGTGCGCACGGCACCGGTGGACTCGGTCGAGGCCCGCGCCCTGGGCGCACGCGACCTGGACCCGGAGAAGGCGACCAATCTGACGGCCGGCCTGACCTGGGGCATCGCCGGGTTGACGGCCTCGCTGGACGTGTACCGCATCGACATCGACGATCGCATCTTCCTGTCCAGCAACTTCGTCGACGCTGCGGGCTCCTCGGCGATCCGCGACTATCTGGCCGCGCTGGGTTCGCCGGGCGTCACCAGCGTGCGCTACTTCAGCAACACCGCCGACACGCGCACCACGGGTGTGGACGCGTCCGCGCGCTACGTGTGGCAATGGGAGGGCGGCGACCGCCTGACCGCCACGCTGGGCTACAACCGCAACAAGACCGAGCTGACCCGGGTGGCCTCGACCCCCGAGCAGCTCCTCGCGCTGGGCGTGCGCACGCCGCTGTTCGACATCACCGAGCGGACCCGCGTGGAGAAGGGGCAGCCCAGGGACAACCTGACCCTGGCGTTGGCCTGGGATGCGGGCCCGTGGAGCGTGCACCTGGGCACCCATCGCTATGGCCGGATCGAGCAGGTCGCCGCCACCAACCAGAGCGCGGCCAACGTGGCGCAGTTCGCCAAGGGCAGCACCGCCTTCCGCACCCTGCCCACCGAGGCCGGGACCGCCGGCAACTACGATGTGATCCAGCGGCTGGACGCCAAGTGGATCACCGACGCGGATGTGTCCCTGCGCATTTCCAAGCACCTGATGCTGACGCTGGGCGCGGACAACGTGTTCAACACCTATCCCACGCGCAATATCGCCACCACCCCCGCGGTGTCTGGCGCCGACACCTATGGCGTGTTCCCCTACAGCGAACTCTCGCCGTTCGGTTGGAGCGGGGCCTATTACTACGGAAGACTGCAGGTGAAGTTCTGATGTCCTCCCACGATGCCTTCGATCCATCCCGGCGTGCCTGGCTGGCGCGCAACGCCGCGCTGGCCGTCGCCGCGCCGCTGGCCTCGCTCGTGCCAGGCATGGCGGCCGGCGCCAGTCGTGACGCGCCCGCCGCTGCCGACGGGCTGGTGCGCCTGGATCTCAACGAAAGCAGTTACGGTCCCTCGCCGCAGGTGGCAGCGGCGATCCAGCGCGCCCTGCCGCTGGCGCCGCGCTATGTCACCGCCGAGCAGGGGCAGGCGCTGGTCAAGCAGATCGCCGCTCTCGAGGGTGTAGCGCCCGAGCAGGTCATCGTGGGCGAAGTGCTCGAGCCGCTGGGCCAGCACCTGGCCGTGGCGGGCAAGGGCGGTACCTTCGTGTATTCGGTGCCCGGGTACGGCGCGCTGGTCGATGCGGCCGCGCCGTTCGGGGGACGCGCCATCGAGGTGCCGCTGGATGCGTCGCTGCGCAACGACCTGCCCCGGCTGCTGGCCGCGATCCAGGCCGATACCCAGGCGCTGTTCGTGGTCAATCCGCACAACCCGTCCGGCACGGTGAGTCCGGGGAAGGAGTTCGACGCCTTCGTGCTGGCCACCTCGGCCAAGGCGCTGGTGATCGTCGACGAGGCGTATCTGGACTACCTGCCGGACGCGGCCGAGCGCACGGCGGTGCGGCACCTGCGCGCCGGGCGCAACGTCGCGGTGTTCCGCACCCTGGGCAAGATCCACGCGCTGGCCGGCCTGCAGATCGGCTACGCCCTGGTGCCCCCGGATCTGGCCGCCGCCCTGCGCAAGCGCGGCGTGGGCAGCCCGCACGGACTGAACCAGCTCTCGATCGCGGCGGCCTCGGCCTCCCTGGCCGATCCCGGTCACCTCGCGTGGGTGCGCGAACAGGTCGCCGCCGAGCGCACGCGGTGGCTCGACCACCTGCGCCGGCTGGGGCTGCGCTACGCCGAGCCCGCAGGGAATTTCGTCTTCTTCGACACGGGGCGACCGCAGGCCGAGGTCGTCGCGGCACTGAAGGCGCGCAGGATCCTGGTCGCGCGCGCCTTCCCGCCTTACGACACCTGGGTCCGGATCAGCATCGGCACGCCCGCGGAGAATCGCCTCGCGCAGGCCGCGCTGAGCGAGATCCTGCGGCGCGGATAGAGGGATCGCCTGGCGCTGAGGGATCGGGTAGAAGCGCCCGAATCCAGCCAAAGAGTCGAAGATCCGGACGATGCGCCGTCGGCATTGGCGACGCTGGAATCGAAACGCGCAGCCAGCCAGCCGTTCAGCGCTTCGATCCGGTTGGCCAGGGAGCAGGACGGGGGCCGCGTCACGCCGGCGCGCCATCAACGCTCAGCGCCCGCCGAAGACCGCGGCGCGCTTTTCGAGGAAGGCGCGCATGCCTTCGCGCTGATCGGCCGTGTCGAACAGGCGCTCGAACAGGCGGCGCTCCAGGGAAAGGGCGGTGTCCAAAGGAGTGTCGGCGCCCAGCCGCAGGGCCTCGCGGATGGCCTGCACGGCCAGCGGCGGCATCCTGGCGATCTGCAGGGCGATCTCACGCGCGGCATCGAGCGCCTGGCCGCTGGGAACGAGCCTGGAGACCAGGTTGGCGGCGTAGGCCTCGCTGGCGGGGATCATCTCGCCGGTCAGCGCCCAGAGCGCGGCCTTGTAGCGGCCGGCGGCGCGCAGCAGGCGCTGGGTGCCACCCGCGCCGGGCATGATGCCGACCTTGATCTCGGGCTGGCCGAAGCGGGCATCCTCGGCGGCGACGATCAGGTCGCAGGCCAGTGCCAGTTCGCAGCCGCCGCCGAGCGCATAGCCCTCGACCGCGGCGATGATGGGCTTGGAAGCGCCGCGTACGACCTCGAACAGGTGTCCCGAGCGCTGCAGCACATGATCGATCGGCCGCATGTCGGCCATCTCGGCGATGTCGGTGCCGGCCACGAAGTAGCCGCCGGCACCGGTGAGCACGATCGCCGCGACCTCCGCGTCGGCCAGCGCACCCTCCAGCGCGTCGACCAGTTCCCGCTTGACCTGCAGGTTGAGGGCGTTGCGGCGTGCCGGCCGCGACAGGGTGACCACCGCCACGCGCGCCCGCGTGGCCACGCTGACGAACTCAGCCATGCGACACCTCACGCGCACGCGCCTGCAGCCAGGGCGAGACGCGGTAGCGGTCTTCGCCGTAGCCCTGCGACAGATGGGCCAGCACGGCGGCGATGTAGTCCAGCCCCACGCGGCGACCCCAGGCCAGCGGCCCGATCGGATAGTTCACCCCGCCGGTCATGGCCGCATCGATGTCGGCTTCGGAGGCGATGCCCTGCTGCACGGCGTCGGCGGCTTCGTTGACCAGCATGGCCACGGTGCGCGACACCGCCAGGCCGGCGGCGTCGCCCAGCAGCGAGACCTGCTTGCCCAGCGCGGTGAACAGGCCTGCGGCCCGGGCGATGACGTCCGCGGGCGTGCCCGCGGCGGCCGACAATGCGATCCGCTTGCTGGCGGCATAGTCGAGCGCCAGGTCGAACAACACCACCGGCTCGCCCAGGGCCTGGCTGCGTGCGCCGGCGCTGCGGCCATCGGTCAGCGCCAGGGCGACGCCGTCCACGCGCAGCAGGCCTGCGCCTTCGGTCTTTTCGACATGGAGGCCGGCCTGTTCCAGCAGCGCCACCAGGCCCTGCGCCGGGCCGAGCGCGCCTTCGACGCGGACCCGTGTCGGCGCGGGGCCCTGAAGGTCGCGCACATCGGGGCGCGGCGCATCGTCGCGGTAATCGTAGAAGCCACGCCCGCTCTTGCGCCCCAGCCAGCCGGCGTCCACCAGCTGCTGCTGCACCAGCGAAGGCTGGTAGCGCGGATCGTGGAAGAACGCCTGCCACACCGAGCGGGTCACGGCGAAGTTGACGTCGTGGCCGATCAGGTCCATCAGCTCGCACGGCCCCATGCGGAAGCCGCCGCACTCGCGCATCACCGCATCGACGGTCTCCGGCGTGGCCTGCTGCTCCAGCAGCAGGCGCAGGGCCTCGCCGTAGAACGGGCGCGCCACGCGGTTGACGATGAAGCCGGGCGTGGACTGGCACACCACCGGCGTCTTCTTCCACGCGCGCGCGGTGGCGACCAGCGTCTCGACGACGGCCGGGTCCGTGGCGTGGCCGCGGACCACTTCGACCAGCGGCAGGATGGTCGCCGGATTGAAGAAATGCAGCCCGGCCACGCGCTCCGGCGCGGGCAGGCGCGCGGCCAGCGCGGTCACCGACAGCGAGGAGGTGTTGGTGGACAGGATGGCATTGTCGTCCACGCGCCTAGCCATCTCGGTCAGCGCGGCGACCTTGACGTCGAGGTTTTCGACGATGGCCTCGATCACCAGGCCGACGCCCTGCAGCGGCGCGCTCGGGCCCGCGGCGATCACCCGCGCGAAGGCGGAGGCGGCGTCCTCGGCGCTGGCCTTGCCCTTGGCCACGCGCCGGTCGAGGCTGGCGCGGATCTGCGCACGGCCCCGGTCCAGCGCGGCCTCGCTGGTGTCGCACAGGTAGACGCGATGGCCGGCGAAGGCGGCGACCTCGGCGATGCCGGCGCCCATGGTGCCGGCGCCGATGACGACCACGGCGCGATCCAGCGCGAGCGCGTTGGCCTCAGCCATCGGCCGGCTCCGTGGCGATGAAGGACGGGCGCTGCGCCAGCGTGGCGTACCAGGCGGCGAGCTTCGGCGCGCGCGCGCGCCAGGCGACCGCTTCGAAGCGATAGTCCAGATAGCCCAGCGCACAGCCGATCGCGATCTGGCCGATGTCGATCGCCGCACCGGACAGCGCATCGATCTCGCGCTCCAGGCGGGCGAGCGAGGCCTCGGTCTTGAGCGCGAAGGCATCGATCAACGACGGCAGCGGCAGCGCGCGCTCGCGCTCGTTGCGCCACAGGATCAGCACGTCCAGCAGCCCGTCGCCGAAGGCCAGCTGCTGCAGGGCCTTCCATCGGTCCTCGCCGGAGGGGAACAGCGCGCCGTGGAAGCGCGCATCCAGGTATTCGCAGATGACGGCCGAATCGAACAGCACCTGGCCATCGTCCAGTACCAGGGTGGGGATCTTGGACAGCGGGTTGTCCGCCATGATGGCCGGATTGGGCCTGAGCATCGCCGCCACCGAGCGCTGCAGCTGCAGCGCCTCGACGCAGCCCAGCTCATGGGCAACCACCATCACCTTGCGCACGAAAGGCGACTTGGGCGACCAGTGCAGTTTCATCAGATCACTCCCTTGGCCCGCAGGGCTTGGATGTCATTGTCGGCGTAACCCAGCCCCTGCAGCACGTCGTCGCTGTGCTGGCCCAGCAGCGGCGGCGCCACGCGCGGCTGCAGCGGCGCATCGGCGAAGCGCATCGGGCTGGACACCAGCGGCACCTCCACGCCCAGCGGATGCGGGACGCGGCGGACCATCTGTCTGGCCACCACCTGCGGGTCTTCGAGCACTTCGGGCACCGAGTTGATGGCGCCGGCCGGCACGCCGGCCGCGTCCAGCGCGGCCAGCAGGTCGGCGCGCCGCCACCCGGCGAAGGCCTCGGAGAGCCGCGCGGACAGCGCCTGGATGCCTTCCACGCGCCCGGCATTGGTGGCGAAGGCGCCTTCGGCCAGCGCGGGCTGGCCCAGCACCTGGCACAGCTTGGCGAACTGGCCGTCGTTGCCGACCACCAGGATGACGTCGCCATCGGCGCAGGCGAACACGTCCTGCGGCTGGATGTTGGGATGCGCATTGCCGTTGCGCTGCGGCGTGCGGCCGGACACCAGGTAGTTCATCGCCTGGTTGGCCAGCGAGGCGACCTGCACATCCAGCATGGCGATGTCGATGGTGTCGCCCAGGCCGGTGACATGGCGCCGGTTGAGCGCGGCCAGCACCGACACGGCGGTATACATGCCGGTCATCAGGTCGACGATGGGGATGCCGACCTTCTGCGGGCCGCCGCCGGGCTTGCCATCGCGCTCGCCTGTGACGCTCATCAGGCCGCCCATGGCCTGGATCAGGAAGTCGTAGGCCGGCTGTTCGGCGCGCGGGCCGTCCTGGCCGAAGCCGGTGACCGAGCAGTAGATCAGCCTGGGGTTGATGGCGCGCAGGCTGTCGGCATCCAGGCCGTAACGCTTGAGCGTGCCGACCTTGTAGTTCTCCAGCACGATGTCGGCCTGCGCCGCCAGCCTGCGCACGATGTCCTGGCCCTCGGGCGTGTCGATGCGGATGGTGATCGACTGCTTGCCGGCGTTGACGGCCAGGTAGTAGCCGGCCTCGCCGGTGTTGCGGCCGTCGGCGTCCTTGAGGAAGGGCGGCCCCCAGGCGCGGGTGTCATCGCCCGCGCCGGGCCGCTCGACCTTGATCACCTCGGCGCCCAGGTCGGCCAGGATCTGCCCGGCCCAGGGCGCGGCCAGGATGCGGCTCAGATCCAGGACCTTGATGCCCGACAGCGGGCGTGCGTTGGAACTCATCGGGACATCCGTGCGATATCGCCGGCCAGCGGCGATGGAAGAGAGAGGGAGGGCATCAGCGGCCGACGAACACCGGCGCGCGCTTCTCGCGGAAGGCGGCCTGCGCCTCGCGTGCGTCCTCGGTGCGGCCGATCGCGGCGGTCATGTCCTGCTCGTAGCGGTAGCCGTCGCGCAGGCTCATCTGCTCGATCGTGTTGAGCGTGTGCTTGCTCATGCGCGTGGCTACCGGGCTCTTGGCGGCGATGGTGTGGGCGATCTCCAGCGCGGTGGGCAGCAGCGCCTCGGGCGCCACGCAGGCCTCGACCAGGCCCAGCCGGTAGAGCTCGGCGCCGTCCACGCGCAGGCCGGTCAGCGCCATGTGGCGCAGGCGCGAGTGGCCGAACAGCCGCATCGCATGCCGGCAGCCGCCGAGCAGGCCGACGTCGATCTCGGGCAGGCCCAGCGAGGCGCGCTCGGAGGCGACCAGGATGTCCGAGGAGGCGACCATCGCCAGGCCCGAGCCGAGCGCGGCGCCGTTGATGGCCGCCACCACCGGCTTGGCGCACTCGCGGATGGCGTGGAAGCACTCCCGCGTGCGGCGCAGGTGCGCGCCCAGGTCGCCGGGCGCCTTGATCACCTCGGCGCGGCCCTTGAGGTCGGCGCCGGCGCAGAACACCTTGCCGGCGCCGGTGAGCACCACCGCGCGGATCTCATCCCGCTCGCCGATGCGGTCCAGCGCCAGTACCAGCTCGTCGTTGAGCGTGCGGGTCAGCGCGTTGACCGGCGGCGCATCCAGCGTCAGTACCGCCACGTGGTCGTGGATCTCCACGCGCAGCTGGGTCAGGTCGTCCATTGCGGCTAGGCCTTGATGAGTGATCGAAGGCCAGTCTAGGAAGCCCCCGCGCGCGCGCCGACGCGACGCCAGGCAGAGCTGCTATGCGGCTGCGCGCATAGCCGTTAGGACCAAGGTCGTATTGCGCGCGCGCCGCGCCGGTCAGGCATACAGCGCGCGCGGATGGTCTTCCAGGATCCTGCGCGCCAGGGCGGCATCGCCCGCCCAGTCGCGGAAGGTCTCGAGCAGCGCGCCGGTCTCCGGCGCCGGTTCCACGCGCAGATGCGGCCAGTCGCTGCCCCACAGCATGCGGTCCGCGCGCGCCTGCTGCAGCGCCAGCTGGAAGGCACGACCGCGCTCGGGCTGCGGCTTGCGCAGCAGGTTGCGGTACATGCACAGCTTGATCCAGGTGTTGCCGCCTTCCAGCAAGGACAGCAGCGCGCGGAACGCCGGCGCGTCGACGCCGGCCTCCAGGTCGAAGCCGCTCGCGTGGTCGATCACCAGGGGCACGGGCAGCTCGCGCAGCGTGCCGATGACGCCGGACAGCGCCGCGGTGTCGCTCCAGAGTTCGGCATGCAGGCCCGCCGCGGCCAGCGCCGGCGCCAGCCGCTTCAGATCCTCCAGCGTGGCCGCGCCGGGGAAGTCGCCGCCGCTGCGGTGGCTGAAGCGCAAGGCCCGCACGCCGCGCTCGCGCAGCCCGCGCAGGTCCACTCCATCCTGCACACGCGCCACGGCCACCCCGCGCAGCTGCGGAAACCGGTCCAGTGCGTCGAACAGCGCGGAAAAGTCCCGACCGTAGGCGCTGGGATGGATCAGCACGCCATGCTGCAGGTCCAGCGCCTGCAGCAGCGCCAGGTACTGCTCGACGCTGGCCTGCGGCGGCGAATGCACGCTGGTGTCGGCCAGCGGAAAACGCGCATACGGTCCGAAGACGTGCGCATGGCAGTCCCAGCCGCTCACAGGCCGTTGCGCTGCGGCAGGTCGAAGGCCGGCGCGACGCCCTCCGGCAGGGGGATCTCGTGGGCGTTCAGCGTCATCGCCACCATCGTGTAATAGCCCACCAGCGCGGTGAGCTCGACCACGGCCTTCTCGCCCAGCAGGGCCAGCGTCCGCGCGTAGGTCGCGTCGCTGACCGAGTTGGCAGCGTTGAGCTCGCGGGCGAAGCAGACGGTGGCGTGCTCGGTCTCGTCCAGTCCCGCGGGGATCTCCTGCGCCAGCAGCGCATCGAGGATCTCCGCCGACAGGCCGGCCTTCTCGCCCTCCAGGCGATGCGCGTACCACTCGAACGGCGAGTTGCAGGCCCGGCCGGTGACCAGGATGGCCAGCTCGCTCTGGCGCGGCGTCAGGGACGTGTCGTAACGCAGCAGTTCGCCCAGGGCCGACCAGCGCGCCGCCAGCTCCGCGTTATGCAGTGCGGCGCGCAGCGGGCCCTGGATCCTGCCGCGCTTGCCGTTGACGATGCGGTCGTGCACCGCGCGCTGGTCGGCCTCCATGTGGGCGGGATCGGGCAGGGTGATGCGGGGCATGGCAACTCCGGTTCGAGCGCGGGACCGCACGCGGCAGGCGCGCGATCGGCCGTTATAGGGTGGGGCGACGGCGCGCGCTACGCGTCCGCCGGCATGTCTGCTATGCGTCGGGGGTCGGGGCGAAGGCGCGCTGCCACAGGCCTTCGGCCGCCAGCGACCGGAACGCGTGGTCGATCTCGCCGGCCACGGCCGAGACCGCGCGGGCCGGCCCCTTGGAGCGGCTCAGCGCCATGGAAATGATCCGCTGCATGGGCGGATCCACCAGGCGCGCGGCCTGCAGCACGCCGTCGGCCAGCTCCTTCCACACCGCGTGGATGGGCAGCACGGTGTAGACGCCGTCGCCGGCGGAGAGCGATTTCTGCAGCGGCAGCGAATCGGCCTCGATCGCCGGGGAAAGGCTGATATGGCAGCTGCGCGCCAGCGCATCCAGCGCCGTGCGCAACCCGTTGGGCGCGCTGGGCACCACCAGCGGCAGCTGGTCGAGCCGGGTGAACGGCACGGTCTCGGCGGCGGTCAGCGCATCGCCGCGCCGGCCGATCAGATAGCTGTCGACCACGGCCAGGGACTGCTCGCCTTCCGGCAGCGAGGTGCCATAGCGGTACAGCACGGCGATATCGACCCGGGCATCGGCCAGCCACTCCTCGACCTGGCCGCCGGAGCCCTCCAGGATCTTGAGCGTGACCGCGGGATAACGCGTGCGCAGGGTCGAGAACAGGCGGCCGGTCACCGCCTGCGAGATCGACGGCAGCATGCCGATCGTGACCCGGCCGGTCGGCTCCAGCGCCTCGCCGCGGATGTCGCGCTCGAGCTGCGCCGCGTCGGCCAGCAGCGCCTTGACCTGCGGGAACAGGCGTTCGCCCAGCTCGGACAGCTGCACGCCGCGCCCGGTGCGGTTGAACAGGCGCGCGCCGCAATCGCGCTCCAGTGCGTTGATCTGGCGGCTAAGCACCGACTGGTTGGTGTCCAGGAACAGCGCCGCGCGCGTGACGCTGCCCAGCTCGCCGATCGCCACGAACGCGCGCCAGCGCCCCAGATCGGTCACCAGATCGAGCGAAAGCGTGGTGACCTTGGGTGTGGGCATGGCGGAACGGCGGGCGCGCTGGATCAGGTGAACGAGGGTAGCAAACCGCCCGCCGGCCAATGGCGCGAGACGCCTCCAGACGCGCCCTTCGACTAAAGGATAAGGGCCTCGCCGAGGCCTCGAATCACGCGGAAACCCCGCGTTTGCGGGCGATCGGCGGGGCCGGTGCGAGCCATCGCATTCGCGCCATAGCTGGATTGACCGCTGGCGGCGTGCGCCCGAAAAAACACCGTGCCTAGACTCCGCCCCATCGACGCCTGCAGCGCAACGCAGGTCCACGCCATCGAGGAGGAGGGCCTCATGTCCAGCCAGGACGCGTGCCAGGCGATCGCCTGCGGCACGCGACAGGTGCCGGTGCCAAGACCGGTCCACTAACACCGTCCGGCCGCGACAGGCCGGTCATCCGATTGAAGTCCGTCGTGCCGTCGTCCCTGGGATGCGGCGCACAGGTGTCGTGCGGCCGCGTCCGGCCCGGCGCCTGCAATACCGGGAGGGATTGCCTGATGAAGCGCTCGTGGGTGCGTGTTCTGTTCTGCCTGGCCTTGCCGGCCACCGTGGGCGCCGCCGAGGCGGCGGATGCGCGTGCGCATCGCCAGCTGACCTGCGGCGATGCCAGCATCGACGTGGTGGTGGACGGTCGGGGGCCGACCATCGTGCTGTTGCCGTCGCTGGGCCGCGATTCGCTGGACTACGACCCGATCGCCGAGGGCCTGGCCGCCAAGGGCTACCAGGTGCTGCGCCCACAGCCGCGCGGGCTCGGTGCCAGCCGCGGGCCGATGGAAGGCATCACCCTGGCGGACCTGGCCGACGATGTGGCCTGCACGATCGACCAGGCGGGCAAGGCGCCGGCGATCGTCGTCGGGCATGCCTACGGCAACTGGGTGGCGCGCATGCTCGCCGCGCGACATCCGCAGTCCGTGCGCGGTGTCGTGGTCGCGGCCGCGGCGGCCAAGACCTATCCCAAGTCGCTGTCGGCCAGCATCATCCGCATCGCCGATCCCAAGACCTCGCGCGAGGATCGGCTGCGGGAGCTGCAGGCGACCTTCTTCGCGCCGGGCAACGATGCCTCGGTCTGGCTGGACGGCTGGCACCCCGAGGTGCGCACCAGCCAGCGCAACGCCAGCGACGCCACGCCCAAGGCGCTGTGGTGGAGCGCGGGCGGCAAGGTGCCGCTGCTGGACCTGCAGGCCGAATCCGATCCCTTCATGCCGGCCGATCGCCGCCAGGAGCTGCGCGAGGAACTGGGCCCGCGCGTCAGCGTGGTCACCATCCCCGGCGCCAGCCACGCCCTGCTGCCCGAGCAGCCGCAGCAGGTGGTCGAGGCCATCGCCCACTGGTCGGCCAGCCTGCGTTGAGCCGCCGCGCGCCCGTTCCGCGCTCCATCCATCCAGCGTGCCGCCGTGGGCGGCCTCGCTGCCGCTTTCCGCATCCACTCCTGGGAGGGAACTCGATGCCTGTCCGCAACACCTCGCCGCGTCCGCGCCGCCATCGCATCGCCGTCGGCGCCTGCCTGATGGCCATGGTCGGCAGTGGCCATGCCGCCACCTTCGGCAATGAAGACGCCAACATCGAGTTCTTCGGCAACCTGTATCCGCAGTACCAGTGGACCTCCTTCGGTCAGCACACCGCGGTCGGCAGCCGCGTCAGCACGCTGACCACCAAGTCCAACACCAGCACCACCCTGCGCAGCGTCACCGACAAGCCGGATGCGGACCGGGTCAACTGGTCGCAGTCGTTCTTCGCCGTGCGCGGCCATTACCGCTTCAACGAGGACTGGAAGGTCGGCTTCCGCCTGGACGAGCAGGTCACCGAGCCTTACGACAACAGCGAGTACTTCAACCGCAGCCGCGACGCCTTCGTGTACGTGGAGCACCGCGTGCTGGGCACCTTCACCGGCGGACGCATCAACAGCATCCTGTCCAACTGGGGCGACCCGGTGCGCATGCTCGGCGTGAGCGAGAGTAACTTCGTGTCGACCTCCGCGTTGCTGGGCGGCGCGGCCTTCGGCACCGGCAGCCGCGCTGGAACGACGACCTGGGTCACCCGCGCCAGCCAGGGCTACAAGTGGGAGAGCGCCAGGTGGAACGGCTTCTCCCTGGGCACCAGCTACATGCCGCACCGGGACGGTCCGGACTACGGCCGCCCCCGTCGCGCCTATTCCTACGGCATCCGCTGGGAGCAGGGGCCCTGGTACGCCGCGCTGCAGTACGAGCGGCACACCAACCACCTGGTGATCAGCGGCGTGCCGACCACCACGCCGGCGGCCACTTCGATCACCAACCAGGGCGGCGGCTCGCAGGACCGCAACCTGCGCCTCAGCGCCGCCTACCAGACCAAGCGCTTCAAGCTGGGCGTGGATCTCTCGCGCGTGCAGTACGCCGAAGACCCGACCGCGGCCTACGGCAAGTTCAAGTCCTACACCGTGCCGACCTGGAAGGTCAGCGGGGAATGGCAGGCCACGCCGAAGCTGACCCTGGCGGCGAACTACATCCATGCCGGCGCCGGCCACTGCGTGCTGTCGGGCGCGGCGCAGTGCAGCACGTACGGGCTGGGCGCGCAGGCCTACAACATCGGCGTGCAGTACAGCCTGTTCAAGTACACCTCGCTGGTCGCCCTGGCCGGGCGCATCGACAACGGCGTCTCGTCCAGCTACGGCTCGCCGGTGCGCGCGCCGGTGGGCGCCACGGTCGACAACGTGGCCCTGGGCCTGCACGTCAAGTACTGAAGGCCCGCCGGACGACTTCTCCCCACGCAGCGTTTTGCCGCCGGCCGGTCTGGCGGACCGCGGCGCCGCCTGACACCCTGATGCGAGATTCCCAATGAGTTCCCAGGTGCAATCCTCTTCCGCAACCGGCGTGGCCGAGCCCTCGCTGGCCGACGCCACCTACCGCAAGATCAAGTGGCGCATCCTGCCGTTGATCATGCTGTGCTACACCGTGGCGCTGATCGACCGCAACGTGATCGGCTTCGCCCGCCTGGACTTCATGCACCAGCTGGGTTTCAACGAGGTCATGTACGGCATCGGCACCGGCATGTTCTTCATCGGCTACTTCGTGTTCGAGGTGCCCAGCAACCTGTGGCTGCAGAAGATCGGCGTGCGCCTGACCTTCCTGCGCATCATGATCCTGTGGGGGCTGGCCTGCGCGGCGTTCGCGATGATGACCTCGCCGACCGAGTTCTACCTCTATCGCTTCCTGCTGGGCGCGGCCGAGGCGGGCTTCTTCCCGGGCGTGCTGCTGTACATCACCTTCTGGATCCCCAAGGCGCGCCGCGCCAGCGTCACCGCACTGTTCATGGCCGCGCTGCCCATCGCCGGCATGCTCGGCGGACCGCTGGCGGGCACGATCATGCGCCTGTTCGACGGCGCGCTTGGTCTGCACGGCTGGCAGTGGTTGTTCATCGTCGAAGGCCTGCCGGCCTGCGTGCTGGGCGTGGTCGTCTACTACTTCCTGGACAACAAGCCGGCCGACGCCAAGTGGCTGACGGCCCCGGAGAAGGCGCTGGTCCAGGCCGACGTGGACCGCGACAGCGCCGCCTCGCCGGGCCAGCACCACTCGCTGTGGCAGGCCTTCGGCGACAGGCGCGTCTACATCCTGTCCTTCGTCGCGCTGGCGGTCTTCAGCGGTGCGGCGGCCAATGCGTACTGGATCCCGACCATCATCAAGAACTCGGGCATCAAGGACGTGCTGCACGTCGGCCTGCTGTCCTCGATCCCGTTCCTGGCCGGCCTGGTCACCCAGTTCCTGGTGGCGCGCCACTCGGACAAGGTCGGCGAGCGCCGCTGGCACGTGGCCCTGTGCCTGGGCACGGCCGCCGCCGCCTGGCTGGTGCTGGGCACGACCCACCTGACCACCGCCCCGGCGATCGCGCTGCTGACCGTGTGCACCGCGGCCACCCTGGGCGCGACCGGGCCGTTCTGGACCCTGCCAGGCAGCACCTTCTCCGGTCCCAAGGCGGCGGGCAGCATCGCGCTGGTCACCACGCTGGCCGGCCTGGGCAACGTGTTCGTGCCGATGATCGTCGGCGTACTGATCGACAAGACCGGCACCCTGGCCGCCTCGCAGCTGGCCTACGGCACGCTGCTGCTGGCCGGCGCGATCACCATCGTCGCCGCCACCCGCGCGCCGGCCCGGCCCTGACTTCCCCCCTCGTTTCACGGAGTTTCCATGCAGGACGTTTTCCTCTGCGATGCCGTGCGCACGCCGATCGGCCGCTACGGCGGTGGCCTGGCGCCGGTGCGCGCCGACGATCTGGCCGCGCTTCCGCTGCGCGCGCTGATGCAGCGCAATCCCGGCGTGGACTGGTCGGCGCTGGACGAGGTCTTCATGGGCTGCGCCAACCAGGCGGGTGAGGACAACCGCAACGTCGCGCGCATGGCGCTGCTGCTGGCCGGACTGCCGAAGGAGGCGCCCGGTGTCACGCTCAACCGGCTGTGCGCGTCCGGCATGGAGGCGGTCGGCGCGGCGTATCGCGCCATCGCGCTGGGCGAAATGGAACTGGCGATCGCCGCGGGCGTGGAGTCGATGTCGCGCGCGCCGTTCGTGATGGGCAAGGCGGGCAGCGCCTTCGGCCGCGATCAGAGGCTGGAGGACACCACCATGGGCTGGCGCTTCGTCAACCCGCAGCTCAGAGCGCTGTACGGCGTGGACACCATGCCGCAGACCGGCGACAACGTGGCGGCCGACGACGGCGTGTCGCGCGAGGACCAGGATGCGCTGGCCCTGCGCAGCCAGCAGCGCGCCGCCCGCGCCCAGGCCGCGGGCTACTTCGCCGCGGAGATCGTGCAGGTGCGCATCCCGGGGCGCAAAGGCGAGACCGTGGTCGACACCGACGAACATCCGCGCCCGCAGACCGATGCGGCGACCCTGGCCGCGCTCAAGCCGGTGAACCCGGGCGGCACGGTGACGGCCGGCAACGCCTCGGGCATCAACGATGGCGCCGCGGCGATGATCGTGGCCTCGGCCGCCGCCGTGCAGCGCCACGGCCTGACGCCGCGCGCACGCGTGCTGGGGATGGCCAGCGGCGGCGTCGCGCCGCGCGTGATGGGCGTCGGCCCGGTGCCGGCGGTGCGCAAGCTGCTGGCGCGATTGCAGCGCCCGCTGCAGGCCTTCGACGTGATCGAACTCAACGAAGCCTTCGCCGCCCAGGCGCTGGCGGTGACCCGCGCGCTCGGCCTGGCCGACGACGATGCCCGCGTGAACCCGAACGGCGGCGCCATCGCGCTGGGCCATCCGCTCGGCATGAGCGGCACCCGCCTGGTGCAGACGGCGGTGCACCAGCTGCACGTCGGCGGCGGCAGGCTGGGCCTGGCCACGATGTGCGTCGGCGTCGGGCAAGGGCTGGCGATCGCGGTGGAAAAGGTCTGACGCTGCGCGATTCGCGCGGCGCCGTGTTCGTGCGACCAGGCAGCTAGCCGGCGAGGGCCTGGCGACACGCCTCCGGCCTGGCGGAAAAGCGCGCGGCGTCCAAGGCGATATGCTGGAGCCTCACCGTCTCCCGCCCGACGGGCCGGAAACGGATGCGATGCTGGCCGGACGCGTCCTGGGCCACGAGCGTGATCTCGACCTGTGGATCGGCCGGGTTCCCGCCGGACTGCGAGAGCAGCTTCATCCCCTCCCGCAGTCCCGCGGCATAGGCCATGGAGGTCGGGTCGAGCCCGGTGACGACGTCGCCCTGCCGCGTCGTCGCCTCGGTGTCCCAGCCCCTGTCGAACACCGGTGTGTCGACGGAGACCACGCGGGCGCATTCGCCAAAAGCGTCGTCCGGCAGCAGCACGGGCGCTGCGTGGTCGACGTACCTGGAGAGATCCGGCCGCAGGTCCAGCCCGTCGTGGGCCGCCGCGGCGACCAGCGCGTCCTGCAGCCCAAGCGCGGGATCCGCCTGCGCGCGTCTGCGTTGGTCCTGGAGCACATCGTCCAGGCGCGTGCGCCCGCCGGAGCGCTGACGCAGGCGGCGATCCCAGACCGCCGCCAGCAGCGCCCCGCGCTGGTACGGCATCATGCGGGCGCGCTCGTCCTTCCAGAAGCGATCGGCGACGACGGCATTGGGCGAGGTGCGATACGGCGAGCGGGCGTAGCGCGCGAGGGCCTCGTTCCACTCTTCGACGAACTGCTCCGGCGAAAGCAGGCCCGCCCGCAGCATCAGCCTGCGCGCGAAGAAGTCGGTGAACCCCTCGCTGATCCAGTACGTCCGGGCCTCGGTCGCGTCTTCGGTATGCCCCAGCTGCCTTGGATTCCAGCTATGGAAATATTCGTGCGCGAGGAACCAGGCCAGATCCGGCAATGGCGTGTCCTGTCCGATCCAGGTGGCGAAGGCATCGCCCAGCCCCGTCCCGCTGAATCCTGTCTGCTTCGGTGCAGAAGCCAGGGAAACGGCCGTGATGAGGAAGGGGCCTGCATGGGCGTCGCCCCAGAACGCGCGCTCGGACGCGATGACTTTCTCCGCGAGGCGTGCGAAGTCGGACATGTCGAAACCGAAATGGCCGATGGAGGCGACGCGCAGTCGATCGTCGCCCAACCGCAGGGTCGAGACCCGCAGGTCGCGGCCGCCGATGGCCACGCTTTCCCGGATGTCCTTGCCCGTGCGCGGTTGGTGCATCAATCCTTGCGGGTGTTGCGCGTCCGAGGCGAAGCCGATGCCATGCGGACCGCGCCAGGCGAACGTCGCCGGCAGCGCTTCGCGTCCGGCGGGCTGGGCATAGAGCGAGAACCCGACCGCGTAGAACCAGTCTGGACGCACGATCGGATCCGGCTGCCTGCTGTTCGAGACATCGGGCGCGGCCTGCTGGGCCGACACGATCCGATAGCGCATCACCAGCGGCGCGCCTGGGGCGGAGTCCACGATGCGTCCGCCATGGGGCGCCGCCTCGGTGCGGCGCGCACCTTCGACCGAGACATCGCGCGCCCACTGGCCCAGATGCTCCTCGCCCGCCCACTGGTCAGCCCAGTCGATCACGGTCCGCCCGGACGCATCGGCATCGAGCCGGATGGTCACATCGAGCGCGGTGATCCGGTCGCCATCCATCTCGGCGCTCAGTTCGTAGTGTGTGGGGGAGCCGCCGTGTGGCTGGCCGGAAACCAGCGACAACAGCGTCAGCGCACCTGCCAGCGCATGGGGTGGTATCACTTCGGTCCTCCTTGGCGATGCGAGCGATCGCCCGGGTGGGCCTATCGCATGCCGCGTGCCAACCGTCAGCGCCCATGGCACGGCGCGTTTTTGATGCAAGGTGTCCGATCGGACACCGTCGCGTGTCCGGTCGGACGCGCGGCGTGGGCGCAGGCGCGTGCCCGCCACCAGGGCGGATCCCAACGCATCGTGTGGATCGACTAGGACGCCGGGCAACAAAAAACCCCCGATCGCTCGAGGGCCTTGGCTGCTCCGTCATGATCCGGAGCGAGTGCTGGCGCGCCTGGAGGGATTCGAACCCCCGACCAATGGCTTCGGAAGCCACTACTCTATCCGGCTGAGCTACAGGCGCATGGTGCAACAGACGCCGCGGCGGGCCGACGGCGGCGCGCATTATCGCTGAAAAGATCGGCGGACGCGAACCTGGGAATCGGCACTGCGGGAAGGGCGGCCCGCGTGGGACGGCCTCATCGCCGCCGTGGGCCACAACGGCCATGGGGCGGCTCCCACGGAAGCGGCCTGCTACCCTTTCGCGATGGCTTACGAACGATTCGATGCGCCGCCGGTGCGGCCGCCCGGGCGGCTGGCGGAGTACTGGAAGCTGGTCCGCGGCGACCGGCCGATCGGGGTGCTGCTGCTGCTGTGGCCGACCTGGTGGGCGCTGTGGCTGGCGGCCGGTGGCCTGCCGCCGTGGTGGACGCTGCTGGTGTTCACCGCGGGGGTGTGGCTAACGCGCTCGGCCGGCTGCGTGATCAACGACTACGCAGACCGCTGGCTGGATCCGCAGGTCGAGCGCACCCGGGAGCGGCCGCTGGCCGCCGGGCGGGTCAGCGGCCGCGAGGCGCTGTGGGTGTTCGCGGTGTTGATGCTGGTGGCCTTCGGCCTGGTGCTGACCATGAACCGGCTGACCATCGGCCTGAGCGTGGTGGCCGCCTTCCTGGCCGCCAGCTATCCGTATCTGAAGCGGTACACGCACCTGCCGCAGGTGTACCTGGGGCTGGCGTTCGGCTTCGGCATCCCGATGGCCTTCGCCGCGGTGCAGGGCACGGTGCCGGCGCTGGGCTGGCTGCTGTACGTGGCCAACATCCTGTGGGCCACCGCCTACGACACCTGGTATGCCATGGTCGACCGCGAGGACGACCTGCGCGCCGGATCGAAATCCACCGCCATCCTGTTCGGCGATCTGGACCTGGTGATCCAGGGGCTGCTCTACGCGCTGGTGTTCGTGGCGCTGGCGCTGGTCGGGCGCCAGGCCGCGCTGGGCTGGCCGTACTGGCTGGGCCTGGGCGTGGCGGTGGCGCTGGTGGCCTACGAGTTCTGGCTGTGCCGGCACCGCGAGCGCGGGCCCTGCTTCCGCGCCTTCCTGCACAACAACTGGGTCGGCGCGGCGGTGTTCGCCGGGATCGCGGTGTCGCTGACGCTCAAGGCCTGACGCGCCGCGGGCGCGCGGCGGTGCGGCCTTCGCCTAGACCATCGTCCAGCAGACCGCGCCGGGCCGGCGCCTGGACAATGCGGGCCGGCGATCCGACGGCGAGGGCAGGCTCATGGCAGCGAACGAAGGCGAGGCCCGACAGGGCGTGATGGCCCGCGCGGCACTGCGCAGCGCTGCCTGGGCCGAGAAGTGGTTCCCCGATGCCTACGTGTTCGCGGTGCTGGGCGTGATCCTGGTGGCCATCGCCGCGATGCTCGCCGGCGCCACGCCCAAGGCCACGGCCGAGGCCTTCGGCGGCGGCTTCTGGAGCCTGATCCCCTTCACCATGCAGATGGCCTTCGTGGTCATCGGTGGCTACGCGGTGGCGACCGCGCCGATCGTGGCGCGCTTCATCGACCAGCTGGCCCGGGTGCCGCGCAGCGGGCGCGGGGCGATCGTGTACGTGGGCCTGGTGAGCATGCTGGCCTCGCTGCTGAGCTGGGGCTTCTCGCTGGTGTTCGGCGGCCTGCTGGTGCGCGCGCTGGCCAGGCGCGGCGAGCTGAAGATGGACTACCGTGCCGCCGGTGCCGCGGCCTACCTCGGGCTAGGCGCGGTGTGGGCGATGGGCCTGAGCTCCTCGGCCGCGCAGCTGCAGGCCAACCCGGCCTCGATGCCGCCGGGCCTGCTGGAGATCACCGGCGTGCTGCCCTTCACCGAGACGATCTTCCTGTGGCAGTCGATCGTGCTGACCGCGGTGCTGATCGGGGTCTCGCTGCTGATCTGCTGGGTCACCGCACCGCAGGGCCGGGCCGCGCGTACCGCGGCCGACTTCCCCGAGGCGGCGCAGAGCGAGCCGGACAAGGTGCTGCCGCCGCGCACGCGTCCGGGCGAATGGCTCGAATACAGCCCGCTGCTGACCGTGCTGCTGTCGCTGCTGGCCTTCGGCTGGCTGGCCGGCGAGTTCGCCTCTAAGCCGGTGGTCACCGCGATCGCCAGCCTGAACACCTACAACTTCCTGTTCCTCTCGCTGGGCCTGCTGCTGCACTGGCGTCCGCGCAGCTTCCTCAACGCAGTGGCCAAGGCCGTGCCCAGCACCACCGGCGTGCTGATCCAGTTCCCGCTGTACGGCGGCATCGCGATGATCCTCACCGGGGCCAAGGGCGCCGATGGCGACACCCTGGCGCACCACCTCTCGCAGCTGTTCGTGCACGTGGCCACGCAGGACACCTTCCCGGCGGTGATGGGCGTGTACTCGGCCATCCTGGGCTTCTTCGTGCCTTCGGGCGGCGGCAAGTGGCTGATCGAAGCGCCCTACGTCATGCAGGCGGCCAACGAACTGCACGCCCACCTGGGCTGGGCGGTGCAGGTCTACAACGCCGCCGAGGCCCTGCCCAACCTGATCAACCCGTTCTGGATGCTGCCGCTGCTGGGCGTGCTGGGGCTGAAGGCGCGCGACATCGTCGGCTTCACCTTCATCCAGCTGCTGGTGCACATCCCGCTGGTGATCGGCCTGCTGTGGCTGCTCGGGCTGACCCTGCCCTACGTCCCGCCGGTGATGCCGGCGGGTTGAGCGAGGACTCAGGCCGCCAGGCGATGCCCGCGCAGGCGGAAGGCGACCACCAGCTGCAGCACGCCGTAGACGATCGCGCCGATGCCGAACCACAGCGCCATCGTCAGCAGCCCGGCCGCCGGGTAGAAGAAGAACAGCACGCCGAGCAGGATCGACAGCACGCCGCTGAGCACCAGCAGCCACTCGCCGCGGATGTGCTTGCGCACCTGCACGGCGAACACGATGCGCGCCACGCCGGCGATCACCAGCCACACCGCCAGCAGCCACAGCAGCGCGGCGGCCATCTGCGCCGGCTGGGCGATGGCCAGCACGCCGAAGGCGATCGAGATCAGCGCATAGAGCGCCAGCAGCCAGCGCGGCAGCGCGTGTTCGCGACTAAAAGCACTGATCAGGCTGACGAGGCCATCGGCCAGCGAGAAGGCGCCGAAGACCAGCACCAGCGCCAGCACGGTGCCGCCCGGCCAGATCAGGGTGGACACGCCGAACAGCACGGCCACCAGGCCGAACAGCAGGAACACCCACCAACTGCGCGAAACCGGAACGGCGGCGAAGGACATCGATGCTCTCCTGGCAGTGGTTCGATGAAACAGACCGGGCCATGGCGCGGGACGGCGCCTTGGCGATCCACGCGGCAGCGTAACCCCCATAACCGCGCGCCCGCGTGCACGCCGGCGCGGCGCCGCACTCATTCCACCCGCGCACAGACCCAGCCATCCACGCGGCCCACACCGGCGCGCAGCAGGGCGCGCGTCGCCGCGTGCAGGGTGGCGCCGGTGGTCATCACGTCGTCGACCAGCGCCACGTGCGCGGGCAGGGCGGCGCCTGGCCGTACCGCGAAGGCGCCGCGCAGATTGCGTCGCCGGGCCGGGGCGTCCTGCTCGGACTGCGGCGCGGTGTCTCGGCTGCGCAGCAACGCGCTGTCCAGGACCGGCAGATCGAGCCGGCGGCCGAGGGCACGCGCCAGCTCCAGCGCCTGATCGTAGCCGCGGCTGCGCAGGCGTCGGTCATGCAGCGGCACCGGCACCAGCGCCTGTGGCCGTGGCGCGGCGGACATGGTCTGGGCCATCAAGGCGGCCAGCAGCCTGCCGGCCGCCAGGTCGCCGTGGAACTTCAGGCGCGGCACCAGCCGGTCCAGCGGCGGGCCGTAGACCAGCGCGGCGACGGTGCGCGTCATCGGCGGCGGGTGCCGCAGGCAGTGGCCGCAGGTCTGCGCGTGCAGCAGCGGCAGCGCGCAGCGCGGGCAGGCGGTCGTGTTCCAGGGCAGGGCGCCGGCGCAGTCCGCGCACAGGTCCAGGTCGCCATCGCCGCGCGCGCCGCAGACCAGGCAGCGCGGCGCCAGCAGCGCGCGGCCCAGCCGTTGCAGCCAGTGTGTGGGCGATGCCTCCATGCGTGTCGTCCGGGGCGATCCTCGCCATTGCCTGCGGCGACTTTAGCGCCTGTCGCGCCTCCGGGCGCCAGCCTGGGCCAACGCCGGCGGATGCGCGGCGCCTGCGGGCGCATGGCCGGTCGTTCGGGCCGCCATCGGCTGGATTACGCTAGCCGGCCCAGACACGCCAGACGCACAGGACGCAGCATGGCCCGTTCCGACCTGCACGACCGCATCGCCGCCCTGCGCAAGCTGCGCGTGGCCCAGGACCGCGTGCGGGTGCGCCGCACCGTCGGCCGCCGCGACGGCGTGCGGGTCGAAGTCGACGGCCGCTGGCTGGTCGAGTGCTGCGGCAACGACTATCTGGGCCTGTCCCAGCAGTTCCAGGTGACCAACGCGCTGGCCGAAGCCGCCGCCCGCGAAGGCGCCGGGGCCGGCGCCCCGCCATTGGCCAGCGGCCATCACGCCGCGCACGAGGCGCTGGAACGCGACATCGCCGACTGGCTGGAGGCGCCGGCGGCGCTGCTGTTCGGCAACGGCTTCCTGGCCAACCTGGCCGTGCAGCAGGCGCTGCTGGGCGAGGAGGGCGATGTCTGCGTGCAGGACCGGCTCAACCACGCCAGCCTGATGGATGCCTCGCGCATGGCCGGCTGCCGGCTGCGGCGCTATCCGCATGGCGATGCGGAAGGCGCGATCCGTCAGCTGCGCAACGTGCCCGATGGCGCGGCGCTGCTGGCGACCGATGGCGTGTTCGGCATGGACGGCGACGTGGCCCCGCTGCGGGCACTGGCCCTGGTGGCGCGGGTGCAGAAGGCGCTGTTCTACGTCGCCGACGCGCACGGCGTGGGTGTGCGCGGCCCGGGCGGCCGCGGCAGCGTGGCCGAGGCGCGCCTGAGCGTGGATGACGTCCCGCTGCAGCTGGTCAGCCTGGGCAAGGCACTGGGCGGTTACGGCGCGCTGGTGGTGGGCGAGGCCGCGCTGATCCAGCACCTGGCCGAGACCGCCCGGGCCTACAGCCACACCACCGCGCTGCCGTCGGCGCTGGCCCGCGCCAGCAGCGAGGCGATCCGCCACGCGCGCCGCGACGACTGGCGGCGCGAGCGGCTGGCCGGCCTGGTCGAGCGCTTCCGCACCCGTGCCGCGACGGCCGGACTGGATCTGCTGCCTTCGGATTCGCCGATCCAGCCGGTGCTGTGCGGCGCCGATGCGCAGGCGGTGGCCTGGTCGGCGGCGCTGGAGGCGGCCGGCTACTGGGTCAAGCCGATCCGTCCGCCGACCGTGCCCGAAGGCACCGCGCGCCTGCGCGTCACGCTCACCGCGCTGCATACGCCCGAGGACGTCGATGGCCTGGTCGAAGCGCTGGCGCGCACGCGCGAGCCGCAGCTGCAGGCCGCTGGCGTGGCGTGAGCAGGGCACTTGCCTGCCTGCGGCGCGGGACGCGCTGCCTGACGGACGCCGAGCGTGCGCAAGACCGCCGCAAGCCGGCGCGCCTATCGCCATGAGTCTGCACATCGAAACCCACGGCCGCGGCGCGCCCCTGGTGCTGGTGCACGGCTGGGCGCTGCACGGCGGCGTGTTCGCGCCGCTGGTCGAACGCCTGGCCGACCGTTTCGAACTGCACGTGGTCGATCTGCCCGGTCACGGCCGGAGCCGCGACAGCACGGTGCCGCTGACCCTGGCGGCCACGGTCGCGGCGATCTGTGCGGCGACGCCGCCGGCGGCCTGGCTGGGCTGGTCGCTGGGCGGGCTGTTCGCGCTCAAGGCCGCCGCCAGTTCTGGCCAGGTGCGCGCGCTGGCGATGGTCTCCTCGGTGCCGCGCTTCACCGCCGCGCCCGACTGGCCGCATGCGGTGCCGCCGGCGGTGTTCGCCCAGTTCGGCCGCGACCTGGCGCAGGACTATCGCGGCACGCTGGAGCGCTTCATCGCGCTGGACACGCTGGGCAGCGCACAGGGCCACGCCACGCTGCGGGCCCTGCGCGCCATGCTCTTTGCCCGTGGCGAGCCGGCCCCGGCCGCGCTGCAGGCCGGCCTGGCGCTGCTCGAGCGCAGCGACCTGCGCCACCTGCTGCCGGGCCTGGGCATGCCGTCGCTATGGATCGTCGGTGCCCGCGACCGGCTGGTGCAGCCGCGCGGCATGGCCGCGGCCGCCGGGTTGGCACCGCAGGCCGGCTTCGTGGAGATCGCCGGCGGCGGCCATGCGCCGTTCCTGGCGCATCTGGACGCGGTAGAGACCGCGCTGGTGCCGTTCCTGGACGGCGCCGTGCGCGCGCGCTGAACTGGAGCGTGCCACCGCCGCGCCTGACGCGGACCGTCACGCTGGCGGACAATAGGCCCATGCCCCTGTTCGATGTCCGCCATCAGCGCCGCGCCCTGGCGCGCGCCGCCGGCACCTATGCCGATGCCGCCGTGCTCCACCGCGAGGTCGAGCAACGCCTGTTCGAATCGCTGGACTACCTGGACCAGCGCGTGCCGCAGGTCGTGCTGGACCTGGGCAGCGGCCCGGGCAGCGCGGCGGCCCGACTGCGCAAGCGCTGGCCCAAGGCGCAGGTGGTGGCGCTGGATTTCTCGCTGCCGATGCTGCGCGAGGCGAAGAAGCAGGCCGGCTGGTGGAAGCCGTTCGCGCGCGTGTGCGCCGACGCGCGCGCGCTGCCGCTGGCCGAGGGCAGCGTCGATGTGCTGTTCGCCAACCTGTGCCTGCAGTGGGTCGACGACCTGCCGGCCGCGTTCGCCGGTTTTCGCCGCGTGCTCAAGCCCGGCGGGCTGCTGCTGTGCTCCACCTTCGGTCCGCAGACGCTGATCGAACTGCGCGAGGCCTTCGCCGGCGATCCGGCGCCGCACGTGAGCCCGTTCCCGCAGATCGCCCAGTTCGGCGATGCGCTGATGATGGCCGGCTTCCGCGATCCGGTGCTGGACCGCGACCTGTTCACCCTGACCTATCCCGATCTGCCGGCGCTGATGCGCGAGCTGCGCGCGCTGGGCGCGACCAACGCGCTGGCGCAGCGTCGCGCGACGCTGACCGGCAAGGCACGGCTGGCGGCTGCCGCGCGCGCCTACGAGGCGATGCGCACGCCGCAGGGTGTGCTGCCCAGCAGCTGGGAAGTCATCTACGCCCACGCCTGGGCGCCGCAGGCCGGCGCACCGATCCGCGAAAGCGGCCGCGACGTGGCGGCCGTGCCGGTCTCGCGCATCCCGATCCGCCGCCGCGGCGAATGAGCCGCGGCGACGCGCCCGCTCAGGGCTGGCCGATCACGACCTCGCTGATCTGCATGACCGGCTCCAGATCGGTGTAGTTGGGGATATCGCCCAGGATCTCCTGCGCATGCGGCCCGAAGCCCGCGGTGAAGCGGTCCACCGACTCGCTGTAGATGTGGCACATGGCCACGAAGGCCGGATCGCTGCCGGGCAGCCCGCCCGACAGGCCCTTGTCGACGGTGTAGAACAGGCAGTCATCGCCCATGCGCGCCTTGAGCAGCGGCATGTGGGTGTTGGCGTAGTAGGCGTGATCGAACCGTGCGCCGGCCACGTAGGGATACATCACGCTGACCTTGATCATTGCAGGCTCCGTTGAGCGGGGACGCGGGGGGCTCAGCATCGCACGCCCGCATCGATCGCCATGGCACGCCGCAGCAACGGCAGGCGTGCGATTTTCGCTGCGGCCTCAGCCGCCGACCTGGGCGATCCAGTCCTGCAGGTTGTAGTAGTTGCTGACGCGCGCGATGCGCTCGTCCTCGATCTCGAAGAACGCCCCGCCCGGCAGCACGTAGGTCTGGCCGGAGGCCGCCGGCAGCCCCGCATCGCTGTGGTGGTAGGTGCCATGCACGACGTACTCGGCCGCCGCACGCCTGCCGTCGGGCGAGACCATCACCACGATGTCGCGCAGCTGCTCGCTGTAGCTGGCGTCCATGCGCTGCAGGAAGGCGGCGAACGCCTCGCGCCCGACCTCGCGCGCGCCCTGGTTGAGGTCGTGGGCCACCTCGTCGGTGAGCAGGGCCAGCATCGCCGCGCGATCGTTGCGGTTGAAGGCCGCGTAGTAGGCCAGCACCAGTTCGGTGGCGCGGTCCTGGCGCCGGGTACCGTCGATCTTCATGGAAACAGGGAGTCGTGGGGGAAGGGGACGGCGATGATAGCGTCCGTGTGTGGCCGGGATTCCGAGGCCGCACGCGCGGTCCGCTCAGACCGCTTCCAGCACCAGGTCGCGGTGGAAGAAGTACAGCTCCTGCAGGAAGAACTTCCAGCTCGCCCTGACGCTGCGGAAGCGGCTGGTCGGCGTGGCCGAGGCGAGCGCGCTGATGCCTTCCTGATGCGCCAGCCGCATCGCCCGGGCCATGTGCAGCGGGTCGGAGACGATGATCGCGGTGCGCAGCTGGTGGGCCTGCATCAGGCGCGCGGCCTGTTGCAGGTTCTGGCGCGTGGTGCGCGAGGTGGTCTCGATCAGGATCGCCTGCTCGGGCACGCCGGCCTTGAGCGCATAGCGCCGCCCGACCTGCGATTCGGAGAAGCGTGCCCCGGTGCCGCCGAAGCCGCCGGTGAAGATCAGGTGCCCGGCCAGCCCGCGCTGGTACAGGTCGATGCCATGGCGCAGGCGCTCCTCGAACACCGGCGAAGGCCGCGCGTCGTAGGCCGCCGCGCCCAGCACGATGATCGCGTCGGCCGGCGCGGCCTGGTCGCGCCAGCCCACGCCGATGACGTAGGCCGAGACCCCGGCCAGCCACAGCAGCAGCACGCAGACCAGGCGCCACGCCCAGCCCCACAGGCCCCAGCGGCGACGCGTGCGACTCACACCCTGGACCAGGGCAGCGCGTCCAGGTCGACGTTGCCGCCGGACAGCACCAGGCCCACGCGCTTGCCGGCGAAGGCCTCGGGATGGGCCAGCACCAGGGCCAGGACGATGGCCGAGGAGGGCTCGACGATCTGCTTGGTCACCTGCCACAGCAGGCGCATGGCGGCGATGGTGTCGGCGTCGGACACGGTGACCACGCGCGCCCGGTGCTGACGCAGCAGGTCGAAGTCGGGCGCGCCCAGCGTGCCGCGCAGGCCGTCGCAGACGGTGTCGGGGACGAAGTCCAGCTGCAGCGTCCCGGCCGCCAGCGAGCGCGCGGCGTCGGCGGCGCCTTCCGGCTCGGCCAGCCACAGCTGCGCCTCGGGATGGCGCGCATGCAGGGCCAGCGCCGAACCGGAGGCCAGCCCGCCGCCGCCCACCGGCGTGACCAGCGCGTCGAGCGGCCCGGCCTGTTCCAGCAGCTCCAGGGTCGCGGTGCCCTGGCCCGCGATCACGAACGGGTTGGTGTAGGGGTGGACCAGGTGCGCGCCGGTCTCGGCCTGGATCCGGGCGGCGCCCGCCTCGCGCGCGGCGATGGTCGGCGCGCACAGGTGCAGCACCGCGCCGTTGCGGCGGATCGCGGCCAGCTTGGTCTCGACGGCGTTCTCGGGCACCACCACATGGCAGGGGATGCCGCGCGTGGCCGCGGCCAGCGCCAGGGCGCCGCCGTGGTTGCCGGAGGAATGGGTGACCACGCCGCGCGCGGCCTGCGCATCGTCCAGGGCCCAGACCGCGTTGCAGGCGCCGCGGAACTTGAAGGCGCCCGTGCGCTGCAGGTGCTCGGCCTTGAAGAACAGGCGCGCGCCGCTCATGGCGTCCAGGGTGGAGGAGGTCAGCGCCGGGGTGAGGCGCGCGTGCGGGGCGATGCGGGCGGCGGCGTCGAGGACGTCGTCGAAACGGGGCAGGTCGGACATGGCGGCAAGCGTACCCGATGCGCTTTTGCCGCTGCATCGCAGCAAGTCGCGGCCCTGAAAGAATTAATCACGGGTTCAATGGTTTAGGCCCAAGCTGGCGACCCTGAGAACGGTGCAGACCGGGGGGTCCACCATGAAACGACTTCTGATCGCCGCCATCGCCCTGGCCGGGCTGGGCGGTTGCGCCACCTACGACTACGCCGGCGGCAGCGGCCCGGGCGGCTATTACCGGGGCAGCCCCAGCTACCGCTACACCTACCCCGACGGCTACTGGGGCGGCTACTACGGCGGCGCCCCGGGCTATTACGGCTACGGTGGCGGCTACGGCTACGGCTACGCGCCCTACTACTACAACCGCCCCTACTACGTGATCCGCCCGGTGCCACGTCCGCCGCGCGACCACGACCATGGCGGCCGGCCTGGCGGTGGCGACCACCATCCGCCTCCGGGCGGCTGGCCGCGGCCGCCAGTGACCGGCGACAACGGCCGCCCGCAGCTGCCGGACCGCCTGCGCCCGCAGCGCCCTTCCTCCATGCCACAGCGCCCCTCGTCCATGCCGCCGCGCGCCCAGGGCGTCGAACGGCCGTCGTCGCGGCCCATGCCCAGCAGCCGCCCGGCCCTGCCGCCCCGGCTGACCCCGCGTCCGAGGAACGAGGAATAGGCAGTGCCACGGGCGTCTCACTTCCGCGATCGCCCGAACGGCAACCATGAAGGAGTGCTTGCGTCGGAGCCTGTCTCGCCCGCAAGCTAGCGCCACGTTGACCGGTTGCGTCGTTTTCTGACGTAACACGAGCTGACAACGGCTTCCATGCCGACGGCCGGTGGGGAAATCTGGATCCCCCCTGTTCCGGCCCTTGCCGGTCGTCGGCGCCTGTACAGCACAACGCCCGGCCATGCCGGGCGTTGTGCTTTTTGTTCGAAGATTGCCCGTGAGGGCGGCGCGTTGCGCCGACGTTCCCCCCGATCGCGGCCGCAGAACGCTTCGTCGTCGACGTGCGCAGTCGGTGGGCGGACTTTGCCGACCAGCCGCGACCGGCCGGGCGCGGCGTTTGGCCCCGGTCCGTCGTCCTTGCCCGCTCTCCGCCGCGCCCGCGCCTGGGGCGAGCCCCTGCGATAGATGAAGGCTCCGGGCGTAAGGCGCGAGGCAGCGGTGCGGCGGCGGCGCCTAGCGAGGCAGGATGCCGAGGAGAAAGCGGCGCCCGCCCGCGGGACTGCCGCCAGTCCGGAGCCCAAGGAACGGTCGCCCCGGCGCGATTCTCGATTGGACAAAAAAAGAGGGGCCGACAGTCCCCCGACTGCCGGCCCCGGCGTCCCCAACGTGCGCTAGCGGCTGGCCCCTGTTCCAATACCAGCCTTAGGCGCCCGAAGTCGCTTGCCACGATGGGTGCCGATGGGATTAAGCAGAAGCCGTGCCAACTTTTTCCCGCCGGCCCGCCCCCCGGGCCCGCGACCGCCCTTCGCATGAGAAAATCCGCCACATGAACGCGTCCTTCCATCGCTACGAGGTCATCGTGGTCGGCGGCGGCCATGCCGGCACCGAGGCCGCGCTGGCGGCCGCGCGCGCCGGCGCCCGCACCCTGCTGCTGACCCACAACATCGAGACGGTCGGGGCGATGAGCTGCAACCCGGCCATCGGCGGCATCGGCAAGGGCCACCTGGTCAAGGAGATCGATGCCCTGGGCGGGGCCATGGCCCGCGCCGCCGACCTGGCCGGCATCCAGTGGCGCACGCTCAACGCTTCCAAGGGCCCGGCCGTGCGCGCCACCCGCTGCCAGGCCGATCGCGCGCTGTACCGCAGTGCGATCCGGCGCATGGTCGAGTCGCAGCCGGGGCTGACCGTGTTCCAGGCGGCGGTGGACGACCTGCTGATCGAAGGCGACGCCGTGCGCGGAGTGCTGACCCAGACCGGACTGCGCTTCGAGGCGCCGGCCGTGGTGCTGACCGCCGGCACCTTCCTGGCCGGCAAGATCCATATCGGGCCGACCCAGTACGCCGCCGGGCGCATGGGCGATGCGCCGGCCACGACGCTGGCCGCGCGCCTGCGCGAGCGGCCCTTCGCCATCGACCGGCTCAAGACCGGCACGCCGCCGCGCATCGACGGGCGCACGCTGGACTACGGCGTCATGGAGCGGCAGCCGGGCGACGATCCGCTGCCGGTGATGAGCTTCCTGGGCGATGTGCGCGAGCACCCGCGCCAGGTTAGCTGCTGGATCACCCACACCACCGAGCGCACCCACCAGATCATCCGCGATGCGCTGCACCGCTCGCCGCTGTACAGCGGCCAGATCGAGGGCATCGGCCCGCGCTACTGCCCCTCGATCGAGGACAAGGTGGTGCGCTTCGCCGAGAAGGCCAGCCATCAGATCTTCGTCGAGCCCGAAGGCCTGGATGTGGCCGAGATCTACCCCAACGGCATCTCCACCTCGTTGCCTTTCGACGTGCAGCTGGAGCTGGTGCGCAGCATCGTCGGTTTCGAGCAGGCGCACATCACCCGGCCGGGCTATGCGATCGAGTACGACTTCTTCGACCCGCGCGGGCTGAAGGCCTCGCTGGAGACCAAGCTGGTGGCCGGGCTGTTCTTCGCCGGCCAGATCAACGGCACCACCGGCTACGAGGAGGCCGCCGCGCAGGGCCTGCTGGCCGGGCTCAACGCCGCGCGCGCGGTGCAGGGCCGGGACGCATGGTCGCCGCGCCGCGACCAGGCCTATCTGGGCGTGCTGGTCGACGACCTGATCACCCACGGTACCTCCGAGCCGTACCGCATGTTCACCAGCCGCGCCGAGTACCGCCTGCAGCTGCGCGAGGACAACGCCGATGCGCGCCTGACGCCGATCGGCCGTGAGCTGGGCCTGGTCGACGACGCGCGCTGGTCGCGCTTCGAGGCCAAGCGCGAGGCGGTCGAGCGCGAGACCCAGCGCCTGCGCGCGCTCTGGGCCACGCCGGCCAATGCGCTGGGCCGGCAGCTGGAGGCCGCGCTCGGCGTGGCGGTCAGCCGCGAGAGCAGCGCGCTGGACCTGATCAAGCGCCCCGAGCTGGACTACGCCCGGCTGATGCGGGTCGAAGGCATCGGCCCGGGCGTGGACGATGCGCAGGTGGCCGAGCAGGTCGAGATCGCGGTGAAGTACGCCGGCTATCTGGATCGCCAGCGCGTGGAGATCGAGCGCCAGCAGCGCAACGAGGGCACGCCGATTCCGGACGGGTTCGACTACGCCGGCGTGCGCGGGCTCTCGGCCGAGGTGCAGGGCAAGCTCGAACGCGTGCGCCCGCAGACCGTGGGCCAGGCCCAGCGCATCCCCGGCATGACCCCGGCGGCGATCTCGCTGCTGCTGGTGCACCTGGAGCGCGCGCGGCGCGGTGCCAGCCGCGTCGCCTGAGGCGCCAGGCCCTCACTTCAACGCGTGACCGATCCGACGCTCGGCGACGCCGGGCGTCGTGCGCTTCACGGTGCGGGCTTCGCCGGCACGCGCGGGCGGCTGAGGAAATCGGTCACCGCGCGCACCCAGCCGGCGTGGCCGTTTTCGACGTGGGCGACGTGATCCGCGTCCGGCAGGGTGACCCAGGCCTTGTCGCCGCTGCCCAGGCGCCGGTACAGGTGGCCGCTCTCGTCCTGGGTGGCCAGCGGGTCGTGGGTGCCGCGCAGCAGCAGCACGGGCAGGCGCACCTGCTCGGGGGTGAAGCGGAACTGCTCGGTCGCGCGCCAGTCGCTGCGCACCGGGTCGGCGGCCAGCGCCTGGGCGACATAGGCCTCGCGCACCGCCGGCGGGAACGCGCCGGCGGTGATGAAGTCCGAGGCCGCCGCTTCGGCGGTGGTGGGCTGGCGCGGGGGCTGGGCCGGCGTGTCGGCGGGCGGCGAGGGCGCGGCGTCGACATCGATCGGGAAGCCGTACAACACCAGCGTCGACAGCGCGGCCGGCTGCTGCTGCGCGACCAGCAGCGCCACCAGCGAGCCGTTCGAATAGCCCAGCAGGGCAGGCGCCGGCAGCTGGGGATGGCGCTGAGCGATCCAGCGCAGCGTGCCGATCACATCACTGGCGGCGCGCTCGGGGGTATCCCAGCCCGAGGCATCGCGCGGGGTGGCGCCGTAGCCGCGCAGGTCCAGCGCGTAGGCGGCGTAGCCCGCCTTGGCCAGCGCCGCGAGCGCCGAGCGCGCATCGGCCGGCTCGCCGGGAACCTGCAGGTCGAAGTTGGGGCGCGAGCTCCAGGTGCGCCCGTGCACCAGCAGGATCGTGCCGCGTGGATGCGCCGGCACGCGCGCCCAGACCGCCAAGGGCAGGCCGTCGTCGGCGGGCACGGTCAGGTGCGCGGTGGGTGGCGCCGCGCCCTGCGCCGGCGTGCGCGCCAGGGCCAGGGACGGGGCGAACAGGCCCAGGATCAGCAGGGCGGCAAGGCGACGCGACATCGACGATCTCCCCGGAAGCGACGGACCGCGATTATCGGCCACGCACCGGCTGCGCGAGGCCGGGCGCAGATGCCGATCGCGCATGGGCTCATGCGCGCGGGCCAGGACCGCCGCGGCGACTCAGCGCGCGGCGGTGGCCTGCGCGTCGGCGCCGCCGCCCAGCACCTGGTACAGCGTGACCCGGTTGCTGGCGTCCTGCTGGCGCAGGGCGATCAGCGCCTGCTGCGCGGCGTACAGCGCGCGCTGCGCATCCAGCACGGCCAGGTGGCCGTCCAGGCCGGCGCGATAGCGCGCGTCGGCCAGGGTGTAGCTGCGCTGGCTGGCCTCGACCAGGGCCTGCTGCGCGCTCAGCTGCGCCTGCAGGTGGTCGCGTGCGGCCAGGGCGTCGGCCACTTCGGCGAAGGCCGACTGGATCGCCTTCTCGTACTGCGCCACGGCGATGTCCTTGCCGAGCCTGGAGGCATCCAGCGAGGCCTTCAGCGCGCCGGCATGGAAGATCGGCGCGGTGATGCTGGGCACGAACGACCAGGTGCGGCTGCCGGCCGAGAACAGCGTGGACAGCGCATCGCTGCTGCGGCCGGTGGACGCGGTCAGGCTCAGCGAAGGGAAGAACGCCGCGCGCGCGGCGCCGATGTCGGCATTGGCCGCCTGGAGGCTGTGCTCGGCGGCGAGCACGTCCGGGCGCTGCAGCAGCACTGCCGAGGACAGGTGCGCCGGCAGCGGCGCCAGGGCGACGCTGTCCTGCAGCGCCTGCGCGGTCGGCAGCAGCGACGGGTCGACCGGTGCCCCGACCAGCAGCTGCAACGCGTCGCGCGCCTGCGCCAGCTGGGTGGCCGCGCTGGCCACGGCGACCCGTGCCGATTCGACGCTGGTCTGCTGCTGCGCCAGGTCCAGTCCCGACACGCTGCCGACGCTGTGCTGGCGCTCGGTCAGCTGCAGGGTCTGCGCCTGGCTGTCCAGGGTCTGCTGGGCCAGCGCCAGCTGCGCCTGGTCGGCGGCCACGGTCAGCCAGGCCGCGGCGACCTGGGCGATCAGGCTCAGGCGTACGCTGCGCTGGTTCTCCGTGCTGGACAGCCAGGTCTGCTGGGCCTCCTGGCTGAGGCTGCGCAGCTGGCCGAACAGGTCCAGCTGCCAGCTGCTGAGGCCGACCTGGAGCGCGTCGCTGGTGCTGACCCCGGACACGCCGTCGTCGCTGCTGGCGGCGCTGGTGCGGCCGCGGCTCATGCTGGCGCTGGCATCCAACGACGGCAGCTGCGCGGCGCGCTGGAGGCGGTACTGCGCGCGGGCCTTGTCGATGGACAGCATCGCCACGCGCAGGTCGCGGTTGTTCTGCAGCGCCAGCGCGATGGTCTGGCGCAGGCGCGGGTCCAGGAACACCTGCTGCCAGTCCGGCAGCGCCAGCGTGTCGACCGCGGGGCCGGCGGCGGGCGCGGCGTCGGCCGCGGCCAGGTCGGCCGGCACCGGTGCGGCGGGGCGCTGGTAGGTCGGCGCCAGGGTGCATCCGGCCAGGGCCAGCAGCGTGGCCGCGGCCACGCCGATGCGGACGGGCGTGCTCATGCCTGCACCTCCGTGTCGGCCGTCGTGCGACCCGGGAACAGCCGCCGCACGATCACGTAGAACAGGGGCACGAAGAACAGCCCCAGCGTGATCGAGGCCAGCGTGCCGCCGGTGACGCCGGTGCCCAGCGAATGGCGCGCGGCCGAGCCGGCGCCCTTGCTGAAGACCAGCGGCAGCACGCCGAGCAGGAACGCCAGCGAGGTCATCAGGATCGGCCGCAGGCGCATCTGCACCGCGTGCAGGGTGGCGGCCAGCAGGCTTTCGCCCTTGTGCTCGAGCTCGCGCGCGAACTCGACGATGAGGATGCCGTTCTTGGCCGCCAGGCCGACGGTGGTCAGCAGGCCGACCTGGAAGTACACGTCGTTCTCCAGCCCGCGCAGCGTCATCAGCAGCACCGCGCCGAACACGCCCACCGGCACCGCCAGCATCACCGCGAACGGGATCGACCAGCTCTCGTACAGCGCCACCAGGCACAGGAACACGAACAGCAGCGAGATCGCATACAGCGCCGGGGCCTGGTTGGCCGACAGCTTCTCCTGGTAGGCCATGTCCGACCAGGAAAAGCCGAAGCCGTGCGGCAGCTGCTTGCTGAGCTCGGCCATCGCGTCCATCGCCGCGCCGGAGCTGACGCCGGGCGCCTGCTGCCCGGTCAGCTCCATCGCCGACACGCCGTTGTAGCGCTCCAGCGCGGCCGGCGCGCTGGTCCAGTGCGACCGGGTGAAGGACGACATCGGCACCATGTCGCCGCCGGCGTTGCGCACCGTCCAGCGATCCAGGTCCTGCGGCGCCATGCGCGCACTCGCATCGCCCTGCACGAACACCTTCTTGATGCGGCCCTTGTAGATGAAGTTGTTGACGAAGTCGCCGCCGAGCGCGCTGTTGAGCGTGGCGTTGATGTCGCCCGGGTCCACGCCCAGCGCCTGCGCCTTGGCATCGTCGATCTTCACCGCATAGACCGGCGCATCCTCCAGGCTGGCGTAGCGCACGTTCATCAGCTTGGGATCGTGCTGGGCCAGGCGCAGCAGCTTGTCGCGCGCGGCGGTCAGGGCGGCGTGGCCGGCGCCTTCGTAGTCCATCAGCTCGAAGGTGAAACCCGAGGCGTCGCCCAGGCCGGTGATCGCCGGCGGCGAGGTCACGAACAGCTCCGCGTCCGGCACGTCGGCCAGCGCCTTGTTCAGATGATCGGCGATGGTCGCCGCGTCGTCGTCGCGGTCGTCCCAGTCCTTCAGGCGGATGAAGGCCATGCCGACGTTCTGGCCGGCGCCGGTCACGCTGAAGCCGGCCGAGGACAGCACCGACTGCACGCCGGCATCCTTCAGCGCGGCCTGGGTCAGGCGGTCGGTCACCGCCAGGGTCTGCTCCAGGGTGGCGCCGGCCGGCAGCTTGACCAGCACGTTGAGCATGCCCTCGTCCTCGTCGGGCAGGAACGCGCCGGGCAGGTGCCACAGCAGCAGGCCGGTGACCGCGATCAGCAGCGCATAGGCGATCAGGCCCAGCGCGCGCCGGCCCAGCACGCGCTCGACCAGCGCGCGGTAGCGCTCGGACAGCTGGCGGAAGCGGGTGTTGAACCAGGCGAAGAACCGGCCCAGGCGCCCGTGCGAGCCGATCGCCTCCTCGCCCCGGTGCAGCGGCGTGAGGATGGTCACGCACAGCGCCGGGGTCAGGGTCATGGCCACCAGCACCGACAGGATCATCGAGGCGGCGATGGTGATCGAGAACTGCCGGTAGATCACCCCGGTGACGCCGTTGAAGAAGGCCATCGGCACGAACACCGCGGTCAGCACCAGCACGATGCCGACCAGCGCGCCGCCGATCTGCTGCATCGAGCGCAGCGTGGCCTCCTTGGGCGGCAGGCCTTCCTGGCTCATGACGCGCTCGACGTTCTCCACCACCACGATCGCATCGTCCACCAGCAGGCCGATCGCCAGCACCATGGCGAACATGGTCAGGGTGTTGATCGAATAGCCGAACGCGGCGAGCACGCCGAAGGTGCCCATCAGCACCACCGGCACGGCGATGGTCGGAATCAGCGTGGCGCGCCAGTTCTGCAGGAACAGGTACATCACCGCCACCACCAGCAGCACCGCCTCGATGAGGGTGATGACCACTTCCTTGATCGAGGTGGTGACGAAGGGCGTGGTGCTGAAGGCGATGTGGTAGTTGTAGCCGTGCGGCCAGTACTGCCTGAGCTCCTGCAGGCGTTGCTCGATCGCCTTGGAGGTCTCCACCGCGTTGGCATCGGAGTTGAGCTCGATGCCCAGCGAGGCCGAGGGCTTGCCGTTGAAGCGGGTGATGCTGTCGTAGGTCTCCGGGCCCAGGCCGATGGTGGCCACGTCCGACAGGCGCACCGCCGCGCCGCTGGCGTCGCTCTTGAGCACGATCGCGCCGAACTGCGCCGGGGTCTGCAGGCGGCTGCGGGTGGTCACGGTCGCGTCCAGGCGCTGGCCGCGCGGCGCCGGCTGGCCGCCGAGCTCGCCGGCCGACACGTCGGTATTCTGCGACTGCAGCGCGTTCTCCACATCGGACGGCATCAGCGCGTACTTGCGCAGCTTCTCCGGGTCGAGCCAGATGCGCATGGCGTATTCCGAGCCCAGCGGCTGGATGTTGCCCACGCCGCTGACGCGGCTGATCTGGTCATCGATGTTCGACTCCATGTAGTTGGCGACATCGAAGTTGTCCATGCTGCCGTCGTCGGAGGTGAACGCCACCACCTCGAACAGCGAGCCACTGGACTTGGTGATGACCAGGCCGTTCTGCTGCACGGCCTGCGGCAGCACCGACATCACCGACTGCAGCTGGTTCTGCACCTGCACCTGCGCGGTGTCGGCGTTGGTGCCGGTCTCGAACACCAGGTTGACCTGGGCGGTGCCGTCCGAGGCGCTGGTGGAGGTCATGTACAGCAGATGGTCCAGGCTCTGCTGCGACTGCTCGATCAGCTGGGTGACGGTGTTCTCCACCGTCTGCGCCGAGGCGCCGGTGTAGCTGGCGCGCACGGTGATGGTCGGCGGCGCCATCTGCGGATAGCGTTCGACCGGCAGCCCATGGATGGCCAGCATGCCGATCAGGACGATGACGATGGCCATGACCCAGGCCACCACCGGGTGGTTGACGAAGAAGCGCGACATGCGGGAGGTCCCTTACTCGGCCTGGGCGTCGTCGGCCGGCGGCGCCGGCGCGTCGTCGAGCTGGGCGGCGGTGACCGGATACGGCTGCGCTGGCTTGCCGAGTTCGACACGGCTGCCGTTGACCACGATCAGCCGCTCGCCGGGCTTCAGGCCCGACTCCACCACCCAGTCGTGGCCGATCACCTCGCCGGTGCGGATGTGCCGCTCCACCACCCGGTCGTGCGCGTCGAGCAGCTTCACCAGCGGCTCGCCCTTGCTGTCGCGGGTCACCGCCTGCTGCGGCACCAGCACCGCGCCCGGGTCGGTGGCCATGGGCAGCACCGCACGCAGGTACATGCCCGGCAGCAGCAGGTGCTCGGGATTGGGCACCACCGCGCGCAGGGTGACGTTGCCTGTGCCGGCGTTGACCTGGGTGCCGACGAATTCCAGCGTGCCGGCGTGCGGGTAGGCGCTGCCGTCCTCCAGCCGCACCTGCACCTGGGCCTTGCCGTCGATCGCGTGGATCCGCCCGGCATCGAGCTGGCGGCGCAGCGCCAGCATCTGCGTGCTGGACTGGGTGACATCCAGGTAGATCGGGTCCAGCCGCTGGATGGTGGTCAGCGCGGCGTCCTGGTCGGCGGTGAGCAGCGCGCCGACGGTGTAGGCCGAGGTGCCGATGCGGCCGGAAATCGGGGCGGTGATGCGGGTGTAGTCCAGGTTGATCTTCGCCGCCTGCGCGTTGGCCTTGGCCGCGACCACGGCCGCCTCGTCCTGGCGCAGGGTGGACAGCGCATCGTCGGCATCCTGCTGGCTGGCCGCGTCCATGGCGGTCAGGCTGCGGGTGCGCTCGGCCTTGGGCCGCGCGCTGGCCAGCGCCGCCTCGGCCTGGACCAGGTTGCCGCGCGCGACATCGTAGGCGGCCTGGTACGGCGCCGGGTCGATCAGGTACAGCGGCTGGCCGGCCTTGACCTCCTGGCCTTCCTCGAACAGGCGCTGGCGCAGCAGCCCGCCGACCTGCGGGCGCACGTCTGCGGTCTCGTAGGCCACCGTCCGGCCGGGCAGGGTGCGCTCCACCGGCAGGGTGCGTGCGCCCAGGGTCATCACCCCGACCCGAGGCGGCGTGTCCGCGGTCGGCTTGCTGGCGGAGCAGCCCCCGGCCGCGGCAACGATCAGCAACAGGGCACAGTGAACAGGGCGACGAGGCGCCAGCGGAAGGTCGGACATGGGAGGAGGGCCGGTAAGAAGCGCGCAACGCTACTCCTGAGTCGTGTTGCGCTGCGCCATCCCCGCCACGGAGCGTTGTACGCGCTTCACCAAGGTCGGAAAAACGTCGGAGTCGGCACAGTCCGTCGCACCCGTGGCGGGTGGCGCGGCTGTGCTATTACCGAACGCAAATGCGATAATCGCCCAACTTACCGACGCGCGCATGGGCCACGGCATGCCATCCTGCCCGCAGCGTCCGCCCGCGCGAAGGCTGCCTTCGGCCGCCGACGCCGCCCTCATGTTGCAGAGGATCAGAACGTGCAAACCCAATCGAATGTGTCGGCCGCGGGCCGCATCCTGCTGTGGAGCGTTGGCCTGCTGCTGGCGCTGATCGGCCTGGCGCTGCTGGCCGGCGGCATCAAGCTCGCTACCGTCGGCGGCAGCCTCTACTTCCTGCTGATGGGCGCGGCCTGTGTGGTCTCGGCGGTGCTGCTGGTGCTGCGGCGCCCGGCCGGTGCCTGGCTGTTTGCGCTGGCCTTCGTGCTGAGCGTGGTCTGGGCGCTGTGGGATGCCGGCCTGGAATTCTGGCCGCTGGTCTCGCGGCTGATGATGCCCGCGGTGCTGGCGCTGCTGGTGGCGCTGGCCTATCCGACGCTGCGCCGCGCCCGCGGTCGGGCCGGCGGACGCGGCGCCTACGCGCTGGCGGCGGTGCTGGCGCTGGCCTGTGCCGGCGGCCTGGCCGGCATGTTCGTGCCGCATCCGCCGGTGGCAGCCAACGGCCCCGGCCCGGCGCTGGTGCCGGTCGATCCGGCGCATGCGCAGACCGACTGGGCGGCCTATGGCAATACCGATGGCGGTAGCCGCTTCGCGGCGCTGGACCAGGTCAACCGCGGCAACGTCGCGTCGCTGCAGGTCGCCTGGACCTACCGCACCGGCGACATCGCGCAGAGCGACGGCAACGGCGCCGAGGACCAGAGCACGCCGCTGCAGATCGGGCAGAAGGTGTTCCTGTGCACGCCGCACAACAACGTGATCGCGCTGGACGCGGCCAGCGGCAAGCAGCTGTGGAAGCGCGAGATCAACGCCCAGGCCTCGGTCTGGCAGCGCTGCCGCGGCCTGGCCTACTTCGATGCGAGCAAGCCGCTGGTGCAGCCCACCGCGGCCGGCTCCACCGCGGTGACGCCGGTCAGCCTGCCGGCCGGCGCCAACTGTGAGCGTCGCCTGCTGACCAACACCATCGACGGCCGCCTGATCGCCCTGGATGCCGACACCGGTGAGTTCTGCCAGGGCTTCGGCACCGAGGGCCAGGTCGACCTGAAGGCCGGGCTGGGCGCCGCGCCCGATCCGTTCTATCAGCTCACCTCCGCCCCGACCGTGGCCGGCACCACCGTGGTGGTCGGCGGGCGCGTGGCCGACAACGTGCAGGCCAACATGCCGGGTGGCGTGGTTCGCGGCTTCGACGTGGTCACCGGTGCCCAGCGCTGGGCCTTCGACCCGGGCAATCCGGACGACAAGGCGCCGCCGGCCGAGGGCCAGACCTACGCGCGCAGCACGCCCAACGTCTGGGCGCCGATGTCCTACGACGCGGCGATGAACACCGTGTTCCTGCCGATGGGCAGTCCCTCCACCGACCTGTACGGCGCCGAGCGCACCGCGCTGGACCATCGCTTCGGCGCGTCGGTCACCGCGTTGGACGCCAGCACCGGCCAGGTGAAGTGGGTCTACCAGACCGTGCACAACGATCTGTGGGACTTCGACCTGCCGATGCAGCCGAGCCTGATCGATTTCCCCACCGCCAACGGCACCACCCCGGCGGTGATGATCGGCACCAAGGCCGGCCAGCTGTACGTGCTCGACCGCGCCACCGGCAAGCCGCTGACCGAGGTCAAGGACGTTCCGGTGAAGGCCGCCAACATCCCCGGCGAGCCCTACTCGCTGACCCAGCCGCTGTCGGTGGGCATGCCGCAGATCGGCACCAAGCACCTGACCGAGTCGGACATGTGGGGCGCCACCCTGCTGGACCAGATGCTGTGCCGCATCGCCTTCAAGCAGATGCGCTACGAGGGCCTGTACACCGCGCCGGGCACCGATGTCTCGCTGAGCTTCCCCGGTTCGCTGGGCGGCATGAACTGGGGCGGGCTGTCCTTCGACCCCGTGCACGGCTACGCCTTCGCCAACGACATGCGCCTGGGCCTGTGGGTGCAGATGATCCCGCAGAAGGCCGACAAGGCGGCCGCCTCCAGCGGCGGCGAGGCGGTCAACACCGGCATGGGCGCGGTGCCGCTCAAGGGCACCCCGTATGCGGTCAACAAGAACCGCTTCCTGTCGGCGCTGGGCATCCCCTGCCAGGCCCCGCCGTTCGGCACGCTGAGCGCGATCGACCTCAAGACCCGCCGGATCGCCTGGCAGGTGCCGGTGGGCACGGTCGAGGACACCGGCCCGATGGGCATCAAGATGCACATGCCCATGCCGGTCGGCATGCCCACCCTGGGCGGCACGCTGGCCACGCAGGGCGGCCTGGTGTTCATCGCAGGCACCCAGGACTACTACCTGCGCGCGTTCGACAGCGGCACCGGCAAGGAGCTGTGGAAGGCGCGCCTGCCGGTCGGCAGCCAGGGCGGCCCGATGACCTATGCGGTCAACGGCAAGCAGTACATCGTGGTGACCGCCGGTGGCGCGCGGCAGTCGCCGGACCGTGGCGACTACGTGATCGCCTACACCTTGCCGGACGCCAGGTAAGCGCTTCGCGCGCCGGCCACGCCGGCGCATGCCGGCCACGAGCGGCGGGCCTGCCCGGGTCCGCCGATTCCTGTTTGGGCGCCCGCCGCCCGCGCCGCTACCATGGCGCTCCGCCCGTTCGATGACCGCCGCCGATGACTGATGCCCCCAAGCCCCGCGCCCGCCGCAAGCCCGCTCCGGCGTCGGCGGCGGCCGAGCGCGGCCTGGCGCGCGAGATCATGCGGCAGATCGACGCGGCCCAGGGCGACCCGGACTTCATGACCTCGCTGGCGCGCGGCATGGCGGTGCTGAGCGTGTTCGCCCAGCACGCGCGCGAGGTCACCATGTCGCAGATCAGCACCGAGACCGGCATCCCGCGCGCGGCGGTGCGGCGCGCGCTCTACACGCTGGCCAAGCTGGGCTACGTGGGCGAGCACGGCCGCGGCTATGTGCTGCTGCCGCGCGTGCTGGGCATCGGTGGCGCCTACGTCGCTTCCGCGCCGCTGGCGGTGGCCGCCCAGCCGGTGCTGGACGCGCTGCGCGATGCCGTGCACGAGTCCTGCTCGCTGGGCGTGCTCGACGGCGACGACGTGCTGTACGTGGCCCGCGCCGAGACCGTGCGCATCATGTCCATCGGCCTGCGTTCGGGCAGCCGCCTGCCGGCGTACTGCACCTCGATGGGCCGCATCCTGCTGGCCTCGCTGCCGCCGGACACGCTGGAAGGCTATCTGGAGCGCAATCCGCTGCGCCCGCGCACCGAGCGCACCATCACCCACCAGGCCGAGCTGCTCGAGGTGCTGGCCAAGGTGCGGCGCGAGGAGCTTTCGCTGACCGACCAGGAGCTGGAGATCGGCCTGCGTTCGATCGCGGTGCCGGTGCGCAACCGGGCCGGGGCGGTCATCGCGGCGCTCAACATCGGCACGCAGGCGGGCAGGGTGAGTCTGCAGACGATGCATGCGCAGTTGTTGCCGCCGTTGCGGCAGGCGGCGGCGCGGTTGGGGGCGGTGTTGAGTTAGGACGCTTGCGCTGGCTTGCGTGCGGGTTGGCCACTTCGGTGCTTTGCATCGAAGGCAATGGGGGAAGGCAACGCGCCTACGGCGCGCCAAGTGCAAAGCTTTCGCGCCTGCGGCGCGACTTCCTTTTGTCTTGTCAAAAGGAAGCAAAACCGCTTCTCGCCGGGCCCCAAAGAGGGGGTAAAACGCACGCCGACGCTGCGCGTCGGTCCCCTGCGCTCCTCGCCTGATCGGGCACGGCGCCCAAACTCGCTTCGCTCAGACAGGGCGCCTCTTCGGCCCGATCAGGCTGCGGTGCTCGGCGTGCTTTACGGCTCAGACAGGGAAAGCAACTGCAAAAGCAGAGGCTGAGAGCAATCGCAATCGCAATCGCAACCGCAACCGCAACCGCAACCGCAACCGCAACAGCAACAGCAACCGCAACCGCAACCGCAACCGCAACAGCGACAGCGACAGCGACAGCGGGAGGTGGGGCGGAGGCGGGGACGGGGCCTGGGCGGGGAGCCGGGGCCGAAGCAGTCATTTCAGATCGTCATTCCCGCGAAAGCGGGAATCCAGGGACTTTGTGCTTCTCGCTCTTGCTTCGCTTTTGATCTGCCCGTGCGGGATCGCGCGAAGAGCGCCATTTCCAACCACCAAGCGTGATGCGCAGAACGCGTTGGCTCTGGAGGGGGCACGGGTGTCCACTCCAAGAACCGCAGCGGGTCACGCCGGCGAAAAGCTCACTCAGCAGATTCAGCTGCCTGTTCTTCCAGAATCGGCTTGGCCAGGGCGAAGGCATGGTTCGCCGCCGGTACGCCGCAGTAGATCGCGGTCTGCAGCAGCACTTCCTTGATCTCGTCGGCGCTCACGCCGTTGTTGCGAGCCGCGCGGATGTGCAGCTTGAATTCTTCGTCGTGGCCCAGCGCGACCATCATCGCGATGGTCAGCAGCGAGCGGGTGTGCCGCGGCAGGCCCTCGCGCGTCCACACCTCGCCCCAGGCGGCGCGGGTGATGAAGTGCTGGAACTCGTGGGTGAAGTCGGTGCGCGCGTCCAGCGAGCGCTGCACGTGCGCCTCGCCCAGCACGGCCTTGCGCACGGCCAGGCCGGCTTCGTAACGGGCTTGCTCGTCCATCGTTGGATCCTTCGAGGGCTTCAGGCGGTGAGGAAGTCGCGCAGCGCGGCGGTGAAGGCGGCCGGCGATTCGAGATTGCAGATGTGGCGGCCGGGCACCTGGGCGAAGCGGCCGTCGGCGACGTGCTCGGCGATGAACTGCAGGTCGGCCGGCGGGCACACCGGGTCGTCGTCGCCGGCGATGGCCAGCAGCGGCACGGCGATGCCGGCCAGGTCGTGGCGGAAGTCGGCCTGGCCGACCGCGTTGCAGCAGCCGACATAGCCCTCGGGCGAGGTCGCCAGGAAGGTGTCCAGCACCGCGCGCACCTGTTCCTCGTGCGTGTCGGTGTAGTGCTCGGTGAACCAGCGCATCACCGTGCCCTCGGCCAGCGCCTTGAGGCCTTGCTCGCGCACCTGCGCGATGCGCGTCTCCCAGCTCTCGGCCGTGCCGATCTTGGCGGCCGTGGCGCAGACCGCCAGCCGCGTCAGCCGGTCGGCGGCGTTGAGGCCCAGCCATTGCCCGGTGAGCCCGCCGATGGACAGCCCGCAGAAGTGCGTGTGTTCGATCCCCAGCGCGTCCCACAGCGCGACCACGTCGCCGCCGAGCTGGTCGATGGTATAGCGCCCGGCGGGCGCGGTGGACTGGCCGTGGCCGCGGCGGTCGTAGCGCAGGATGCGGAAGTCGCGCGACAGCTCGGCCACCTGCGGGTCCCACATCGACAGGTCGGTGCCCAGCGAGTTGCAGAAGGTCAGCCAGGACGCGCCCTCGGCGCCGTCGATGCGGTAGTGCAGGCGATGGGTGGGGAGATCGAGAAACGCCATGGTGAGGCTCCGTCGCGGGAAAGGGATCAGTCGGCCGCGAGCACGCGGTCGATCCAGGTGTCGCTCATGCCGCGCCAGCTGTCGGCGGCGAACAGCGCATCGAGGCGCGCGGCATCGAGCACGGTGTTGACCTGCGCATCTTCGGCCAGCACCTCGCGCAGGTGGCGCTGCTCGCCGACCGCGCGCTTGGCGGCGGCCTCGACCAGCGCATGGGCGGCGGACTTGCCGAGCGTGGCGGCCAGCGCGACCGACACCGCCTCGGCGTAGAGCAGGCCGCCGAAGCTGTCCAGATGCGCGGCCATGCGCGTGCGGTCCAGCTGCAAGCCATCGAGCACCACGGTCATCTGCGCCAGGCTGCCGGCGGTGAGGCGGACGAGTTCGGGCAGCGTCTCCCATTCGGCATGCCACTGGCCGGGCGCGCGCTCGTGCGGCTGGCTCATGGCGGCGAACAGCGTGGACACCAGTGCCGGCACGCGCGTGGCCGCGGCGATGGCCGCCACGCAGCCGACCGGGTTGCGCTTGTGCGGCATCGCCGAGGAGCCGCCCTTGCCGGCGCCGCTGGGTTCGAAGGCTTCGCCGACCTCGGACTGCATCAGCAGCACGATATCGGTGGCGAGCTTGCCCAGCGCGCCGGCCAGCAGCGCGAAGGCGGTGCCGACCTCGACGATGCGGTCGCGCGCGGTGTGCCAGGGCAGGGCGGGCAGCGGCAGCTCCAGTTCCCGGGCGAGCGCCTGGGCCACCTCCAGGCCGCGGTCCTCGAGCGAGGCCAGCGTGCCGGCGGCGCCGCCGAACTGCAGCACCAGCGCGTCGGCGCGCAGGGCCTGCAGGCGTCGTTGCGCGCGTTGCAGCGCATCGAGCCAACCGGCGGCCTTCAACCCGAAGGTGACCGGCACGGCCTGCTGCAGCAGGGTGCGGCCGGGCAGGCCGGTGTCGCGCTCGGCCTGCGCCAGCGTGCGCAGGATCGCGCACAGCCGGTCGAGCTTGGGCGTGAGCGCGTCGAGCGCCTGGCGCAGCTGCAGCACGGTGCCGGTGTCGATCACGTCCTGGCTGGTGGCGCCCCAGTGGACCCAGCGCGCCGCGTCCTCGTCGCGCGCCTTGACCTTGGCGGTGAGCGCCTTGACCAGCGGGATGGCGGGATTGCCGGCCAGCGCGGTGGCCGCGCCCAGTGCATCCAGATCGAAGTCATCGGCCCGGCAGGCCTCGGTGATCGGGCCGACGGCGCTGTCGGGAATCACGCCGCAGCGCGCCTCTGCACGGGCGAGCGCGGCCTCGAAGTCGAGCATGCCTTGCAGCCGTGCGCGGTCATCGAACAGGGTGTCGATGTCGGGATCGCCGAACAGGGGGGCGAGCAGGCGGGAAGTCATCGAGGCGGGTCTTCGGTGTGAGGCTTGATGGGATTATGGTGGGCTGATGGCAGGAAGGATGACGTCAAACCGCATCTTGCCGTTGCCGTTGCCGTTGCCGTTGCCGTTGCCCTTGCCGTTGCCGTTGCCGTTGCTGTTGCACTAGCTGTTGCTGTTGCACTTCGCTTTTTGTCTGAGCCGTAAAGCGAGCCGAGCATCGCAGGAAGACGGGGCCGAAGAGTCGCCCTGTTTGAGCGAAGCGAGTTTGGGCGACGTGCCCCGTCTTCCGAGAAGCGCAGGGGACCGCCGCGTAGCGGCGGCTCGCGTCCCGGCGAGAAGCGGTTTTGGCTACTTTTGACAAGACAAAAGTAGCTCGCGCGGCGAAGCCGTGCGAAAGCTTTGCTTTTAGAAGCGCCTGCATGGAACTCAAGTCTTGCTTGCAAATTAAACCAAAGTCTGGATAAGGACTGGCGCGGCACTGATAGGGCGGAAGCAACGCGCCTGCGGCGCGCCAAGTGCAAAGCTTTCGCGCCTGCGGCGCGACTTCCTTTTGTCTTGTCAAAAGGAAGCAAAACCGCTTCTCGCCGGGACGCACGCCGACGCTGCGCGTCGGTCCCCTGCGCTCCTCGCGAATCAGGGCACGGCGCCCAAACTCGCTTCGCTCAAACAGGGCGCCTCTTCGGCCCTGCTTCGCTGCGGTGCTCGGCGTGCTTTACGGCTCAGACAGAAGAGCAACAGCGGAACAGCAACAGCAGAACAGCAACAGCAGAACAGCAACAGCAGAACAGCAACAGCAACAGCCAAATCAACCGCAGCCGCTAATGCAAAGAGCGAAAAGCGGCGCTCAGTAGCTGAAGAACACCGTCTCGCGCTCGCCCTGCATCTTCACATCCCACGCGTACTGCCCCGGCGCCGTCTGCCGCGCGACCAGCGTCTCGCGGCGCGCTTCCGGCACCAGCGCCAGGATGCCGTCCTCGCCATTGCTGGGCTCATCGGAGAAGTAGATGCGCGTCGGCGCCGCCTTGAGCAGCCCGCGCATGAACACCAGCGCCACCAGGTGCGGCGCCTGCGCGACCCCCTTCAGTCCCGGCACGCGGCCCGGCTTGATGGTGCTGAAGGAGAAGCGCCCCTGCGCGTCGGTCGGCACGCGGCCCCAGCCGTGGAACGCCGGGTCGTGCGCGTCGCGACGCGGGTCCTCGGCGTGGTCGTAGATGCCGTTAGCATCGGCCTGCCACAGTTCCAGCACCGCGTCGCTGACCGGATTGCCAAGGCCGTCGAACACGGTGCCGGTGACGGTGATGCGTTCGCCCTTCGCCGCGGGTGGGGCGATCTGCGTGTGGTAGAGCGGCTCCAGCCCCAGACGGTAGTAGGGGCCGACGGTCTGCCACGGGGTCGATTGAAGGCTCATGCGTTACTCCCAAACGGTCTGCTTGCGGCCGCGCAGCACGATGTCGAAGCGATAGCCCAGCGCGTACTCGTTCTGCGTGGTCTCCCAGTCGAAGGCCGAGACCATGCGCGCCTTGGCCTGCGGGTCGGGCACGCAGTTGTAGATCGGGTCGAACGCCAGCAGCGGATCGCCCGGGAAGTACATCTGCGTGACCAGGCGCTGGCCGATGCCCGCGCCATGCAGCGAGAAGTGGATATGCGCCGGGCGCCAGGCGTTGTAGTGGTTGCGCCACGGGTAGGCGCCGGGCTTGACCGTCTTGAAGCGGTAGTGGCCGTGCGCGTCGGTCAGGACCTGGCCGGTGCCCTTGAAGTTGGGATCCAGCGGCGCGTCGTGCTGGTCGCCGGCGTGCAGGTAGCGGCCGGCGGCGTTGCACTGCCAGACCTCGACCACGGTGTTGCGCACCGGCCTGCCGTTCTCGTCCAGCACGCGGCCGGAGACGATGATGCGCTCGCCCAGCGGCTCGCCCGCAAAGCCGGCGGTCAGGTCGGCCGCATGCTCGCCCAGGGTGAGGCGGTCCAGCGTGGGGCCGGTGACTTCCGACAGCGTCACCGGGATGGCGATGGGGTCGCTGCCCACGCCGCGCAGCACGGTGGAGGCGTAGGGCGGATGGATGTAAGGCGGCTGGCTGCCCGGGTAGGGCTTGCGATAGCCGGCCAGGGAATCGGAAGGGGATTGGCTCATCTTGCTTCTCCGTCTGGCCCGGTCAGGGCCCGGGCCACAGTGCTTCAGGACAGCGTGCGCGTCACGCGCGCTCGATCGCCAGCGCCACGCCCTGGCCGACGCCGATGCACATGGTCGCAAGTCCGCGGCGCCCGCCGCTGGCCTCGAGCTGGCGCAGCAGGGTCAGCGTGATGCGCGCGCCGCTCATGCCCAGCGGATGGCCCAGGGCGATCGCGCCGCCGTTGGCGTTGACGTGGGCGGCATCGTCGGCGACGCCGAGTTCGCGCAGGCAGGCCAGGCCCTGGGCGGCGAAGGCCTCGTTGAGTTCGATCGCATCGAAGTCGCCGATGGACAGCCCCAGGCGCGCCATCAGCTTGCGCGTCGCGGGCACCGGGCCCATGCCCATGTAGGCCGGTTCCACGCCGGCGCTGGCGAAGCCCAGCACCCGCGCGCGCGGCGTCAGGCCCAGCGCCTGCACCTGCTCGGCGCTGGCCAGCAGCAGCGCGGCGGCGCCATCGTTGATGCCCGAGGCGTTGCCGGCGGTGACCGTGCCGGGCTGGCGGAAGATCGGCTTGAGCCTGGCCAGGCCCTCGAGCGTGGTGTCGGCGCGCGGATGTTCGTCCACGGCGACCTGCACGGTCTCGCCGCGCTTCTTGCCGGGTGCGGTGACCGGGGTGATCTCGCCCTCGAAGAAGCCGGCCGCCTGCGCGGCGACGGCGCGCTGCTGGCTGCGCAGGGCGAAGGCGTCCTGGTCCTCGCGCGAGATGCCGTAGCGCGCGGCCACGTTCTCGGCGGTCTCGCCCATCAGGTCCACGCCGTAAAGCTGCTTCATCTTCGGGTTGATGAAGCGCCAGCCCATGGTGGTGTCTTCGATCTGCTGGTTGCGGGCGAAGGCGCTCTCGGCCTTGCCCATCACCCACGGCGCGCGCGACATCGACTCCACGCCGCCGGCGATGGCCAGGCCCAGCTCGCCGGCGCGGATGCCGCGGGCGACGGTGCCGACGGCATCCAGGCCCGAACCGCACAGGCGGTTGACCGTGCTGCCCGGCACGCTGACCGGCAGGCCGGCCAGCAGCAGGCTCATGCGCGCCACGTTGCGGTTGTCCTCGCCGGCCTGGTTGGCGCAGCCCAGGTAGACATCCTCGATCGCGGCCGGATCGAGGTCGGGGTGGCGCGCCAGCAGCACCGCCAGCGGCACCGCGCCCAGGTCGTCGGCGCGCACGCCGCTCAGCGCGCCGCCGTAGCGGCCCACGGGCGTGCGGATGCCATCAACGATGAAGACTTCACTCATGCGCTTGCTCCGTTCAGTGCGCCAGCGTCAGACCAGTCAGGCGCTGCAGTTCCTCGATGGACAGGCCATCGACCCGCTCGACCACGCGTGCCCCGTCGGGGCCGAGGTCGAACACGCCCAGGTCGCTGTAGACCCGGCTGACGCAGCGCAGGCCGGTCAGCGGATAGCTGCATTCGGCGACCAGCTTGCTCTCGCCGGTCTTGGTCAGCAGATCCATCATCACGTAGGTCTGCTTGGCGCCGATGGCCAGGTCCATCGCGCCGCCGACGGCGGGGATGGCGTCGGGCGCGCCGGTGCTCCAGTTGGCCAGATCGCCATGCTGGGAGACCTGGAAGGCGCCCAGCACGCAGATGTCCAGGTGGCCGCCGCGCATCATCGCGAACGAATCGGCGTGGTGGAAATAGCAGCCGCCGGTCAGCAGCGTCACCGGCTGCTTGCCGGCGTTGATCAGGTCGGGATCCTCCTGGCCCGGCGCGGGCGCCGGGCCCATGCCGAGCAGGCCGTTCTCGCTCTGCAGGAAGATCTCCTTGTCGGCCGGCAGGTAGTTGGCCACCTGCGTGGGCAGGCCGATGCCCAGGTTCACGTAGGCGCCCTCGGGGATGTCGCGCGCCACGCGCGCGGCCATCTGTTCGCGGGTCATGCGCTGGTAACCGCTCATGCGCGGGCCTCCTGGTGGCCGACCGCGACCACGCGCTGGACGAAGATGCCGGGGGTGACCACGGCCTCGGGATCGAGCCCGCCGAGTTCCACCACCTCATGGACCTGGGCGATGGTGCACTTGGCCGCCATCGCCATCAGCGGGCCGAAGTTGCGCGCGGTCTTGCGGTAGACCAGGTTGCCCCAGCGATCGCCGCGGTGGGCCTTGATCAGCGCGACGTCGGCGTGGATCGGGTACTCGAGCACGTAGTGCCTGCCGTCGATCTCGCGCGTTTCCTTGCCCTGCGCCAGTTCGGTGCCGTAGCCGGTCGGGGTGAAAATGGCGCCCAGGCCGTTGCCGGCGGCGTGGATGCGCGCGGCCAGGTTGCCCTGCGGCACCAGCTCCAGCTCGATCTCACCGGCGCGGTAGGCCGCGTCGAAATGCTGCGAGTCGCTCTGCCGCGGGAACGAGCACACGATCTTGCGCACGCGCTTGTGCTTGATCAGCGCGGCCAGGCCGGTCTCGCCGTTGCCGGCGTTGTTGTTGACGATGGTCAGCTCGCGCGCGCCGTGTTCGATCAGCGCCTCGATCAGCGCGTCGGGCATGCCGGCCGTGCCGAAGCCGCCGATCATCACCGTGGCGCCGTCGCGGATGTCGGCCACCGCCGCCGCGCACGAGGGCAGGGTCTTGTCGATCATGGCATCACCGCGCGGTCGCAGGCCGCGCGCGCCTGGGCAATCAGGGACATCGAAGTCGCATCCTCTCGCTTGGACAGTCCGCGCGCGCAAGCCGCGCGGGACGCCAAGGTGGACCGCGCGAAAAATCGCGTCAATCCGAATATCGGTTTTAAGTTCGTTATTCGCACAAACTGGACCAAAGTCGAATCCCTCGGCGCGGCCGGCATGCGCGCGCCCACCACTGCCTTCAGCGCGCGGGCTGCAGGCGCATCGTCAGCACCGCGGCGATGGCCACCAGCAGCGGCAGGGCCAGGACGTAGTACAGATTGGCCGGCTGCCAGCCCGCGTCGACCAGCACGCCGACGGTCATCGGCGAGAGGATCGCGCCGACGCGGCCGATGCCGATCGCCCAGCCCAGGCCGGTGGTGCGCACGCTCGGCGCGAACACGATCGGCGCCACCGCGTACAGGCCGGCCATCGAGCCGAACAGCGCCGCGCCGATCACGAAGGCCACCGGGAAGGCCAGCTGCAGCTGCGTGCCCAGCGAGGCGAACACCGCCATGCCCAGCGCGGCGATCAGGAAGCTGGTGGCGGTCAGCCGCGGCAGGGCGAAGCGCGCGGCCAGCCAGCCGAACAGGGCCCCGCCGATGATGCCGCCCAGGTTCAGCAGCACCCCGCCGGTGACGCCCTGCTCGGCCGACAGCCCGGCCTGCACCAGCAGCTTGGGCGTCCAGCTCAGCACGAAGTAGAAGGCGAACATGTGCATGAAGAAGGCCAGCGCGATCAGCACGCTGTTGCGGCGCAGGCCCGGGGTGAACAGCGCCGCATAGCCCGCCTTTTCCGGGACCGGCGGGGGCGGCGGCAGCGCGTCCAGCCTGGGGGCGCGCATGCGCGCCAGCAGCGCGTTGAGCCGGGCCAGCGCGTCGGGCGGGCGCCGGCTGAGCAGGAAGTCCAGCGACTCGGGCAGTAGCGCCAGCACCACCGGGATGCACAGCAACGAGGCCAGCGCGCCGAAGAAGAAGGTCGCGTGCCAGCCCCAGCGCTCCAGCAGCACCGCGGCGATCAGGCCGCCCAGCGTGGCGCCGATGGGATAGCCGGTGGCCTGCAGCGCGACCGCGGTGCTGCGCCACTTGGGGCTGGCATACTCGGCGGTGATCACGCCCACGCCGGCGAGCATGCCGCCGATGCCCAGGCCGGTGAACACGCGCAGCCCGGCCAGCTGCCAGGCGTTGCGCGCCAGGCCTGACAGCGCCATGCCCACGGTCAGGATCACCAGGCACCACAGGATCATCGCGCGCCGGCCGTAGCGGTCGGCCAGCGGCGCCAGCACCAGCGAGCCGGCGGCCATGCCGACCAGGCCGGCGCTGAGCATCAGCCCGAGTTCCTTGCCGCTCAGGCCCCAGTCGGCCGAGACGTGCGGCGCGGCGAAGGCCATCACCATCACGTCGAAGCCATCGAGCATGTTGAGCAGCACGCAGATGGCGATGGCCAGCCACTGGAACGGGCTCATCGACTGCAGCGTGAGCGGGGCGTTGGGGGCTGTGGCGTGGGCCATGGCGACTCCTTCAATCGGACTGGCCGACGCGGCGCCGATAGCGCAGCGCTCGCGTCGAGGACGACCTTGCTCGCACACGGACGCGCATCAACGCCGCATGCGGCGGTCACGGGCGCCGTGGGCAGCGTTACTGCGGCTTTTTGGTGGCGTTGTCGAGCGTGGTCAGGATCCCGCGCAGCGTGCCGACCTCGATCTGGCCCGGCGCCGAGGCGGTGCCGATCATGCCGAAGGTCAGGGCCTGGCCGAAGGTCTCGCCGGACAGGCGCGAGACCACGCCCACCGGGCCCATCGACATGGTCAGCAGCGGGCGGTCGCTGCTCTGGCGCAGCTGCCAGGTGGCGTCGAGCAGCTTGAGCACATCGCCGGGGTTGCGCGGCATCACCGCGATCTTCAGCACGTCCGCGCCGAGGGCCTGCTGCTGGCGCAGGCGGGCGACGATCTCGGCCGTGTCCGGCGTGGCGTGGAAGTCGTGGTTGGACATCACCACGTAGGCGCCGGCCGCGTGCGCGGCGGCGACGATGGCCTCGACCACCGCGCGGTCGCGGAACATCTCCACGTCGTACAGGTCGGCGGCATGGGCCTTGATCAGCGCGGCGTAGAGCTTGCCGTAGTCGGCATCGGCGATCGCGGTGGCGCCGCCCTCGGCCTTGGTGCGGAAGGTCAGGATCACCGGCTTGCCGCCTGCGGCCGCGGCGATCTGCGGGGCCAGCTTGACCAGCGCCTTGGCGTCGCCGGCGATGTCCAGGTAGTCGATGCGCCACTCGACCACGTCGGTGTCGGCATTGGCGCCGATGCGCTGGGCCTGGGCCAGCTGCTCGGCCGCGGTCTTGCCGGTGATCGGCACGATGGTCTTCGGTGCGCCCTGGCCGATCTGCACGCCCTTGACGGCGATGGTGCGGACGGCGGGCAGGGTGGACGCGTTGTTCATGTCGGCGGCATTGGCGGCGGTGGCGGCGCCGGCCATCAGGGCGAGGGCCAGCAGCATGCGGGCGGCTAGGGTAGTACGGCGAAGCTTCATCTCAAGTCCCTCCCGGGAGCAATGGCGTGCGATGCGGCGAATCAGAAGGTGATCTTGGCCTGCAGGCCGACGGCCAAGGCGTTGTCGGTCTGGGCGTAGGAGAAGGTGCCGGGGTTGGTGATGTACTGCACATCCGGGCGCAGCATCAGCCACGGATTGACCTGGAAGCTGTAGGACAGCTCGTACAGCTCCTCGGCGCCGGTGAGCGCGAACAGCGGCGAATCGGCCGGCACGCCGGCGGTGGTCAGCGCGGCCCGGCGGGCATCGAGCAGGCGGTGGTTGATGTCCGAGCCCACGTAGCCCAGCGCGATGCGGTCCTTGCTGCGTGAGCCCACGCCCTGCCACACCCCGCCGATGGCGTACCAGCGCTTGAGCTGGGCGGTGTCGCTGTCCGACACCATGTACTCGGCGAAGGCGTTCAGGCCGATGGCCGCGTCGCTGCCCGGCGTGTAGAGCTTCTGCTCGGCCAGCACGTAGGCGCCGTCGCGGCCGGTGACGCTGCTGGTGTCCAGCCCCTTCTTGGGCACGCGCGAGGAGTCGTAGTAGCCGCCGAACTTGTACACGCCCGGATACAGCGTGCCGGCGCCCGGCTTCCAGGTCAGCTCGACCGGAAACAGCGAGCCGGTGGTGCCCTCGACGAAGGGCCGGAACGCGTTGCGCTCGATGTTGCCGCCCAGGTTGGGATTGACCTGGAACCAGCCGGCGCGCAGGTTGACCGAGGACGTCAGCTGCTCGGCGAACTCACCGCCCCAGCGCGCGGTCGGGTAGTTGTACCAGCCACTGTTGCCGCTCATGGCCAGCGGGTGGGCGCAGAAGGCGGCGTTGACGAAGCTGGTGCCGGCGCTGAGCAGGCCGAACTGGTTGCCCATCGCGTAGAAGCCGAGCTTGAAGTACGAGCGGCCACCGTTGAAGGTCTGGTCGTAGCTCAGCTCGGTCAGGCGCGTGTACTGGCCGCCGTAGGCTTCCTGGATCGGGAAGCGGTTGCCCACCAGGTCGGCCGAGGTGCTGCGGCCGCGGCGGTCGTTGAGGGTGAAGCGGAAGGTGCCGCCGTCCCAGCCGGCCAGCTTGCCCATGTCCAGGTCGAAGCCCACGCGCACCTGCTGTGCATAGCGCGCGCCGGTGTCCAGGCCGCCATCGACCACGCCCATCGCCTCGCCGACATAGTCGCCGCGGAAGCTGATGCCCTTGTCGGCCAGCGCGGCGCGCTGGCCGTTCCAGCCGCCGGTCATGGTGGTCGCATCGAAGCGGTCCTGCGCCTGGGCCAGCAGCGGCGTGGCCAGCAGGGCCAGCGCCAGCGGCGTCAGGGCGCGGGAGAAGGAGCGGGAGGCGTACGACATGGGGGAATACCTGTGAATGCGAAGGAGATGCGGGTGCGGCGGGCGGGCAGGACCTCAGCGCGCCACGGCGCGCGGCGCGGACAGGGGCGAGGTGGCCCCGTCCACGGCGGTCACGGTCGCCGTGACGCCGGCGATGTCGGCGGTGGCCGGCACGGCGAAGGAGAAGCGCGCCTGGCCCTGGGCGTCGGTGGTCACCTGGGCATCGCCCAGGTAGCGAGTCGCCTCGGTGTCGCTGGCGCGCGGGTTGCCGAAGACTTCCACGCGCTGGACGGTGTTGGCCGTGCCGCGCACCTGGCCCTGGATCTGCAGGGTCGTGCCGCTGCGGCGGGCCTGTTCGACCACCGGCGCGGCCAGGCCGTCGTTGGGCACGGGCTGGCAGTGGTCGGTGACGCGCGCGCTGCAGATCTGCGCCAGCTTGGCGGGATCGCTCTCGACGCCGCCGCCGCGCGAGCCGACGAAGTCGGCATGCTCCAGCCCCGGCACGCCGAACACGATCGCCCCGCGCGCCTGGCCCGGCACGCAGGCGCCGCCGGCCTGGCAGCGCTCGATCTTCAGGCCGTTGCCGAAGATCGCGTTGGCGGTGATCCGGTTGGGCCGCGACACCGGCTGCGGGCGCAGTGCCACGCCGATGCCGTTGCCGGTGATCGTGTTGCCATCGACCACGTTGTCGCGCCCGGTCAGGCTGACGCCGATGGAGTTGCCGGTGAAGGTGTTGGCGGCGATGGTGTTGCGGTTGCCCCAGTTGATCTGCAGGCCGTCGGAGTAGTTCTCGAAGCGGTTGCGCAGCACCAGGTTGTCGTTGCCCCACAGGATCTCGATGCCCTGGGAGGGCTCGGGATTGGCGTCGGTGGAGCGGAACAGGTTGTCGGCCACCAGGTTCCAGGCCGCGCCGCGGGTCAGCTCCAGGCCGTCGCCGTTGTCGATGAACTCGTTGCGCACCACGCGGTTGTGCACGGTGGTGGTGGGCGTGGACTGGCCGTTGCCGTCGTCGCCGGTCAGCATCACGCCGGCGCCGCCCTTGTTGGCGACGATGCGGTTGTCGTGCAGCCAGTTGTCGTGGCTGCGGTTGATCAGCACGCCGATGCAGAAGTTGCGCACTTCCAGCCCGGCCAGCTCCACTCCCTGCGTGTCGCGCAGCACCAGGCCTGGCAGGGTCGTGGTGCGCACGTTGGTGCCGTACTGGCCCGGCACCGCGCCGGGGCAGGCCCGGGTGCCGGTGCCGGTGACGTAGGCGGCGCCATCGATGGCCACGTACTGGCCGGACTGCGCGAACGGCAGGCCGACGATGGCCACCGGGCCCTTGAGCTCGGGCAGCGGCGCGCGCGGCTTGATCACGTAGGGCGCGGTGCCGACCGCGGCGATCTCGATCCGGTAGATGCCCGGCGCCGCGTTGGCGGTGGCGATGGCCCAGCGCAGCGAGCCCGGCGCCTCGTCATCGTCGTAGCGGTCCACCTTCAGCACTTGGCGCGCGGGCGGATCGGGCTCGGCCTGGTGGGCGGCGGCCAGCAGCGGCAGGCAGGCCAGCAGGCCGCTGGCAACGAGGAGGACGGGGCGCATCTGGATCTCCGGCGGTACAGGGGGTGTCATGCGCGCGGACCGCGCAGCAGGCCGCAGGGGCGGGGCGCGCGTGATGCCGCGGCAACGGCCGCCGTCGATCCGGCACCCGCGAGACAGGTGCACACGCTAGTTTTATCGCAGTGCAGCATTCAAGTTCGATATTCGCTTGCTGGTGCGAATATCGGCCGATCGGACTACGACCTTCGTCCAATGCCGGGCCCGCGGCCGAGGTACGGCGCCTGCTCTGTTCAGGGGCTTGGGACGTGCGTGCGCGCTTCGCCTCGGAGGGGCAGCGGGCCGGCGGGCGGTGGCTGCTTTTCCCTCCATCAGGGCATCCTGCCCTGAGTCGGGCGCTCGGCGTCCTGCCTCGCCAGGCGCGGCCACCGCCCGCCGGCCCGCTGCCTCGCGCGTCAGGTCAGAGGGCTTCGGTTTGATCGGTCTTCGAGGCCCTCCCGCGTGCACAACGCGATCAGCGATGGGAAATCATCAACTTGAGGCCCCCTCCCCTGCGCTGCGCGCGAGGAGGAGGCAGAGCGCTTGCTCGGTGCTTTTGAGTTGGAAGAAGTCCTGCTCTGCACGTTCGCGGAGCCTCGACCCGGCCGGGCACGCGGAGAGCGGGACATGGATGGCAGACCGAGCCGAGGAGCCGTGCCCGGCCGGGTCGAGGCGGGTGGGCGAAGTCCGTGTGCCGGCTTCGCTCTGACACCATCACCTGATTCGTATCCCCGCATTCTTGCGAGAACAAAAAAGCCGCCCGGCAGAGCCAGGCGGCGTCGAGATCAGCATTGAAGCCGCGGGCTAGTAGCGCGCGTCGAAGGCGAAGATCGGCTTGCGCTGCTGCCACTGGCCGCGGGTGAAGTCCGGGAAGTCCAGCGTCTGGAAGCCCTGCGCGATGGACTGCTCGGACAGCGGGGTGATCGCGCTCCAGGTCACCGCGTCGAAGATGTCGATCGGCATCGGCGCGTTGGCCTTGAGCGCCTCGCAGAAGGCGTGCATGACGAACCAGTCCATGCCGCCATGGCCCGCCCCGGCGGCATCGCCGGCGTACTGCTTCCACAGCGGATGCTCGTACTGGTCCTGGTAGGCCTTGAAGTCCTCCCATTCGTGCGGCGGGCTGCGGCCCTCGATGTGGACGCCGTGGTTGAGGTCCATCCACAGGCCCTTGGTGCCCTGCACGCGGAAGCCCAGCGAGTACGGGCGCGGCAGCGAGGTGTCGTGCTGCAGCAGGATGGTCTCGCCGTTGGCGCAGGCCAGGGTGGTGGTGACCACGTCGCCCAGCTTGAAGGTGACCTTGGTGCTGGGATGCGTGGTGCCGCCGCTCTTCTCCACCGTGTAGTCGTGCAGGCCGCGCGCCTTGGTGGCGAAGGCGTTGAGGCGGGTGAAGCGGTTGCCGCGGTTGATGCCGGTATACATCGCGCACGGGCCGATGCCGTGGCTGGGATAGAGATCGCCGTTGCGCTCGATCGAATGCTCCGTGCGCCAGCGCGCCTCCGACCAGCCCTTGGGGCCGAACTCCACGCCGCTGTCGTAGGGGTGGGCGGGATTGCCGTCGTTGAACTTCACCCCGCGCAGGTCGTGCTGGTAGCCGCCCTGCAGGTGGATCAGCTCGCCGAACAGGCCGGCGCGCACCATCTGCAGCGCCGCCATCACATCGCGGCGGTAGCAGACGTTCTCCAGCAGCATGTACGGCGTGCCGGTGCGCAGCTGGGTCTCCAGCACGTCCCAGTGGTCCTGCAGGGTGATGCCGGCGACCACCTCGCAGCCCACCGCCACCTTGGCTTCCATCGCGCCGATGGCCATCGGCGCGTGCCATTCCCATGGCGTGGCGATGATGACGCCGTCCAGCCCGCGGGTCTCGAGCAGGCGCTTCCACGCGTTGACATCGCCATCGGCACCATAGACCTTCGGCGCCGGCTTGCCGGCCTTGGCGACCATCGCCTGCGCTTGCCCCAGCATGATCGGCTCGATGTCGCACAGCGCCACCACGTCCACGTCACTGCGGCGCAGCAGCTCGGTCAGATGCACCTGGCCGCGCATGCCGGTGCCGATCAGGCCCATGCGCAGGCGCCGGCCGCGCGCCCAGGCGGGGGTGGCCGAGAGCAGGCTGGTGGCGGCCAGCAGGCCGCCTGCGGCGATGAAGTCTCTGCGGTTCATGGGTGGAAGATCCTCCTCATTGGAATGCGATGGGCCGGCGCTGCGCGCCGGCGCGTTGGAACGGTGTGACGTGTTGCTTGGCTTCTCCCCTCCCGTCGCTGTAGTCGAAAGGGAGAGGCGGGTGTTCCGCCACCATGCGCGCGGCGCCACCCTCCCGGCATCTCTCTGCTTCGCAGGGGGAGATGAGCCAGTTACGTACCGACTAGAACTTGTACCCCACCTGGAAGCTGACCACCCGGCCATAGATGCTGGCGTAGTCGCTGGAATCGCCCAGGAAGCTGTTGGGATCGTAGAAGGGCTTGCGGTCGAACAGGTTCTTCAGCGTCAGCCCCACGTTCCAGTGCGCGTCGGGGCGCCAGGCCACGCTGAGGTTGGCGGTCCACCACGACGGCGCGCCGTCGCACTTGCTCTTCTCCAGCGGCAGGTAGCCGGCGGTACAGGTATCGGCATTGTTGTCCTGCGCGTCGATCCGGTCCCAGCCCCACTTGGTGCCGCCGGTGTAGTTGACGAAGACGCTGGTGGTGAACTGCTGGTAGCTCCAGTCGGCGTTGAGCGTGGCGCGCAGGCGCGGGTTGCTGTAGTAGCCCACGGTGTTGCCGTAGTACCAGCGGTACTCATCGTCGATGTAGCTCTCGTTGCGGCGGGCGATGGTCGCGGCCAGGCCCAGGTTCAACTTGCCCCAGGCGCCGAGCGAGAACTGGCTGCGCGCGTCGATGTCGAAGCCGTCGATCAGCGTCTTGCCCTGGTTCTTGTACTGGCCCACCACCGCGGACACGTTGCCCACGCTGTAGCCCGGCAGCGTGCCGGGGCAGGCCACGCCCGCGCCGGGATCGGCGCACATGGCCGCCAGCTGCGCCAGGTTGGCGCGGTCGGCGTCGGTGATCGGCGAGCGGGTCATCGACAGGATGTCGGTGTCCTTGCTGTAGTCCGGCGCGACGATCTGGTTGCGGCGATAGACGAACCAGTAGTCGGCCGACACCGACAGCCAGCGCACCGGCTCGAACACGAAGCCCAGCGTGGCGATCTTGGCCTTCTCCGGCTGCAGGTTCTTGTTGGGCTGGGTCATGCGCGCCACGGTGCGGCTGCAGTCGCTGTTGAGCAGCGCGTTGCCCAGGTCCACGTCGCCGGCGCGGCTGGACTGCAGCAGCAGGTTGGCGATCGCGTTGGTCTCGGCGCAGCGCGTCTCGTCGCGGTAGCCGCCCAGCTGGGCGAACACGCCGCCGGTCCCCGCCTCGGCCAGGCTGGGCGCGCGGAAGCCCTCGGAGTAGGTGCCGCGCAGCATCAGCTGCGGCAGCGCCTGGTACTTCAGGCCGATCTTCGGCGCCAGGTTGGTGTCGAAGTTGGGGTACTTGTCCGCGCGCAGGGCCGCGTCCAGCTCCAGCTTCTCGGTCAGCGGCGCCACGGTCTCGGCGAACAGCGCATAGGTGTTGCGCGCCCCGTCGAACCACGAGCCGCCCTGCTGGGTGATCAGGCCGTCGGCCGCATCCGGATTGCCCGGCGTGTAGAAGGTCTCGCGGGTGGCGTTGAAGCCGAACGCCGCGCGCATCTCGCCGGCCGGCAGCTGCGCGATCGGCCCTTCGATCTTGCCGTCCAGGGTGTGCAGGCGCGTCCAGGACTGGATGTCGAAGGTCGGGTACGCCTCGCGGATCAGCGCCGCGTTGGCCTCGCTGATCTCGCCGAACTTGTACGCCGGATGGTCGGAGATGATCACCCGCCCGGTGCCCGGTTCGATGGTGAAGGGACCGAAAGCCTTCTCGAAGCCCTTCAGGTTCACGTTGACGGTCTGATAGGTGACCGAGTGGCTGCCGGCGGTGGCGAAGGCCGTCTCCCAGTTCCACTGCCCCAGCTGGCCGCGCAGGCCGGTGACCACACGATAGCTCTTGTCGGTGTTGCGCTGGCCGAAGTAGTCATCGCCCGCGTCCTGCAGCAGGTACTGCAGGCCCACCACGCCGCCCATCATCGCCTTCAGCGCCGGGCTGGCGTGGTTGTACTCGTTGTTCGGCCCCAGGTACGGATACAGGAACTGGTTGACCGTGGTGCCGGTATTGCGCGAGAACCAGCTGGTCGGGTTGCCGGTGGTGGTGTTGAACGTGCGCGGCGTGCCGCCGTTGGCGCGCAGGTCGATGTCGGTATAGGTGCCCTCTGCGAAGGCCTCGGTGGTGTCGCCGACCAGGAAGTGGCTGTTGAGGTAGACCGTGGTGCGCTCGGACTGCGCGCCGCCGTCGATCTCGTTGTTCATCCAGGTCTGCCAGATGCAGCGCGGGCCGGCGGCCTCGGTGGTGAGCACGTTGTTGCACCCTGGCGCGGCCTCCTGCACGCGCGCGCCGGTGACCGGGTCGAAGGCGAAGTAGCTGCCCGGATTGAACTCGCCCGGCTTGCTGCCGGTGCCCAGGCGCAGGTTCTTCAGGTAGTTGGGATTGTTGACGTAGTACTGCGCCGGGCGCTTGTCGTAGACATCGCTCAGCGGGATCGCATCGCGCTTGTAGTAGTTGACCGAGCCGTAGACGTTGAAGCGGTCGCGGTCCAGGTCGCCGAAGCCGCCGGTGATGCTGGCCTGGTGCTCGCCGTAGGAGTCGATGCGCGAGGAGCTGTCGGTGGTCAGGTTGACCTCGGCGCCCTGGTAGTCGCGCTTGGTGATCACGTTGATCACGCCGGCGATCGCGTCGGTGCCGTACACGGCCGAGGCACCGTCGGTCAGCACTTCCATGCGTTCGATCGCCGCGGCGGGGATCGCATCGATGTTGACGAACTGGGTCTGGAAGCCCGCCGGCGCGCCGTAGTACGACAGGCGGCGGCCGTTGAGCAGCACCAGCGTGCCCTGCGCGCCCAGCCCGCGCAGGTTGGCCTGCGAGGCGCCATCGGAGCCGGTGAACAGCGAACGGAAGTCCTGCTGCGCCGGCCGCGCGGCCGGCAGGTTGTCGAGCACCTGCAGCAGGGTGCGCGCGCCCATGTTCTCGATTTCCTGCTTGCTGATGACCTGAACCGGCGAGGCGGTCTCCACATCGGTGCGCCGGATGTTGGAGCCGGTGACCTGGATGCGGGCCAGGTCGGTGGCCTGGCTGTCCTTGGCCGGTTCGCCGTCCTGGGCGGTGGTGTCCTGCGCGGCGGCGGGCAGGGCGAGGGCCAGCAGCACGCTGGCCACGGCCAGCGACAGCGGGGAACGGGAGCGGGAACGGAACGCAGGTGCGGGCAACATCGAAGGTCTCTCCTGGCGGTTAAACGGCGCGGGGTGGCGGTGCGCCGGGCAAAACGATCCTCACGGCCGCGGCGTGGCGGCCGCGGCGGGCAGGGCGGGGCAGAGCGGTGTTACGCGGGGGTCATGGGCGCAGGACGCTGGCGGTATCGCCCTCCTGGCCGATCAGCACGGCATTGGCCCAGTCGGCGCAGACCTGGGACGGGGCGGCGCCGGTCGCGCCGGTGGTGCGCAGGCTCAGGGTCGACAGGCCGCGGATGTCCAGTTCCGGCTTGACCACGCCCGGCGCCTGGACCAGGCCGCTGTCGTACAGCAGGCGGCCGTCGCCGAACACCTGGAACTGCAGCCCGCCGGCCTGGCGGCAGGCGTCGTCGATGCCGAGGTCGGCGCGCAGCAGGCGCCATTGGCCCTTCAGCGCCAGGTCGAGGCGGCTGTCGGGGCCCACGCCGAGGCCGCGGCGGAACAGCAGGCCGTTCATGCGCAGCGCGCCGCCGCCGCGCAGGGCGCGGTCGGGCACGACCTTGCCGGCCAGCGCCGCCGGCAGCGGCAGTTCGGACAGGGCGCGCTGCTGCACCGGGCGCTCGGGTTCGACGTGCTCGAGGATGTGGAAGGTGGACAGCGTGATCGGCCCGACATCGCGCGGCTGCAGCGCATCGATGGCGCGCGCGGCGTCGCCGCCCTGGGCGGCCAGCACCATCGGATCGGTGGCCGACGCGCCGTCGCCCTCGGGGTTCTGCACGCTGAGCACGCGGAAGCGCAGCAGGCGCCCGGCGTGGGCCGGGAAGTCGATGCGCTGCGTGCCCTGCGCCAGCTTGAGCGTGCCGCGCGCGACCGGCTCGCCCCATTCGCCGTTGCTGTCCGCCAGGTAGACCTCGTAGTCGCGCACCTGGCCGTGCTTCCAGTTCTTGTCGTTGCGCGGGGCCAGTTCGATGCCGTCGATCAGCTTGCGCTCGCCGAAGCCGACCACCCACTCGTGCGCGCCGGTGCGCACGGCCTGGTTGCGCACGGTGCGGAACCAGGTGCCGGGGTCGTCGTCGAAGGCGTTCTCCAGCGGCTGTCCGGGCTCCTCGGCCGGGCGGTTGACCACCAGCAGGCTGTCGGCGGGCAGCGCGCGGCCCAGGTCCGGCGCGGCCGGATAGGCATCGTCGGCCGCCGCGGGCGCCACGGGGAAGTCCAGCTGCAGCGCCAGCGGCGCGCGGATGTCCACCGCCGCTGTGCGCACGTGCAGCGTGCCGCGCCGCTCGCCGGCGTCGAAGGACCAGCCTTCGGTCGCGCGCGCCAGCGCGGCGGCATCGCCCACTTGCGGCAGCGCGCGGCCGTCGAGCCGCACCCCGCGCGGCGCCTGCCGGCTGGACACGCGCAGGGCATAGCGGCGCTGCGCCAGCTGGCCCTGGTACTGGCCCTGCACCGCGCCGATCTCGACCCGCACCGGGCCGGCGCCCTGGTCCGGAGCGTGCATGGCGATGACCTGTGTGCTCGATTCGCCCTGCTGGTAGCGGCGCGTGCTGCCGTCGTCCTCGTACAGCGTGTACTGCGATTCGCCCTGCGGATACAGGTCGAAGGTCACCTCGTCCAGCGGCTTCTGCCCGTCGAACAGCATCTCCGGATACATCGGCACGATCGCCCCGGCGCGCACGAACACCGGCACGGTGGCCAGGTCGACCTGGCGGTCCAGCTGGCGGCCTTCCGCCCCGGCGCGCACGCGGCGGCCGTCCCAGTAGTCGATCCAGGTGCCGGCCGGCAGGTGGATGTCGCGGCGCCAGCCGCGGCTGGCGGCCTGGCTGCGGTAGACCGGCGCGACCAGCAGGTCGCGGCCGAGCAGGAACTGGTGCTTGTAGGTCTCATCGTGCGCATGCGGGTCGTCCGGGAAGTCCCACATCAGCCCGCGCACCGGCGGCGCGCCGGTCTGCGCCGCCTCGTGCACCAGGCCGTACATGTACGGCGTCAGCCGCATCTTCAGCTTGAGCGCGGCGCGGTTGATGCTGCGATAGGGTTCGTCGAACCACCAGGGGTGCTTGCGGTCGTTGGCCGACCAGCCGGACATGCCCATCAGCACCGGCGTGAACGCCTTCCACTGCAGGTCGCGGGTATAGGTCTCGGCGCTGCCGCCGAAGATCCCGTCCACATCGCCGGTGGCGTAGGCCAGCCCCGACAGCCCCGAGCCGACCAGCGTGGGGATATGCCAGGCGATGTAGTCCCAGCTGCCGCTCTGGTCGCCCGTCCAGGCCACCGCGTAGCGCTGGATGCCGGCCCAGCCCATCACCGTCCACAGGAACGGGCGCGAATCGGAGTTGTCCAGGATGCCTTGGTAGGCCGCGCGGTTGGCGTCCATCGCGAACTGGTAGCCCTTGCCGGTCCAGGCCACGTCCAGCTTCTGCACCCGGCTGCCGGCGGTGCCGACCTCCCAGGCGATCTTGTCCACGCCGTTCTCGGTCCACAGCCCGGTCCTGAAGCCGTACCGGGCCAGCCCCTCCACGACCTCGGGCAGCTTGGTGTAGCCGCAGCCGTAGCCGTCGTTGGGCAGGATCCAGCCGCCGGGCATGTCGTGCTCGCGGTACTGGCGCGCCACCGAGTCGATCACGTCCGGCGTGGTGCCGGTGGGGCCGTCGTGCCAGCCGTCCGGCACGGTGCCGGGCTTCCTGGCGTTGTCGCCGTCGTTGTAGCAGTCGGCATCGCCGTAGGACAGCGCCCAGCGCGCCAGCATGGTGGGCCGGCCGGTGAGCCGGGTGTAGCGCTCCACCAGCCGCGGCAGGCCGGCGCCGACGAAGTAGTACGCGTCGAAGCGGTCCTCGCGATGCAGCAGCGTGGCCTGGTCGGGCTGGCGCAGGTCGTAGTCGCCGTCGCGCCAGGTGTTGCGCAACATGCCCCAGCCGCGGTCGCTCAGCAGCATCGGCGCCGGGCTGGGCCGGTCGCCGTCCTCCCAGCCGCCGGAGTAGGAGATCTCCAGCTCGCGGCCCTTGAACTGGTAGCGCCCGTTCTGCTGGCCGCCGCCGTAGAAGCCTTCGTCCGCCTGCGAGGACAGCACCTGCACGCTCTGGTCCCGGTCCAGGTCGAGCGGCTGCAGCTCCTGCCACAGCGGCACCGCGCGGCCCTGGTCCAGCCGTTCCAGGCGCAGGCGCAGGGGCGCGCGCTGCACGTGCAGCACCAGCGCGTCGGTGCGCACGCGCAGCTCCTGGGCGTCTTCCTCCAGGCTTGCCTGCGCGTCGCTGGCCGGCTGCGGCAGCACGATCGGCGCGGCCTTGTCGCCGGCGTCGGTGAGCCTGCCGTCGCGGCCGGCCTGCACGCGCACGATGTCGGCGGCCACCACCTCGATGCGCATCACCGCGCCGCTGTCGGTGCGCAGCAGCCAGGCGTGCTCGCCCTGCGCGCTGATCGACCGCACGTTGCCGACCGACACGGCCCCGGCCGCACCGCAGGCCAGCAGCAGCGCTGACGACAGCGCGGCACGCAGCGGCGATCGCGGGGCTCGGACTTGCACCTGAAAGGCTCCGTTTGCCGGTTCAACCGACGTGCGAATGGCGGGTCGTCACCGACTGTAAGGCAGGGTTTCGAAACATGTCAACGAAATGAAAGGAAAAGCGCGCCATTTCGACGCGTAAAAGAAAGAATCTGGTTCGAATTTCTTTCGAAATTCCGGCCGATTCGGGCTGGCCGTTGCTCTGATCCCTGGTGGCCCGGTCCGGCCCCGCAACAGAGAAGCTCTTCCAGGCATAGCCGGCTCGCGTCTTTTCATTTTCTTTCGTTATTTGACATTTCGAAAGGAAAGCGGGATGTTGCGCCGGCCCAACTGGACGCTTGCATGGACCTGATTCCGCTTTCCGACGCCCCCGCCTGGCAGCGCCTGGGAGGCGCGCACACCGCCGCCGAGATCGCCCAGCAGCCGGCGCTGTGGGAGCAGCTGGCACAGGGGCTGGCCGAGGCGTGGCCGCGGCTGCAGGCCTTCCTAGGCCAGGCGCTGAGCGACCCGCGCCAGCGCGTGCTGTTCACCGGCGCCGGCAGCTCTGGCTTCATCGCCGAGATGGTGGCCGACACGATCAACGCGCAGTGGCCGGCCGACGTGCGCGCCCTGCACACCACCAACCTGCTGACCCATCCGACGCTGTATCTGGAGCGTGCGCGGCCCACCCTGCTGGTGTCCTTCGGCCGCAGCGGGTCCAGTCCGGAGAGCGTGGCGGCGGTGGACCTAGTCCGCGCCGGCGTGGACCAGGCGCGCTTCCTGGACATCACCTGCAATGCTCAGGGCGAACTGGCGCGGCGCGGGGCCGGTCGCGCCGATACCTTCACCGTGCTGATGCCGCCGGCCAGCTGCGACCAGGCCTTCGCCATGACCAGCAGCCTGACCTGCATGCTGCTGGCGGCGCTGGCGGTGTTCGACCGCGGCGCGCTGGACACGCGCATCGCCCGCCTGCGGCAGGTGGCCGCGCTGGCGCGCCAGGGCCTGGCGCAGTGGGACGCACCGGTGGCGGCGCTGGCCGCGCGTCCGTTCGATCGGGTGATCTATCTGGCCAGCGGTCCGCTGGAGGCGCTGGCGCGCGAGGCCGCGCTGAAGGTGCTCGAACTCTCCGCCGGGCGCGTGCTGGCGCTGGCCAACACGCCGCTGGGCTTCCGCCACGGCCCCAAGTCCACGCTGGACGCGCGCACCCTGGTGATCGTGCTGCGCAGCGTGCAGCCGCTGGCGCGCCGCTACGAGCAGGACCTGCTGGCCGAACTGCGCCGCGACGGCGTGGCCGGCCAGGTCCTGGCGATCGGCCCGCACGCCGACATCGGGGCCGACGACGACTTCACCCTGACCGTGCCGGCGACCACGCCGGCGCTGGACGATCCATGGCTGGCGCCGGTGTGGCTGGGTTTCGCCCAACTCTACGCGCTGCGGCGCTCGGCGGCGCTGGGGCTGACCCCGGACAATCCCTTCCCCGATGGCACCGTCAACCGCGTCGTGCAGGGCGTCACCATCCACCGTGGCTGACGCACCGGCCCTGCGCTACGGCATCGACATCGGGGGCACCAAGATCGAACTGGTGGCCTGCGATGCGGCCCTGCAGGGGGTCTGGCGCCGGCGCGTGGCCACGCCGCAGGGCGACTACGCCGGCTTCCTCGACGCGGTCGCCGCGCTGGTGGCCCAGGCCGACGCCGCGCTGGGCCAGGCGGCCTGCGCCATCGGCGTGGCGTTGCCCGGCGTGCGCGAGCGCGGCAGCGGTCGCCAGCTCAGCGCCAACGTGCCCGCGCTGACCGGCCAGACCGTCGCCGCCGACCTGCGCGCGCGGCTGGCGCGGCCGCTGGCCTTCGGCAATGACCTGCAGTGCTTCGCCCTGTCCGAGGCCCGCGGCGGTGCCGCGCAGGGCTATCCGAGCATGTTCGGCGCGATCCTCGGGACCGGCGCGGGCGGCGGCTACTGCGTGGACGGACGGCTGATCACCGGCTTCAACGGCCTGGCCGGCGAATGGGGCCACTGGAGCGTGCCCGGCCACCTGCTGCAGCGCCATGGCCTGCCGCTGCTGCCCTGCGGCTGCGGTCTGCAGGGCTGCGTGGAGCGCTATGTCTCCGGCAGCGGCCTGGCCATGCTCGAGCGTCACCTGGGCGGCACCGCGCCCGATGCCGCCGCAGTGGTCGCGCTGGCCGACGCCGGCGATGCGCGTGCCCGCCAGGCGCTGGACATCCACCGCGACCTGCTCGGCCACAGCCTGGCCGCGCTGGTGCTGGCCCTGGATCCGCATGTGATCGTGCTCGGCGGCGGGCTGTCGCAATACGCACCGCTGTATGCGCAGCTGCCCGCCGCGGTGGCCGCGCACCTGTTCGCCGGCGCGCAGGTGCCGCCGATCGTGCCGCCGCGCTTCGGCGATGCCGGCGGCGCGCGCGGCGCGGCGCTGCTGGCCTGCCCGCCGGCGTCGTCCTGAGACCCAGGGCGCACGCCGTGTCCTCGCCGCGGACCTCGCTTCCCGCCCGTCGCGCGGGCGATACGACCGGCTAAGCTGCCGAGCTCCTCAGGGATCCCCCGATGGCCATGCGCAACACCCGCTCCCGCCGCCAGCAGATCCTGCAATCCCTGATCGAGCAGGGCGGCGTGCAGGTGGGCGCGCTGGTCGAACGCTTCGGCGTCTCGGCGGTGACCATCCGCGCCGATCTCAACCACTTCCAGGCCCAGGGCCTGGCCACGCGCACACACGGCGGCGCCAACCTCGTGCGCACACCGCCGCAGGAGCGCGACATCCATGAGAAGGACACGCTCAACCTGCCGCTGAAGGATTCCATCGGCCTGCGCGCCGCGCGGCTGGTCAAGCCCGGCGACAACATCATCATCGACTCCGGCTCGACCACCATGACCCTGGCGCGCCACCTGCACGACCACCGCGACGTGTCGGTGATGACCAACGGCCTGAACATCGCCTGGGAACTGGCCACCGCGCCCGGCGTCAACGTGCTGCTCTCCGGCGGCCAGCTGCGCAAGCAGTCGCTGTCGCTGCAGGGCAGCCAGGCCGAGGTGAGCCTCAACGCCTACAGCTTCGACACCCTGTTCCTGGGCGTGGACGGCCTGGATCTGCAGTTCGGCCTGACCACCCACGACGAATCCGAGGCCCGCCTCAACCAGCGCATGGTGGAACATGCCCGCCGCGTGGTCGTGCTGACCGACGCCTCCAAGTTCGGCAGGGTCAGCCTGCACCGCATCGCCAAACTGGAGCAGGTGCACACCATCATCACCGACGCCGGCATCGACGCCTCTACGCGCGACGGGCTGCAGCGGATGGGGGTTGAGGTGATCATTGCCGAGCCGGGGGGCGGTTGATTCGGCGCGAGGATCGAATCAGCCGTCCAAGTCAGTCGCCGGTGCGTCGGCGCGGCCTCGGCCTTGAACCGCGCTATGCATCGGTGCCGCGTCTGCCGTGCGTATCCGGCGACTGCGAATACGCCGCCATCAATCAAGATCGCTGCAAGCGCTTGCCCGGCGGCGAGTCCGGCGTGAGAAATCACCAAAAATGACCCAGCGTCGGGCCAATGTCGCCCAAGTCGCGATCTGTCATTTCTTTATGACCGCGCGCTCGCTGCGCGACGGAATGCACCCGCGCCTTCGCCGATAACACGAAAGTCATGTCTGTCGCGCAATCGATATGCGCCAAGCAAGCCCTTGTCGTGTGCGGCTTTTTCCTATTGACGCCCCGCAAGCCGAACAGCAGACTCGCCGAATACGCCCCATTGTGGGGTCGAATCGTCGTTGGACGACATGGACAGCAAGATCGTCAACCGAGAAATCAAAAGAGCCGTTTGGCCGCTTTTGAAGAAAGCCGGATTCAATCGATTTACGCAGAGGGTGGCTTGGCGGCATCATCAGGACAGTATCGATGTCCTGGATCTTCAATCATTTAACAGCTACAACGCCGAGATTATGGGGGTTACCACCTTTTCGTTTTGTGTGAATCTTGGCAAGTATCTTTTGTACGTACCACCTCTGTGGGACGCGAAAGTGAAAGATGGAGTTCAACTTCCTCGAGAGCATGAGTGCCTATTTCGCGGGCGCTTGTTTCCCGAAGTGTCGGCCGCGACCTCGGATAAGACAATTTGGTCGATTGACGCCTCCGGAAGGAACTTGCTCTGGTGTATCCAGGACGTCATCGGCCAGATCCCGATGGCTCTCAACTGGTTTGCACGGCTCGATGAACGCTCCGAAGTTCTGTCAATTCTTCTAAAGGAGGACGAAGACATGCCGCGCCTTTGGGGATTCGGGCGCAACCCGTCTCCGATTCGCTCGTATTCTGCTGGATATGTGGCGCTTGCACTCGGGCAGAAGCAGCTTGCCAGCAATAAGCTAAATGAGGCGGTCGACTCAAAGTGTTTTACACGGCTGTTCTCAAGCGTTGACGGAGCAGTCAATCGCGCCGTCTAACAATTCGTTCAACCCGACACCGCTCCGCGACGCGGCTCAACTCAGGGTGGTAGAGCCAATGCCCAACACCATCGCTAATCGCGCAATTGCTATCCTGGTGGCGCTAACCAAGCACACTGGTTGCCGCTTTCTGGTCTGCAATGAGCGCAGGCTGGCTTGGTCTCGTTACCGTTCGGCGCCTTGCTACTCTTTCTTGCACTATCGGATTAATGCAGGCGTCAGCGCGCAATGGCAGCTTTGACGGCGAACGAGACAAGACAGGCGCTTTTCATGCGCATCAACCAAGCCCAGGTACACCACGATCTTCTCGTTGCCCTCCGAGAATCGACCGCCAACCAAGATCATCTAGTCCGATTTAACCGCAACCTGCGATTCTTCGCGGGAGCCGAGTCCGCGCTATATAACTCCACGGTTGTCCTTCTCTACGGCCTCTACGAGACCCGAGGAGATACGGTCAACTTTCGGCAACTGCTGGAGCTTGCGGGCAGTCTTATCCCCGCAGAGGCTCTTGCCGAGTATCGCCAACGCTTGGAGCAGATCAAACAGACTTGGTTGCGCGTGTGCACGCTCCGCAATGAAGTAGTCGGCCACCAAACATTAAGGCGCGACAGAGCCGCCGTAGAGCTTAAGGCGGACTTGAAATTTTCAGATGTCGATTCTCTTCTGACGCACGCCAAAAAGTTGTTGTTTGACATTTCAACTCGCCACTTCGACACGCACCCGCACTACATCGAGAACAGTCGTGACGCTGTTGACGAACTACTATCTCGGATTGCGCTCTAACTAACTCGGGAGCTGGGTCGGAGTGCAGTTCTTGAACCGTTGAGATTCGTGCTCGACCTCACGCCCTGGCTTTTGCCTCTACGGCTCGAGCAAGGCACGCGTTCGGTTGCCGAAAACAGAAGTGGCCGATCCGACCTGAATCGCCTCCCGTCGCGTTGTCCGCAAGGGAGGCGCGGCGCGATCACTTCCCCCGCGCCCGCGCAAACGCCGCAGCCAGCGCGTTGTCCACCGGTGGTGCGGTGGGCTTGGGCGGCCGTGCGTTGCCGCCGCCGTGGCGCGGGCCGCCGCGTGCGTTGTCGCGCGCATTGCGGTCCTCGCGCGGGCCGCTGGTCGGGGCGCGGGGGACGTCGTCCAGGCGGCGGGTCAGGGCGATGCGCTTGCGCGCCACGTCCACCTCGAGCACCTTGACCTTGACGATGTCGCCGGCCTTGACCACTTCGCGCGGGTCCTTGACGTAGGTGTCGGACAGGGCGGAGATATGGACCAGGCCGTCCTGGTGCACGCCGATATCGACGAACGCGCCGAAGGCGGCCACGTTGCTCACCACGCCTTCCAGGATCATGCCTTCGCGCAGGTCCTTGATGTCCTCCACGCCCTCGGCGAAGCGCGCGGCCTTGAACTCCGGGCGCGGGTCGCGGCCGGGCTTCTCCAGCTCCTTGAGGATGTCGCGCACGGTGGGCACGCCGAAGGTCTCGTCGGTCAGGCGCTCGGCCTTGAGCCCGCGTAGGAAGGCGGTGTCGCCGATGATCTGCTTGATGCTCTTGCCGTCGGCCTGGGCCAGGATGCGTTCGACCACCGGATAGGCCTCAGGGTGCACCGCGGAGGCGTCCAGCGGCTGCTCGCCGTCGTTGATGCGCAGGAAGCCGGCGCACTGCTCGAAGGTCTTCTCGCCCAGGCGCGGCACCTTGAGCAGCGCCTTGCGGGTGGGGTAGGGGCCATGCTGGTCGCGGTAGACCACGATGTTCTCGGCCACGGTCGAGGACAGGCCCGATACGCGCGTGAGCAGCGCGGCCGAGGCGGTGTTGACGTCCACGCCGACCGCGTTGACGCAGTCCTCCACCTTCGCATCCAGCGCGCGCGCCAGGCGGAACTGGTCCACGTCGTGCTGGTACTGGCCCACGCCGATGGCCTTGGGTTCGATCTTCACCAGCTCGGCCAGCGGGTCCTGCAGGCGGCGGGCGATGGACACCGCGCCGCGCAGCGACACGTCCAGGTTGGGGAATTCCTTGGCCGCGGTTTCCGAAGCCGAGTACACCGACGCGCCAGCCTCGCTGACCACGATCTTCTGCAGCTTGGGGTTGTTGCAGGCCTTGATGACCTCGCCGGCCAGCTTGTCGGTCTCGCGGCTGGCGGTGCCGTTGCCGATGGCGATCAGCGCCACGTCGTGCTGCTGGCACAGGCGCTTGAGCGTCTGCAGCGACTGCTCCCACTGGCGCTTGGGTTCGTGCGGATAGATGGTGTCGGTGGCCACCAGCTTGCCGGTGGCATCGACCACGGCGACCTTGCAGCCGGTGCGGATGCCCGGGTCCAGGCCGAGCACGGTCTTGGGCCCCGCCGGGGCGGCCAGCAGCAGGTCCTTGAGGTTGTCGCCGAACACCTCGATGGCCTCGCCTTCGGCCTTCTCGCGCGCCTGGTTGAACAGGTCCAGCATCAGGTGCAGGTGCAGCTTGGCGCGCCAGGTCAGGCGGCAGGCCTGCGCCAGCCAGGCATCGGCGGGGCGACCACGCTGGTCGATGCCGGCCGCGCGCGCGATGCGTCCTTCGGCATAGGCGTTGCCGGCCTCGATGTCCGCGCCGGGCTCCAGGTCGAGCTGGATGAATTCCTCGCGGCGCGCGCGGAACAGGGCCAGCAGGCGATGCGAGGGGATCCTGGCCAGCGCTTCGCTGTGGTCGAAGTAGTCGCGGTACTTGGCGCCGGCGTCCTCCTTGCCTTCCACCACGCGGGCGCGGATCACGCCGTTGTCCTGCAGCCAGGTGCGCAGTTCGCCCAGCAGCGCGGCGTCCTCGCCCCAGCGCTCCATCAGGATGGCGCGCGCGCCTTCCAGCGCGGCCCTGGCGTCGGCCACGCCCTTCTCCGCATCGACGAAGCCGGCGGCAAAGTCCTCCGGCACGCGCGTGGGGTCGGCCAGCAGGCCATCGGCCAGCGGCTCCAGGCCGGCCTCGCGCGCGATCTGCGCGCGCGTGCGGCGCTTGGGCTTGTAGGGCAGGTACAGGTCTTCCAGGCGCGACTTGCTGTCGGCGGCGAGCAGTTCATTGCGCAGGTCGTCGGTCAGCTTGCCCTGCTCGTCGATGCTGGCCAGGATCGCGGCGCGGCGGTCTTCCAGTTCGCGCAGGTAGACCAGGCGCGTTTCCAGCGTGCGCAGCTGCGTGTCGTCCAGGCCGCCGGTGACTTCCTTGCGGTAGCGCGCGATGAACGGGACCGTGGCGCCTTCGTCCAGCAGCGCGATGGCGGCCTGCGCCTGCGCGGCCTGCGCGCCGATCTCGTCGGCGATGGTCTGGGCGATCTGGCGCGCGAGCGCCGCGGAGAGTGCTGCCATTGCGTGGGTTCAACCGGAACTACAGGGCCGGCGATTGTGGCGTCCTCCGTGCGCCAGTCCAAGCGGTTGACTTTCATCGCGCCTGGTCGGAGCGCGGTTTGACGCCACGCTGGGCCGCTGCTAGAAGGACACGGGCCGGTGGTCGCCGGCCGACGCGGAAACACCCCTGACAGGACGTCACCATGACACCCGATCCAGAGCAGTTGGCAGAACAGCACGCGCGCGAATTCGCCGGTCCCCAGGATCGGATGCTGCGCCAGGCCGGTCGCGCGCTGGAAGCCGCCGTCCAGCATTTGCCCGAGGCCGAGCAGATCGCGTTCGCGGACCGCTACATGGCGCGGCTGACCCAGCTGGCCCTGGCGCAGTCCTCGTCCGCGCGCCCAGGCGAGGCCGCGACGCGTCAATCGCCTGAGGCGGTGGGATTGCTGGGGGATGCGGATCCGCGAACCCGACGGTCGGGCTTCCGGCTGTGGGTGCCGGTGCTGCTGGTCGCGCTCGTGGTGATCCTGGTGCTGGTGGTGAACGGCCTCGGCGCGCGGTAGCGGTTGCCGCGCGGGCCGGGCCGCACCCGGCTCAGGCGTGCCGGCGGCTGGGCAGGAACGCGGCGACGATGCCCAGCAACGGCAGGAACGAGATCACCTGGTAGACCCAGAAGATGCTGGTGTGGTCGGCCAGCACGCCCAGCACCGCCGCGCCCAGCCCGCCCATGCCGAAGGCGAAGCCGAAGAACAGCCCCGACACCGTGCCGATGCGGTTGGGCATCAGCTCCTGCGCATAGACCAGGATCGCCGAGAACGCCGAGGACAGCACGAAGCCGATCACCACCGTCAGCACCGTGGTCCAGCCCAGGCTGGCGTAGGGCAGCAGCAGCGCGAACGGCGCCACGCCCAGGATCGAGGCCCAGATCACCGGCTTGCGACCGATGCGGTCGCCCACCGGCCCGCCGATCAGCGTGCCCGCGGCGGAGGCCAGCAGGAAGCCGAACAGATGCAGCTGCGCGCTGGGCACGGAGAGGTGGAACTTCTGGATCAGGAAGAAGGTGTAGTAGCTGCTGATGCCGGCGATGTAGAAGTACTTGCTGAAGATCAGCACCAGCAGCACGCCGATTACCCAGGCCACCGTGCGCCGCGGCAGCGGCGCGAGGGTGGCGGGCGTGGCCGTCTTCGGCCTGGCCGCGCTGCGCGCCAGCTGCAGGCCGTACCAGCGCCCGACATAGGTCAACAGGCCCATGCCGATCAGCGCCGCACCGGCGAACCAGGCCACGCTGGTGCGCCCGTTGGGCACGATCACCGCCGCGGCGATCAGCGGGCCGATGGCCGTGCCGGTATTGCCGCCGACCTGGAACACCGACTGCGACAGCCCATGCCGCCCGCCCGAGGCCAGCCGCGCGATGCGCGAGGACTCGGGATGAAACACCGCCGAGCCGATGCCCACCAGCATCGCCGCGCACAGCACCATGATGAAGTTGGGCGCATAGGCCAGCAGCAACAGGCCGCACAGCGTGGAACCCATGCCCATCGGCAGCGAGTACGGCGCCGGCTTGCGGTCGGTGCGCAGGCCGATCAGCGGCTGGAACAGCGAGGCGGTGAGCTGGTAGGTCAGGGTGATCAGGCCGACCTGGGCGAAGCTGAGCTGGAACTGGCCCTTGAGGATCGGGTACAGCGCCAGGATCAGCGACTGCATCATGTCGTTGACCAGGTGCGAGCCGGTCAGCGCGGCGAGCACGCCGACCGCGACCGGGCCGCGCGCGGGCGCTGACGTGGCGGGCTGGGCGGGCAGGGGCGCGGTGGTGGTCGACATGACGGCGGCACGGTTCGGGACGGGCAGGGGGCGCATGGTAAAGTTGCCGCTGACGCCTTTCCTGCGCGATCTGGTCATGACCTCCCGCGAAAAGGACATCGACACCCGCGGCGAATCCATCCCTGTGCCGCTCACGGCCGAGGTGCCGTTGACCTGCCTGGCCCGCGATTACCCGGCCGACACGCTGATTCCGCTGCACCATCATCCCGACCGCCATCAGCTGGTCTACGCCGAGGGCGGCGTGCTGGTGGTGCGCGCCGGCGCCGGCCGCTGGGTGGTGCCGGGCACGCGCGCGCTGTGGATGCCGGCGGGCATGGGCCATCAGGTCCACTGCATCGGCCTGGTGCGCATGCGCAGTCTCTACATCCTGCCCGGCGCGCTGCCGGACGCGCCGGCGGCGCCGTCCACCGTGTCGGTGACGCCGCTGCTGGCCGCACTGATCCACGCCGCGGCCGAGGTCGCGCAGCCGTGCGTGGCCGACTCGCGCGATGGCCGGCTCATGCGCCTGATCCTGGACGAACTGCGGACCCTGCCGGTGCTGCCGCTGCATCTGCCCGAGCCGCGCGACGCGCGCCTGCGCAGGATTGGCCGACGCCTGGAACGGGCGCCCGACGATGCCTCCACGCTGCAGGACTGGGCCGCGCGCCTGGGTGTGGACGTCAAGACCATCCAGCGCCTGTGCCGGCGCGAGTTGGGCATGACCTTCGGCCAATGGTGCCAGCAGGCGCGGCTGCTGCGTGCGCTGGAACGCCTGGCCGTGGGCGAGAAGGTGATCGACGTGGCGCTGGCGCTGGGCTACGACAGCCCCAGCGCGTTCGCCACCATGTTCAAGCGCCGCTTCGGGCAGACGCCGTCGCAGTTCTTCCGTTGAACGCGAGAGCTGGGACAGGCTTCGCAGATGACGGGTTTGACGGCTTTTCGGGGCACTGCTAGAAGGTGAACCGGGCCATCGGGGGTGGCCTCCCCACGCCGCGAGACCGATCTCCATGCACCGTCCGACCTCATCCGCCGCTGTCTTTCCCCTGCGCGTGGTCTGGCTGGCCCTGTGCGGCCTGGCGACCACCGGCTGCGCGACACCGACGCGCCAGGACGCCGCCGCTTCCACCCCTTCGAAGGATCCGATGATGACTGCCACCGCCGCTCCGTCCCTGAGCCTCGACGACCTCAACCAGCGCGTTCTGCGCCTGATCGACGGCATCCGCACCCGGGAGGACCTCGCGCCGGCGCAGCTGCAGCGCCTGACGGGCGTGGACGTGGAGGTGAACGCGGAAGACCCGACCATCTATGGCATCGCCGGCCCGGTGGAGGGGCAGGGCCGCTACAGCCTGGTGTCCTCGCACAAGAACGCCGCCGGCCAGGTCGACAGCCTGCTGCTGTCCTTCGAGCCCGGCGACGCAGCCGGGCCCTGCGCCAGCGTCGAGGGCTATCGCAACGCGCTGGCGGCCGCCGGCTTCTCCGGCCAGCACCTGCCGGCCGGCCACCGCGGCAACGAATCCTGGTACTTCACGCGCCAGGGCGTCAGCGTGAACCTGCATGTCCGCCCCGGGCGCGGGGCATCGCCTGCGCCGGACTGCGTGGCCTCCATGGTGATCGGCGTCTATCAGTAACGCAGGCGAGGACAAGGACATGAACGACAAGCACGTCACGGACAAGACCTCGCCCACTCCGGAACAGCAGCTGCAGTCGATGCTGGATGCCTTCGACAAGGCCAACGCCCACGACAGCGTGCATCCCGGCGAAGACCTCAAGGCCGTGCTGGACAGCACGCCGGGCCTGAAGGCCAACGTGCTCGATGCGATCAAGAAGGACCAGCTGGACAAGATCGAGGCGCTCAACGTCAACGGCGCGCTCGGCGTCTACATGGGCGATTCGCGCACCATCCAGATCTCGCCCGACCAGCTGCACATCGCGCGCACCGATCCGGAAATGCTCAACTCGGTGCGCTTCACGCTGGGGCACGAGGTCAAGCACGCGGCGGACCGCGCGCAGATCATGACCTCCGACGCCAGCCTGGAGAAAGGCGTCGACGCCCTGGCCCGCAGCGGCGGCAAGGTCCACGACTACACCGCGGTGATCGGCAAGTACAACGAGACCTCGCGCAGCCTGGAGACGCACGCCGAACTGACCGGCTACAACGTCGTGGTCGACCAGGTGCTGAAGGACAATCCGAAGGCGACGCTGCGCGATGTCTACAACGCCTCGCCTAGCGACATGGACCCGTATATCCAGAAGGGTGGCACGCCGGCCAACCCGACCTACGCGCCGCGTCCTGGCATCACCCTGGACGGGCTGAAGATGCCGGAGACCAAGGAAAACCTGGCCGCGGTGAACACCTACTTCTACGAAGCGCGCGGCTACCCGCAGCAGAACGTCTCCCAGCTGCTCGACTACGCCGGCCAGGCCGAGGCGCATTACCACCCGGGCAAGGGCGCGCCGCAGATCGAGGTCGACCTCAAGGCGCTGGGGGTGTCCAAGGCCCAGGTCTCCACCAGCGCGACGTATGTCGATACCAGCGCCAGGCCACGCCTCGGCGTGCCGACCGCGGCGCCGGACGGGCTATCCGGCAATCGCCTCTACGACGATGCCGCGCAAGGCCTGGGACGCACGCAGACCGGGGCCGCCCTGGACGGTCTGGCCTTCCGGCAGACCGCCGCGGCGATGGCGGCACAGGCGCAGCAGGACGGCCTGCACCGGATCGACAGCGTGCACGAAGGCCGCGATGGCCGGCTGTTCTCCGTCCAGGGCCAGCCGGGCGCGCCCGACGCCCTGCGCAGCCATGTCGAAAGCGCCCAGGCCAGCCGCCAGCCGCTGGAACAGAGCGCGCAGGCCCTGCAGCCCCCGCAGGCGCCGCCGCCGCAGGTGCAGTCGCGCGAGCAGGACGTGCAGCAGCACGCGCCGCTGATGCGCTGAGACCAGCGACGCCGGCGGGTGGCGCATCGGCGGGCAGTCCGGTGATTTCAGGACGGTACCGCGCGTGAGCCTCTTGCCAGAGGCCAGCCCCGTTGCCACCTGAGCAATTTCTGAGCTGCCTGCGCGGCAGCGAACCGGGCAATGCCGGATGTGAGCATCGCGTTTGTGCATCCTCACCCGATGCGCACCGCGCGCTGGCTAGGGTGCCGCCATCTGACCGTGCAAGGAGACATCCCATGCTCAAGTGGGCGCTGATTTTCGCCATCATCGGCGTGATTGCCGGCGTGCTCGGCTTCGGCGGCATCGCCGGCGGCGCGTTCGCCATCGCCAAGTTCCTGTTCTGGGCCTTCATCATCATCGCCGTGATCCTGTTCGTCCTGGGCATCACGGTCTTCAAGAAGGTTACCTAGCCCGCGCTCCGCCCCTCCCCTTGCGCAGCAGGGGGAGGCTGGGGGTTGTCCGGCCGAGGCGGTTTCAATCGAAGAGCAGCCGTCCTCTCGGTCACCGGTCCGCTATCGGAGGTCCCGTCGGATCGCATCGCGGCGCCGCGGCATCGTCAAACGGAGTGCTGGCTAATCATGTGGACTGCAGGGGCAGCCGAGGCGTGACACGGCTACTTCTCCCGCGTCCCTGATCATTCCCCGGGCGGCTGCATGAACTCGATCGTGATGCGATCGGGGCCCACGACGTAGGCGACCAACGTCCCTTTGCGCGGCCCGCCAGGAATCGGCTGTGGGCTGCCCTTCGCTTTCCAGCCCGCCGCCTTGACACGCGCGATGGCGGCGTGGATGTCCTTCACGGTCAGCGCCAGGTGCGCGGCGCCGATCGCACCCGCGCTCTCCGGTACGGCTCCATGCTCGCGGCCTCTTGAGTACTGCAGCAGTTCAATCACGAACCCGTCCGGCGCCTCGACGATCGCGGTCCGCACGCTCGGATCGTCCACCCCCGTGACCTGCCGGAGGAACTCGCCTCCCATCTCCGACTGCCGCCGCAGCGTGAAGCCGAGCGCTTGCGTCCAGAAGCGGATGGCCTCGTCCAACGAGGAAACGGCAAAGCCCGTGTGATCCACGGCGATTACGTCGGCGGTCTGGGTCACTGCTGCGGCTCCCTGTGGGGGATCGGGAAAAAGCAGGATTCTGCACCTTGGGCCTAGCGGCAGCAGTGGACGATGAGAGGCGCGCGGATCTCAAAGCGAAGAGCAAAAGCACCGCCCCCCGAATCGCTGGTTCGCGACTTCGAGCTCCCCCTCGCCTGCTGGCGAAAGGGAGGGGGCAAGGCACGTCTGGCGTGCGCGGCCTACTGCGCCGGCACGCCCATCTCGCGCAGCAGGGCCGGGGCCGGATAGACCTTGGCCAGCAGCCAGCGGATGTAGCGCGCATCGACGTGGATGGCGCGCTTGTAGCGCGGGTCGTACCACCAGCTGGCGCTGACCGCTTCCCAGTTGCTGTCGAAGTTCAGGCCCATCAGCTCACCCCGGGCGTTGAGCACGGGCGAGCCGGAGTTGCCGCCGGTGGTATCCAGGTTGGTCAGGAAATCCACCGTCTGCGTCTTCAGCACCGGGTCGGCGGTGCTGCCGAAGTCGCCCTTGGCGATCGCCTCCAGCAGCGGCTTGGGCGCATCGAACGGCGCGATGCCGGTGTTCTTCTCCACGATGCCGGCCACCGTGGTGAGCGGCGCATAGGCCACCGCGTCGCGCGGCGCCAGCGGGGTCACCCGGCCGAAGCTCACGCGCAGCGTGCTGTTGGCATCGGGATAGCTGGCGCGGCCCTGCTTGGCGCGCCAGGCGGCCAGCGCCTGCATGTAGGCCGGGCGCAGGCGCAGCAGATCGCCCTCGCGCGTCTTGCGGGCGTTCTCCAGTTCCAGCTGCGCCGGCACCAGCCTGGCGGCCAGCGCGATCAGCGCATCGTCGGCCAGCGGCTGGCCCTGGCGCGCGGCGGCGAAGCGCGACAGGCGCTCGCTCTCCGTCCCCAGCGTGGTCGCGCCATACAGCGCGTCCAGGGCCTTGGCCAGTTCGGCCGGGGTGCGGCCGAAGGCGGCATCGAAGGCCGGCACGCGCTGCGCCTCCGGCAGCTGCTGGTAGCGGCCCAGCAGCACGGTCAGCAGCGCCTTCTCGGTGCCCGCGTCGTAGCGGCGCTGCACCTGCTTGAGCTGGCCTTCGATCAGGGCCTGGTCGCGCTGCTGGTAGCCGGTCTCGCGCTGCGCGTCGGGCTTGGCCGATTCCAGGCGCAGGCGCTCCAGGGTCAGCGCCGAGCGCAGCAGCTGCGTCTGCGTGGCGACCAGGCCCAGCAGCAGGTCGCGATCGCCCAGCGCCTGGCCCTGGGCCAGCAGCTGCCGCAGCTGGTCGATCTGCTGCTTCTGCGCGCCGCGCGTGGCCGCGAGCATGCCGGCCTCGTCGGTGCCCCGCAGGCGCGCGGCGTCGCTGCGCTGCAGGCCTTCCAGCTCGCCGGCGGCGCGCTTGCGGTTGTTCTTCAGCGACTGCAGCTGCGAGGCATAGCGCGTGCGCGCCTCGGCATTGGCCTTGCCGGCCTGCTCGATCTGCGCGATCAGCGCATCGAATACCGCCACCCGCGCCGGCAGCACATGGCCGACCTGCGCCTCGAACTCGGCCGCGGTGCGGTTGCGATAGGTAATGCCGGGATAGCCGGCCAGCATGGCGAAGTCGCCTTCCTTCGGCCCCTCGACGGCCATCTTGAGGAACGCCGGTGGCTGATAGGGCACGTTGTCGGCGCTGTAGTCGGCCGGCTTGCCGTCCTTGCCCACATAGGCGCGCAGGAAGGTGAAATCGCCGGCATGCCGCGGCCACATGAAGTTGTCGATCTCATCGCCGTAGTTGCCGATGGCGCGCGGCGGCGCATAGACCAGGCGGATGTCGCGCAGCTCCAGCTGGGTCACGCGATAGAAGTCCGCGCCGTAGTCCATCGTGGCCACGCTGCAGCGCACGTTGCCGGCGGCCTCGCATGCGGCCACCAGGCGCTTGCTGGCCGCGTCCACGGCATCGTAGTAGGCGCGGCCGGTCTTGCCCTTCGCATCGGCCAGCACCTGGTCGGTGACCTTGTCGAAGGCGGTGGTGACCAGCACGCGGAAATCCGGATTGGCCGGCAGCTCCTCGCCGCGCGCCTGCGCGACGAAGCCGTCGTCGATGAGGTTGGCGCCGGCCTTGGTGTTGTACTGGATCACGCCGTAGGCCACGTGGTGGTTGGTGACCAGCAGCCCGTCGCCGGAGACGAACGAGCCGGTGCCGCCGCCGACCTTCACCACCGCGCTCAGCGGCGCCTGGGTGACATCGGCCAGCGCGGCCGGATCGCCGCGGAAGCCCGCCTCGCGCAGCGGTTCGGCCAGCGAGGGCAGCTGCGTGGGCAACCACATGCCTTCGTCGGCACGGGCGGTGGAGGACAGCAGCAGCGCCAGCGAGGCGGCCAGGGGCAGGGTGCGGGTCATGTGGATCCGGTGACAGAGCGAAACGTGCCGGCGACAGTAGCGGCCGCCCGCGCATGCGGCAAACGGGAGGCGCATGACGGTTCGGTCATGGGCGGCGTGTCATGCGAAAGCCGGTGCGCTGCAAAAGTCCGCGGGAGCGTTGTCTGCGGAGCCGAGTGCGGTCAGGCGGAGTCGAGGTCGCGGCCGTATCGCACACGGGTGACGAGGCGCTGCAGGCCCGTGCTTCCGAAGATCATCCAGACCGCCAGGACCAGCTGCAGCAACGTCGAGATCACGCCGCCCACCTGCTCGGGACCCCAGGCGAAATATCCGGAGGCTTCGCGTCGCGTCAGCAGGAAGATCGTGACCCAGTAGCTGGCGTCGGGCAGGGCGGTCAGCAGCGTCCAGAATCCCAGCAGGGTCAGGCCTACCGACAACGCGGTCGAGGCGCCCATGGCGTGATCGGCGCGCGGCTCCTTCATCACCGGCAGCAGCTTGCGCGCGACGGTCAGCGGGAAGCGCCAGAGTGCGGCGCAGATCAGCAGGCCGAGGACCAGCACCGCCAGGCTCCAGGCCATCGCCGTGGTGTCGTGCTGCGCGCGCAGCGCCGCCATGCTCGGCAGGAACGACCGCAGCAACGTGATCAGCAGGAAGATCGCGAACAGGCGCGATCCAACAGCGATACAGTCTTCCCGGTTCATGGCCTGATTCCTTGACCTTTGACGATGTTGAGCTGGCCGCGCAGCGCGGTTGCGCTGCTGGCGATGAGGACTACTTCTCCTTGCGCCAGTTGATCGATCCGCGCGTTTCCACGGTGGACGATTCGATCTCGGCGTTGAAGCCCTTGCGCATCAGGTACTTCAGGGTGACCACCGAGCCGCCGCCGACCATGGCCACGCCGTAGCTGACGTAGAGCTTGGGCGAAAGATACTTGCCGATGCCGAAGACCGAGGCGCCCATCGTGCGCGACTCGAGCACGCCGGCGTCGTCCAGGCCGATCTTGGCACCCAGCTGCGAGGCCAGCAGGCCGGCGCCGGCCGACAGCGCCGAGGACGCGGCGCTGACCTGCGCGCTTTCCTGGCTGCTGGCGGTGCTCAGCGGGCGGCCCAGCACCAGGTAGGCGAGCGCGTCGGATTCGGAGGTCTCGGGGTTGGACCAGACGCTGGCGCGCGGCGCGCTGGCGCGGCCGGTGACGTCGATGCCGGCGGTCACCCCGGCGCTGACGATCTCGCGTTCGGCGCGGATGTTGATGTTCGGGTCGGAGACATCGTCGTTGCTCCAGCTCAGCTGGCCGCGGGTGATGGTCAGCTTCTGACCATAGGCGGTGTAGCGGCCGTCGACGTCGAGCTGGCCGGTGGCCGACATGGCGCGGCCGGCGCGCGAATGCACGCTCATCTGGCCCTGCAGCGAGCCTTCCAGGCCAAAGCCCTTCATCCGCACCTGGTCGCCCAGGTTCACCGCCAGGTCCAGCTTGAGCAGCGAACTTCCGCCTTCCTCCGGGTCGGCCGGGTCCAGCACCACCACGTCCTCGGAGGTGGACACGCCTTCGCTGAGTTTCTCCAGGTTGAGGTTGGCCGAGGGCACCGTGACCTGGCCACCGACGCCCAGCACCTTGCCTTGCAGGGCGATGGTCATGTCCGGGTCGATCACCGCGCGCAGCTGGGTGGTGTCCGAGGCCAGGAAGTTGTCGCCGCGCACGTGGAACAGCAGCGGCTCGTCGCCGCCCTGCCAGCCCAGCGAGCCGTCGATGGACAGCGTGCCGCCGGTGGTGCCGCCGCCGGTGGCCGACTGCGACTTCATGCTGCCCTTGATCTGCGCGGTGCCATCGGACAGCGCGGTCAGCTGTGCATTGCCCTGCACCAGGGTGATGCCCAGCGCCGGCAGGTCGCCGGTGAACTCGCTCAGGTCGGCCTCGCCGCTGAGCAGCGGCGCACCGCGCGTGCCGGCCAGGCCGATGTGCCCCTTGAGCTTTCCCTGCGGGCGCACTAGGTCCGGCGAGAACAGCTCCAGCCAGAACAGCCGGTCGTTGTAGAGATAGATGTTGCCGGTCAGCGGGGCGTAGCTGTCCCAGCCGGTGTCGAAGCTCGCGTCGACGAAGCCGTTGCCCGCGAAGCCCGTGCCGAGGCGGCCATGGATCTTCTGCGGCGTCATGTCCACGTCGATGCTGAAGTGATCGTAGTGGACGATCTCGCCGCGGCTGTTCTTGCCCATCTTCAGGCCGCCGTCCATCGAGGCGATGTGCACCTGGCCCTGCCAGGCGTTGGCCTGCGGCTTGAGGTTGGCCTCCAGCGTCAGGTCGCCGCGCAGGCTGAGCTGGCGGCCGTCCTGCTGCGGCAGCCACGGCTGCACCAGGGTCAGCGGCAGGCGGTCGGAATGCGCGCGCACGCCGTTGCGCGGCCAGTCGGCCGACACGCACAGGCTGCCGCCGTCGCCGCCGGCCAGGCAGCTGTCGGACAGGGTGAAGGCCGCGCCCTTCTGGCTGAAGCGGGCGGCCTGGGTCAGTGCCCAGGCATCGCCCTTGGACGGGACGATGCGCAGCGTCTCCAGCGTGCCGGACCAGGCGCCGTCCTGCGCCTGGCGCGCCTGGCCGGCGACGGCGAGTGAGGCCATCTGGCTGTCGGCCTGCGCATGCAGCTGCAGGTCCTGCACCGCGCCGCGCGCCTGCACGTCCAGCCGGTCCAGCGCCAGCCCGGCCTGCACGCCGGTGCCGGTCAGCGCCAGCTGGCCATTGCCGCTCTTCCACGGCAGCCGGCCCTTCAGGCTCAGGGTCTGCGCGGTGTAGGTGTCGAACTTGAGCGCATTGCCGGTGAGGTCGGCCTCGATGGTCGGCGCGGCGCGCGGGCCGGAGAGCTTCAGCGTCCCGGCCAGCACGCCGGTGGCGCCGGGCAGCAGGTCGGCCAGCTCCAGCGGATTCAGGGTCGCATCGACATCCAGCGTGTCGGCCACCTTGCCCTGCGCCTGCACGCGGCTGGCGCCCAGGCTCAGGTCCAGCTTGCCCTGGCCGCTGTCGCCCTGCAGGACGAAGTTGCCGCTGCCGGCCAGCTTGCGGTCGCGCAGGCGACCGCCCAGCTGCGGGATGTCCAGCGTCGCATCGAAGCCGGTGCCCTTGCCCGCGGCCGGATCGCGCTGCGCGCCCTTGCTGGACAGCCGGCCGGTGACCGCGCCCTTCCAGCCGGCGGCGAAATAGCCCGGGTCGAAGTTCTGCAGCGTCGCCGCCACGTCCCAGGACAGCTGCGGGGCCCAGCCGACCTGGCCGGTGACCTGCAGCCCGCCGGCCGGCGTGGTCGCCTTGAGCGTCTTCAGCAGCACCTTCTCCAGGTCGCCGCGGCCGTCGAAGTCGACCTTCGCCTTGTCCTGCCCGCGCGCCAGATCGGCCGTGCCGATCGCCGCCCAGGCCGCCTTGCGGCCGGCCACGCCCAGGTCGGCATCGGCCTGGATGCGGGCATCGCCTTCGCCCCACTTCAGGCCGCGCGCGTTGACCGCGAACTTGAAGCTCGGGTCCTCGGTCTGGGTGAAGTCGGCGTGGCCGTTGAGCGTGATGCGGCCGTCGAGCAGCTGCACCGCCAGCGGCTGCACGGTCAGCGTGGTGTCGTCGATGCGCACGTGCGAGGGCTCGATCACCACCGCGTTCTCGCCCTGCTGGGCGTGGCCGCTGATGGCCGCGCCGCCGTCGGTGCCACTGGCCTGCAGGTCGAAGGCCAGCGGCGGCGCATCGGCCGCGCCCACGCCCAGCAGCGACAGGTCCAGCTGCTTGCTGACCGCGCGCATGGCCCAGTCCGGCTTGGTCTCGCCGCGCACGTCCAGGTGCACGCGCACCGGCGCCGGCGCGTTGCCGCCCACCGCCACCTGCATGTGCTCGACGTCGCCACGCGCGACCAGCCCCAGCCGCGCCGGCGTCTTGCCGCGCGGGGCGGGAAAGCCGGCCGACACGGTCAGGTCGGTGTCGTAGTCGTCGCCCGGCCGGTAGTGGCCGTCGATGGAGAAGTTGCCGCGGTCGCTGGTGATCTTCACCGCGCTGGCTTCGGCATAGCCATCGCCCAGGTCGACGCCGCCGCGGATGCTGCCCAGGAAGATCACCGGCTCGCCGCCGGAGGTGTAGCGCAGCCGGTCGACCTGCAGGGTGTCGGCCTGCAGGTTCAGCGGCAGCTCGATCTGCGGCATCACCTCGGGCCAGCGCGGCAGTTCGAACGGCTTGTCCGGGCTGGGCGCGACTTCCAGCGTCGCGTCCTCCACTTCCAGCCGGTCCAGGCGCAGGCGCTTGCCCAGCAGCGGACGCAGGTCCGGATCCAGCAGCACGCGCCTGGCGGTGAAGTCGATGCCGTCCATGTGGAAGTGCACGTCGCGCAGCGTCAGCGGCCCGGCGACCGGGCCTTCGGCACTGGCGTAGGTGAGCGAGCTGCCGGCCGGCAGGCGCGCGATCACCTGCGCCAGCAGCACGTCGCGGCCGGCCACGGTCTGCAGCAGCCAGTACAGCGCCACCAGCGCCACCACCACCAGCGTGGCCACGCCGATCGCGCTGCGGATGGCCAGCGTGCGCATGCGCGCCTTGCGCCGGGCGCGCAGCTCGGCGATGCGCGCCTCGCGCTCCTCGGGGGTGAGGTCCTGCGGCGTGCGGCTCACAGGCTGGTCCCGATGCTCAGGTAAAGCTGCACGACCGAGTCGGGATCGTTCAGGCCGTGGGCGATGTCCACCCGCACCGGGCCGATCGGCGAGCGGTAGCGAACGCCGACGCCCACGCCGGTCTTGAGGTCGGGCGAGTCGTTGTAGGCGCTGCCGGTGTCGACGAAGATCGCGCCGCCGAACGGGCCGCCCTTGTAGTAGTGCTCGTATTCGGCGCTGGCGGTGACCAGCTTCTTGCCGCCGACCGAATACTCGCCGCCCTCGGTGCGCACGCGCGGACCGACCTCGCGGTACTGGTAGCCGCGGATGCTGTTGTCGCCGCCGGCGTAGAAACGCAGGCTCGGCGGCAGCGCGTCGGTCGAGCCGGCGGTGGTCTGGCCCACTTCGCCGCGCAGGATGAAGCGGTCGTTGGCGCCGATGCCCTTGAACCAGCTCGCGCCGACCTGCAGCTGGGCGAAGTTGGTGTCCGAGCCGGCGCCTTCCAGGCCACCGCGCAGGGTCGAGCGCGCGACGATGCCGCTGCGCGGGAACAGGCGATCGTCCACGTTGACGTACTGCGCCTCCAGCTGCGGATAGACGTAGGTCGCGTAGCGGTACGGCGCGGCGGCCTCGGCGCCATCGCCGTTCTCGTCCTCCAGTTCTAGCTTCCAGCGCTCGCGCAGGGCGTGGATCGAGGCGGTGAGCGTCCAGTTCTCGTTGAGCTGGCCGCTGCGGCTGCCGATCAGCTCGATGCGGCGGGTGTCGATGTAGTCGGTCTGTTCGTCGTACAGCTGCGCGGTGGCCGCGTACCAGCCATCGAGCCACTTGAATGCGGGGATGCGGTAGGTGCTGGTGAGCGCCTTGCGGTTCTGCGCGTAGTCCAGCAGCGTCTTGAGCTTGTGCCCGCGCGAGTTGACGTAGCGGCGCTCCACGCCCAGCAGCACACCGGCGCCGTATTCGGTGCCGTAGCTCAGGCCGGCGGTGTAGATGTTGCGCTTGGCCAGCTTCAGGTTGACGCCGATCGGCACGCGGCCGTCCACCGCGCGGTCCGGATCGGGCTGGATGTCGATGTTGCTGAAGTAGTCCAGCGCCACCAGCGACTGCCGCAGCCGGTCCAGCTTGCCCTGGTGGTAGTAGCTGCCCTCGTCCCAGTAGACCAGCTGGTCGAGCAGGCCGGGCCGGAAGTAATCCTGGTGGAAGATCGTCGGGCCCATGTCGTAGCGGATGCCGCTGACCCAGGACAGATCGATGTCGGCGGCGTGCTGGGCCCGGGTGATCTCGACCCGGCGGTCCTGGAAGTCCGCGTCCAGATAGCCGCGCTCGGCCAGGCGGCGCACGATCTTGAGCTTGCTGGCCTCGTAGGTCTGGTGGTCGAACACCTGGCCCGGGCGCGGCGCGAAGTCCTTCAGGTCCTGGGCCAGGTAGCGGTCGCTGCCGCCTTCGCCCTCGATGCGGATGTCGGCATCGCGCACGCGCACTGGTTCGCCCGGCTCCACGGTGACCACCACGGTCAGGTGGTCGGCCGGTGCGCGCACGCGCGGTGCGTTGGCGGCGGTCGGCGCGGCATCGCCGGTGGCCTGCTGCGCGGCCGTGCCCTCGCTGGCATCGGGATTGACGTCGGCCGGGGCCACCGAGGTGGTCACCTTGCCGTCGGCGTCGCTGGCGTCGCGCTGCACCTGCGCGCTGGGCTGCGGCGCGGTATCGCGATCGTCGTCGTCGTCGTCGTTCTCGTCGTCGTCCTTGCCCTTGCCGCCGGTCTTCTTCTGCCGCTCCACGCGCGCGGCCTGGCTGGCATCCAGGCGGGTGGTGGTGACCGTGATGGTCGGCCCGTAATAGCCGAAGGGCTCGAGCGCGTGGGCGGCCTCGTCCTTGGTCTGTTCCAGCAGATATTCCAGCCGCGCCTCGCCCAGGCGCTTGCCCAGGGCGTCGTTCAGCGTCAGCGCCACGCGGATGTTCTCGGCCATCGCGGCCTGGGTGTCGTCGTCCTCGTTCAGACCCTTGATCTGCACCTGATCGACGATGGCCGCCGCCCACGCCAGCGCCGGAGACAGAGACAACGCGGCGGCGAGGGCAAGCGGGGAAAGGACGCGCATGGGCCAAAGCATACCCAACCGCCGTCCCGCGCCGGGTTAAGGCGCCATGACGGCGTGTGCGCCGAGTGCGCCGTCAGTTCTCTACCATCGTTCCCGCGCACGCGGGAACCCAGCGCCTTGCATCCCGGCCAAGCCGAAGCCCGCCGTGCCCACCTGCGCGGGAACAACGGGCCTGTTGGCCGTCCTCAGACCGAAAGCTGCGCGATGTCGGCCACCTTGCCGAAGCGCGCGTGCAGCCGATGCAGCAGGGCCAGGCGATTGCCGCGCACGGCTGGGTTCTCGGCGTTGACCATCACCATGTCGAAGAAGCTGTCCACCTGCTCGCGCAGCAGCGCCAGGCGCGCCAGCACCGCGACGTAGTCGTGCTGGTGCAGGGCGGTGTCGGTGTCGCCGATCGCGGCCTGCACGGCCTCGGCCAGCGCGGCCTCGGCCGGGTGTTCGATCAGGCCGCGATCCAGATGGTCGGGGATCTGCACGCCCTCGGCCTGCGCCTTCTTGAGGATGTTGCCGATGCGCTTGTTGGCCGCGGCCAGCGCGGCGGCCTCGGGCAGCGCGGCGAAGGTGCCGATGGCCTCGATGCGGCGGTCGAAGTCGTACAGCGAGGCGGGCTTGAGTTCGGCCACCGCGTTGAACTGCGTGGTCGGCACACCCTTGTCGGCGTAGTAGCCCTTCAGGCGGTCGAGGATGAAGTCGTAGAGCTCTGAAACAAGCGGTGCCAGATCCAGCTGCATCAAGCTCTTGCCGTGCGCCGCAAAGTGACCCTTGAGGTGATCGGTCACGAAGTCGTCGCCCTTCGCCGGCTCGAGCAGCGCATTCGCTTCGGCCGGCTTTCCGGCTTTCTCATTCCGAGCTGCATGCGCTGCGACAGCGGTGCCCGTCTGCATGACGGCCGAGCCGATCAGGTCGCGTACGTCCAGATCAAACCCGCTCTCGATGATCGTCCGCGCCAGCCCCAGCGCATTGCGGCGCAGCGCGAACGGATCCTTGTTGCCGGTCGGCTTGAGGCCCGCTGCGAAGCCGCCGGCCAGCGTATCCAGGCGCTCGGCGATGGCCAGCACCTTGCCCAGCGGCGAGAGCGCGATGTCGTCGCCCGCGAAGCGCGGCTGGTAGCCCTCGTCGATGGCCAGCGCGACCTCCTGCGGCTCACCGGCCGCCAGCGCGTAATGGCGCCCGGCGATGCCCTGCAGCTCGGGGAACTCGCCGACCATGCGCGACTGCAGATCGTTCTTGGACAGTTCCGCAGCACGCCGGGCCAGCGCGGGGTCGGCGCCGACCTGCGGGGCAATGGCCTGCGCCAGCGCGGCCACGCGCGCGACCTTGTCGGCCACCGTGCCCAGCTTGGCCTGGTAGGTCACGGTCGCAAGGCTCGCGCCCATCGCCACCAGGCCCTGCTTGAGATCCTCGTCGAAGAAGAACTTGGCATCGGCGAAGCGCGGACGGATCACGCGCTCGTAGCCGGCGCGCACCTGCGCCGGGTCGCGCGAGGCGATGTTGGCGATGCCGATGAAGTGCTCGGTCAGCACGCCATCGCGCAGCACCGGGAAGAACTTCTGGTTGATCTCCATCGTCTCGATCAGCGCTTCCTGCGGCACGGCCAGGAAGGCGGGTTCGAAACTGCAGGCGACCGCGTTCGGCCACTCGGTCAGGCACACGACCTGTTCCAGGTTGTCGTCGGTGACGCGCGCGTCGCCATCGACGCTGCGCGCCGCGGCCTGGACCTGTTCGATGATGCGCGCGCGGCGCTGCTGCGGATCGACCAGCACGCGCGCGGCCTCCAGCGCGGCCACATAGTCGCCCGGCGCGCCGATCGACACCGGCGCGTCGTGCTCGAAGCGATGCCCGCGGCTCTCGCGGCCCGCGGCCACGCCCATCAGCGTGGTGGCGATGACCTGCTCGCCCAGCAGCGCCACCAGCCACTGCACCGGCCGGGCGAAGGCGTAGTCGTGGTCGCCCCAGCGCATCGGCTTGGGGATCGGCATGGCGGCCACGGCCTCGGCGATCACCTCGGGCAGCAGGTCGGCAGTGCGCGCGCCGGCGCGCGTGGCGCGCAGCACGAAGCGCTCGCCCTTGGCATCGGTGGTGCGCTCGAGCTGGGTCCAGTCCACGCCGGCCTTGGCCGCGAAGCCGCTCAGCGCCTTGGTCGGCTGGCCATCGGCGTCCAGGGCGATGTTCACGTACGGGCCGAACACCTCGCTGGCCTGCTCGGGCTGCTCCACCGCCACGCCGGGCAGCAGCACCGCCAGCCGGCGCGGGGTGAACAGCGGCCGGGCCTCGCGCGCGTCCACTGCCACGCCGCGCTTTTCCAGCCCGGCCTTGATGCCGTCGAACAGCGCATCGGCCAGCCCCGGCAGCGCCTTGACCGGCAGCTCCTCGGTGCCCAGTTCGATCAGGAGGGGAAGTTGTTCGCTCATGTGGTCAAGCCTTGGAGAGGGGCTCGCTCGGCCGGGCGAGCGAGGTGCATCGGGAAGGTCGTCGTGCGCCGTCAGGTGGTCGGCGCGAAAAACGGGACGTAGCGGTTGGCGAACACCGGCAGCGCTTCGTAGCGCGCCACGCGTGCGGCCAGCGCCGGCGTGTCGGCCAGATCGTGCGGGACCGCGTCGCGCGCATAGGTCGTGCAGCAGGCCAGGGTGATGTCGGCCTGGCTCATCGCGTCGCCGATGAGCCATTCGCGCTCGCCGGCCTCGACGCAGGTCTGCTCCAGTACCGCCAGGGCGCCGCGCATCTGCGCGTTGCAGCGCTCGACCCACGGCGCGTGGCGCTTGTCCGCGGGACGGAACACGCGCTCCATCACCTGGTGCAGCGCCTTCTCGACGGCACCGGTGGCGAAGCCCATCAGGCGCTGGGCCTGGCGCCGTGCCGGACCGTGCGCGGGCAGCAGCGCGCGCTGCGGCCCCGCGACCTCGTCGAGGTAGTCCAGGATCACCGCCGATTCGGTCAGCGCTTCGCCGTCGTCCAGCACCAGCACCGGGACGCGGCCGAGCGGGCTGTAGGCGCGGATGCGGTCGAAGTCGCGGCCCACCGACCAGTCGCGATGCTCGAAGGGCATGCCCAGCACGTCCATGCTCACCGCCACGCGGCGCACGAACGGCGAGTCGAACATGCCGATCAGGATCATGCCGCGGCCTCGTGCGCGGCGCGCTTGAGCCCCGGGAAGCCGAGCTTCTCGCGCTGCGCGTAATAGGCCTTGGCCACGGCCTGGGCCAGGGCGCGCACGCGCAGGATGTAGCGCTGGCGCTCGGTCACGCTGATGGCGCGGCGCGCGTCGAGCAGGTTGAAGCTGTGGCTGGCCTTGGTCACCTGCTCGTAGGCGGGCAGCGGCAGGCCGGCCTCGACCAGCTTGATCGCCTCGCGCTCGCAGGCGTCGAAGCGGTGGAACAGCTCGGCCACGTCGGCGTGCTCGAAGTTGTACGCGCTCTGCTCCACCTCGTTCTGGTGGTAGACGTCGCCGTAGGTCACCGGGGCGCCGTCCGGGCCGTAGGTCCAGACCAGGTCGTAGACGTTGTCGCAGTCCTGCAGGTACATGCACAGGCGCTCGAGTCCGTAGGTGATCTCGCCCAGCACCGGCCTGCACTCCAGGCCGCCGGCCTGCTGGAAGTAGGTGAACTGGGTGACCTCCATGCCGTTCAACCACACTTCCCAGCCCAGGCCCCAGGCGCCGAGCGTCGGCGATTCCCAGTTGTCCTCGACGAAGCGCAGGTCGTGCACCAGCGGGTCGATGCCCAGCGCCTTGAGCGAATCCAGGTACAGCTGCTGGATGTTGTCCGGGTTGGGCTTCATCGCCACCTGGTACTGGTAGTAGCGCTGCAGGCGGTTGGGATTCTCGCCGTAGCGGCCGTCGGTGGGGCGGCGCGAGGGCTGCACGTAGGCCGCGTTCCACGGCTCCGGGCCGAGCGCGCGCAGGAAGGTCGCCGGGTGGAAGGTGCCCGCGCCGACCTCCAGGTCCAGCGGCTGGATCAGCACGCAGCCTTGCGCCGCCCAGAACTGGTTGAGGGTCTGGATCAGGCCCTGGAAGGTGATGGGTGTGGCCGTCGTGACAGTCATGCGGCGAAGGGCGGAAAAAGGGGTGGGCTAGTATACGGGCGTGATGCAGCCGCTTTCGGCCGCAGGGACACGGCCAGGAGCCGACGCCGCCATGGAACAGACCCAGCGCAGGGCCGATTTCTCGCCGGAGTCCACGGTGCTCGGGTCGGGCCGGCTGGACTTCGCCCAGGTCACCCGCGCACTGCTGGCCGACGGCCTGGTGGCCGAGGCCGACCGCGGCCGCATCCAGATGTCCGCCGCCGGCGCGCGCAGCGCCAGCGAGGTGCATCCGCTGGTGCTGCTGGCCAACCTCAAGCTGGCCGCCGCGGCGGGGGGCGAGCTGAGCCTGGAGCGCCTGACCGAGTGGCTGGCCCGGCGCGTGGAGGTGCGCTACCTGCGCATCGACCCGACCCGGGTGGACGTGGCCAGCGTCACCGCGGTGGTCAGCCAGGCCTATGCCCGACGCCACCGCATCCTGCCGCTGGCGGTCGAACACGACCGCGTGCTGATCGCCACCAGCGAACCGCTGGACCTGAGCTGGAAGCCGGACCTGACCCACCTGACCCGGCGCCAGATCGAGCTGGTGCTGGTCAATCCGCTGGACCTGCACCGCTACACGATGGAGTTCTTCGGCGTGACGCGCTCGGTGCGCGGCGCCAAGGACATGCGCGACCGCGAGCAGAACGCCGCGATGCCCAGCTTCGAGCAGCTGGTCGATCTGGGCCAGAGCGGCGAGGTCGGCGCCGACGACCACCACGTGGTGCAGATCGTCGACTGGATGCTGCAGTACGCCTACGAACAGCGCGCCTCGGACATCCACCTGGAGCCGCGCCGCGAGCTGGGCCGCATCCGCTTCCGCATCGACGGGGTGCTGCACAAGGTGTTCGAGCTGCCGCCGCCGGTGATGACCGCGGTGGTCTCGCGCATCAAGGTGCTCGGCCGCATGGACCTGGCCGAGCGCCGCCGCCCGCAGGACGGCCGCATCAAGACCCGCTCGCCCGGCGGGCGCGAGGTCGAGATGCGCCTGTCGACCATGCCCACCGCCTTCGGCGAGAAGTGCGTGATGCGCATCTTCGACCCGGACACCGCGTTCAAGCCGATCGCCGAGCTGGGCTTCAGCCCGACCGAGGCCGCCGGCTGGAACGCGCTGGTCGAGGCGCCGCACGGCATCGTGCTGGTGACCGGCCCGACCGGCTCGGGCAAGACCACCACGCTGTACTCGACCCTGCGCAAGCTGGCCACCGCCGACGTCAACGTGTGCACGGTCGAAGACCCCATCGAGATGATCTCGCCCGAGTTCAACCAGATGCAGGTCCAGAACAACATCGACCTGGACTTCGCCTCCGGCGTGCGCACCCTGCTGCGCCAGGACCCGGACATCATCATGATCGGCGAGATCCGCGACCTGGAGACCGCGCAGATGGCGGTGCAGGCCTCGCTGACCGGCCACCTGGTGCTGTCCACCCTGCACACCAACGACGCGCCCTCGGCCATCACCCGCCTGCTGGACCTGGGCGTGGCGCACTACCTGGTCGCCTCGACCCTGAGCGGCGTGCTGGCCCAGCGCCTGGTGCGCACCCTGTGCCCGCACTGCCGCCAGCCGACCACGCTGCCGGCCCATGCCTGGGACGCGCTGCTGGAAACCGGCCGCCAGGTGCCCGAGGATGCCGCGCCCAACGCCCCGGTGGGCTGCCTGGAGTGCCGCCGCACCGGCTACCTGGGCCGCGTGGGCCTGTACGAGCTGATGCCGCTGACCCCGCAGCTGCGGGCGATGATCCGCGCCGACATGGAGCTGGCCGCCTTCACCCGGGCCGCGCGCATCCAGGGCATGCGCACGCTGCGCGACGCGGGCCTTGACATGGTGGCGCGCGGTCTGACGACAATCGAGGAAGTCGTCTCCGTCCTGCCCCCTCGGGAATGAATCCGCCCTTCCTGATCGTCGAAACCGGCCAGCCGCTGCGCAGCCTCAAGCGCCATGGTGGCTTTTCCCACTGGATCCGCGTCGCCGCCGGCCTGGAGGCCGACGAGGCGGTGGTGGCCAATGTCGAGCGCGGCGACGCGCTGCCCGCGCATGGCGACTTCGCCGGGATCATCGTCTCCGGCTCCTCGGCCATGGTCACCGACCGCGCCGACTGGAGCGAGCGCGCGGCCGGCTGGCTGCGCCAGGCCGCGCACGAGGGCCGGCCGCTGCTGGGCATCTGCTACGGCCACCAGCTGCTGGCCCACGCGCTGGGCGGCGAGGTGGCCTACAACCCGGCCGGGCGCGAATCGGGCACGGTGCGCATCGATCTGCATCCGCCGGCCGCGCAGGACCCGCTGTTCGCGCACCTGCCCGAGGGCTTCATGGCCCACACCAGCCATGTGCAGACGGTGCTGCGCGCGCCGGAAGGGGCCACGGTGCTGGCGCGTTCGCAGCGCGACGGCTGCCAGGCCTTCCGCTGGGGCGAGCGCGCCTGGGGCGTGCAGTTCCACCCCGAATTCGCCACCCACCACATGCGCGGCTACGTGGTCGCCCGCGCCGAGCACCTGCGCAGCACCGGCCAGTGCCCGGTGCGCATCCACCGCGAGGTGACGGCCGCGCCGCAGGCGCGCACACTGTTGCGGCGGTTCGTGCGCCACGCGCGACAGGCCCGCGCCCGCTGACCCCGGCCAGGCGCGCCGGGCCGTTCCTGTCCTCCCCCCTGCGTTCTTTCGGAAGTGTCTCGATGTCGATGATCAACAAGGTGCCCGCGAGCGCCGGCGCGCAATGGCTGCTGGACGGGCTGGCCGCGCTCAAGCGCGCGCCGCTGCAGCTGGGCGCGCTGGGCGCGCTGTGGGCGCTGCTGTCGCTGCTGGTGGCGCAGGTCATGGCGCTGGCCACGGTGCCGGGGCTGTTCCTGCAGCTGCTGCTGGGGCTGGCCTCGCCGGTGCTGTTCGCGGGCATGGTCGGCGCGGCCCGCAAGGTGGCCGGCGCGCAGCCGGTGGTGCCGGGCGACCTGTTCGGCGGGTTCCGCTCCGGCCGCATCTCCAGCCTGGTGGCCACGCTGCTGCCGCAGGTGCTGCTGGCCATCGCCGCCGGCGTGCTGCTGATGGCGCTGCTGGGCACCGACGGGGTGCAGAAGCTGCAGGAGGTCATCGGCCATCTCGAGCAGCAGGCCGCCAGCGGCGGCCAGCCCGATCCGGCGATGGTGGCGCAGCTGCCGGCCGGGCGCCTGCTGCTGTGGCTGCTGCTGCTGATCGCCGGCGGCCTGGTGGCCAGCCTGCTGGTGTTCGTGGCGGTGCCGGACGTGCTGTTCGGCCAGCGTCGCGGCCTGGAGGCGATGTTCAACAGCCTGCGCGCCTGCCTGCACAACCTGCCGGCGGTGGTGGTGTTCTACCTGTTGCTGGTGATCGTGCTGGTGCCGCTGCTGGTGGTCGTGCAGCTGCTGGGCCTGGCGGTGGCCATGGTCGCCGGCCAGCTGCTGGGCATTCTGCTGACCAACGTGCTGCTGATGGGCGTGATGCTGCCGCTGCTGGCCGGCTGCGTGACCAGCGCCTGGAGCCAGCTGCTGGGCCAGCCCGGCGCCGTCGCGCCGACCGGCCCGCTGCCGCCGCCTTCGACCTTCGCGGCCTGACGTTCCTCCGGTCGGGGTTCTTCCCTCTTGGGGAATTGCGGCGCGTGGATTCCTGGCTTCGGATGGGCAGCGGTCCGGCGGGCGGTGGCCGCTTTTCCCTCCATCAGGGCATCCTGCCCTGATTCGGGCGCTCGGCTTCCTGCCTCGCTCGGCGCGGCCACCGCCCGCCGGCCCGCTGCCGCGCGCGTTGAGCGAATAGGCTTCGGCTCGAAAGAAGTCCCGATCCATCCGCAGCGGGTCCAGCCCCATTGTGGGAGCCGCCACGGCGGCGATGCGGCTTTACCGGGAAGGCCATGTCGCCATGGCGGCTCCCACAAAGAGCTGGAGCCCACTGGGCGCGAGCTTCAGGCTTGGGCGGCTTTACGGGGGAGGACCCAGCGGCAGGCGAGGATGCCGAGCTCGTAGAGCAGGCACATCGGCAGGGCCAGCATCAGCTGGGAGACCACGTCGGGCGGGGTGATGATCGCGGCGATGATGAAGACGCCGACGATGGCGTAGCCGCGCGATTCCTTGAGCTGCTGCGGCGTGACCAGTCCCAAGGCCACCACGATCACCATGGCCACCGGCAGCTCGAAGCTCAGGCCGAAGGCCAGGAAGATCACCACCACGAAGTCCAGGTACTTGGCCGGATCCGGCGCCAGGGTCACCACGTCGGGGGTGAACAGCGTCAGCGCATGGAACACCGCCGGCAGCACGGCGAAGTAGGCGAAGGCGCAGCCGGCGAAGAACAGCGCGATCGAGGACACCAGCAGTGGCACGGCCAGGCGCTTCTCGTGCCGGTACAGGCCCGGCGCGACGAAGCACCAGGCCTGGTAGATCAGCCATGGCGAGGACACGAACAGGGCCAGATAGAAGGCCAGCTTGATCGGCGCGAAGAAGCCCGAGGTCGGGTCGGCGGCGATCATCTTGGCGGCCTGATCGACCGGCAGCTGCGAGAGCAGGGGACGGGCCAGGTGCTCGAAGATGCGCTTGGCGAAGGGCACGGCGATCACCAGCACCACCGCCACGCCGGCCAGGCCCCGGATCAGCCGCGTGCGCAGCTCGATCAGGTGCTCCATCAGGCTGCTTTCGGCCTCGTGCTCGGAGCGATCAGGCACGGGGGCGTTCATGGCCTGGCTCGGACGCGGTGGGTTCAACGGCGGCGGGTTCGACGTGCGCCTGCGGCGCGGACGCGGCGGCCACGTCGGCGGCGGTGTCCGCGCCCGCTGCGGCGCCTTGCTCGGCGCCGGTGTCCTTCACCGCGGTGCGCAGTTCGTCGAACTGCTGCTGGGCCTGGGCGCCGCCGCGGCGTGCCTGTTCCTCGGTACGGCGCAGGGCCTCCTGGGCCTCGTGCAGATTGCGCTTGAGCTCCTCGGCGGCCAGCTCGCGCTCCAGCTCCTGCTTGACCGAATCCCACTGGTTGCGCGCCCGGCGCACCCACAGCCCCGCGAAGCGGGCCGCCTTGGGCAGGCGCTCGGGGCCGAGCACCACCAGCGCGACCACGGCGATGACGATGAGTTCGGGGAAGCCGATCTCGAACATGACGGCGCCTTGGGCCTCAGCCGGGCCGGCGCGGGCAGGGTGCCACCACGACAGCGCCTGCGGTCAGCGGGCGTCGCCGCTGCGTTCGCGCTCGCGCTCCTTGGCGGCGGCCTCGTCGGCGCCACGCGCCTCGTCGGACAGGCGCGCGACCGGCTTGTCCTCGTCGTCGCGCATGCCCTTCTTGAATTCCTTCACCGCGCTGCCCAGGTCCTTGGCGCCGCTGGTCAGGCGCTTGGTGCCGAACACCAGCAGCACGATGGCCAACACGATGATCCAGTGCCAGATGCTCAAACCGCCCATGTCGGACCCGCCGGGAAGAAGTGGACGGTCAGGATAGCCTACGCGGCGCGCGCTTGTGCTGACCACGGCGACCGCAAGCCGGCGGCCGCGCGACGGCCAGGGGCGTTCAGTTCAGCTGTTCGGTGCGGATTTCACCTTCGCCCACCGGCTGGAAGCCCTGCTGCGGCGCCGGCTGCGGCTGCGCGGGCTGCGCCTGCGCCGGCTGGCCGGCGCCGATCGGCGCGGTCTGTGCCTCGGGATAGGCCGGCGCGGCCGGCGGCGCGCTGGGCGTGCCGGTGGTGACCACCGGACGGGCGTCGCCGCCACGTGCGGCGCGCGCGGCAGCGGTGGCTTCCTCGAGTTCATCGCGGAAGGCCACCACCTGCGACGAGGGCCGGCCGGCGCGCGCCTCGAAGATCGCCCGGGGCGTGGCGCCCGCGCCGTAGGCGGCCACGTTGGCGTCGTTGTCGATGGACAGCACGGCGCCGTCCAGGGCGATGCCGGCGAACAGGCCGCGCGCGCGCGACCACGACCAGATCTCGGCCTTGAGCTGGCCGTCGGTGGCGGCCGACGCGTTGCGTCCTACCGGGCCGGCGGCCACGCCGGCATCGGCGCCCAGGGTCACCTTGCCGTTGACGATGTTGTTGAGCGAGCGGTCGTTGCGGAACACCAGCACGATGTCCGAGGACTGCACGCCGGCCTGGAAGCCGACGCTGCCGCCGGTGAGCTTGACGAACACCGGCTGCGACCAGGTGCCGTCGGGGTTCTTCACCGACATCAGGCCGTGGCCGCTGCGCCCGCCGAACACCAGGCCGACCTTGAGCGAGTCGGGGATGACGATGATCGCCTTGCCCTCGTCCAGCAGTTTGTCGGGGATGGATTCCTCGGGGATGCGCTGGATGTCGGCCAGCACGCGCGTGGCGTTGGTGGCGCGATCGTCCTGCTCGGTGCCGGCGAAGGCCTGCGTGGCGGCCAGGCTGGCCAGCAGCAGCACGCCCAGGCGGGCAAGGCGACGCGGCGTGGAACGGGACAGGGGCATGCGGGAGGCTCCGGGGAAAGTGGCGGGACAACGCAGCGCGCGCCGACGATGCCATCGGCCGCCATGCAACGCCGCGAGCCTAGTGAGCGGCGAGTGAATCGGCCATGAGCCCGCGCGGCATCTGTCATCATGCCGCGCATGTCCGACGCTCCCTCCGCCGCGGCCATGGGCCAGGCTGCTTCCTCTCCCGCCTCCGCCGTCGCCGGCACGCTGGTGCTGGCCAATCTGGGCACACCGACCGCGCCGACCGCGCCGGCGGTGCGCCGCTACCTGGCCGAGTTCCTCAGCGACCCGCGCGTGGTCGCGATTCCGCGCTGGCTGTGGCAGCCGCTGCTGCGCGGGGTGATCCTGCCGCTGCGCGGACCCAAGTCGGCGGAGAAGTACGCCAAGGTCTGGCTGGAGGGCGGCTCGCCGCTGGCCGTGTACACCACCGGCCTGGCCGCGCAGGTGCAGGCCCTGCTGCCGCACTGGCGCGTGCTGCCGGCCATGCGCTACGGCGAACCCTCGCTGCGCGCGCTGCTGCAGCGGCTCCGGGACGAGGGCGGGCTGGTGCGGATGCTGCCGCTTTATCCGCAGTACTCGACCACGACCACCGCCTCGATGCAGGACGCGGCGCGCGCGGTGCACCCATCGGCGCCGGACGCGCGCCTGCAGTGGGTCGAGGACTATTCGGACGACCCGGACTGGATCGCCGCGGTCGCCGCGTCGATCGCGCAATGGCGCGCCCAGCATGGCGCTGGCGCGCACCTGCTGTTCTCCTTCCACGGCCTGCCCCAGCGCGTGGCCGACGGCGGCGATCCCTATCCGCAGCGCTGCGAGCGCAGCGCCGCGCTGATCGCCCAGGCGCTGGGCCTGGGCGAGGGCGAGTGGACGCTGACCTACCAGTCGCGCTTCGGCGCCGAACGCTGGCTGGAGCCGGCGACCGACGCCGAGCTGGCCGCCCTGGCCGCGCGCGGGGTGACCCAGGTCGACGTGGTCTGCCCGGGCTTCGCCGTGGACTGCCTGGAGACGCTGGAGGAGGTGGGCATGCAGTTCGCCGAGGGCTTCGCCCACGCCGGCGGCACGCTGCGCTACATCCCCTGCCTCAACGACGCGCCCGCCCATGCGCGCGCGCTGGTGGCGATGCTGGAGCGCCAGTTCGGGCCGATGCGGGCATGAGCCTGCGCCCGGTCACGGTGCCGACCCAGGTCGGCGCGCTGGCCGCGCTGCGCGGCGGCGATCCGCACGGGCCCAAGGTCATCGCCCTGCACGGCTGGCTGGACAACGCGGCCAGCTGGCTGCCGTTGTTCGAGCATCTGCCGCAGCCGCTGGACGTGCTGGCGCTGGACCTGCCCGGGCACGGTCACAGTCCGCACCTGCCGCCGGGTGTGGAGTATTCGCCGTTCGTGGCGATCAACGCGGTGCTCGACGCGGCCGATGCGCTCGGCTGGACGCGCTTCGCGCTGCTCGGGCATTCGATGGGGGCCGGGATCTCGAGCCTGATTGCCGCGGCTTGCCCGCGGCGCGTGCGCGCGCTGGTGTGCATCGAGGCGCTGGGCGGCCTGGCCGAGGACGCGGCCGAGGCCGGCGGCCGCCTGCGCGATGCCATCGAGCGGGCGCGCCAGCCCGCGCGACGGCCGCTGCGCGTGTTCGCATCGCTGGACGCGCCGGTGCGTGCGCGCATGCAGGCCAACGGCCTGAGCCAGGCCAGCGCGGCCCTGCTGGTCGAGCGCGGCGTGCGCGCGGTCGACGCCGGCTGGGTCTGGAGCAGTGATCCGCGCCTGATGCTGCCCTCGCTGTACCGCGCCACGCATGCCCAGGTCGATGCCATCGTCGAATCGATCGACTGCCCGGCGCGGGTGATCCTGGCCACGCCCGCCCAGCCCTACTTCCCTGAGCCGATCCGCAGCCAGCGCGCCGCGCGCCTGCGCCACGGCCAGACCTTCGTGCTGCCTGGCCACCACCACGTGCACATGGACGACCCCGCCGCCGTGGCCGCGCTGATCGGCAACGCGCTCGGCAGCAACGACTGACCGCTGTGGGAGCCGCCATGGCGGCTCCCAGCCAGCTCCAGCCGGCTCCACCCACAGGTGCCTGTTGCTTCAGGGCTGCAGCAGCGCGCGCAGCTGCGCCTTGAGGGCGCGGCCTTCTTCGTGGAAGTAGGCGCGTTCGGCGCGCCAGTCGGGGAAGCGGCGTTCGACCTCGTTCCAGAACGCCTGGGAGTGGTTGGCCTGGGCCAGGTGGCACAGCTCGTGGACCAGCACGTATTCGAACGCGCTCGGCCGGGCCAGCACCAGCGACAGGTCCAGCGCCATCGTGCCGTCCGGACTCAGCGAGCCCCATTGCGAGGACATGATCTTCAGCCGCAGCCGCGACGGCGCGCGCGGCAGGCCGGGCAGGTGGCGCGGCATCCAGCGCGCCACGTCGCTGCGCGCCTGGGCCTCGTAGAACTCGCGCAGCGCGCGCGCCAGGGTGGCCTGCGAGCCGCGCGCCGGCCACTGCACGTGCAGGCCGTCGTCCTCCAGCGCCAGGCGCGCGTAGCGGCCGGGCTGCCAGTGCAAAGGAATCAGCGCGCCGCGCAGCGGCAGGTGCGTGCTCTGGCCCGGCTGCAGCGGCTGCACTTCGCAGGCCTGCACGCTGCGGGCCAGTTGGTCGTAGAGCCAGTCGCGGTGCAGGGCGAGGAAGCGATCGCCGGCGACCAGACTGGCGCGCATCGGCAGGGTCAGGCGCGCCCCGCGCTCGTCCACGCTCAGGCGGATGCGGCGGGCGCGCGGGTCGCGCACGCGCTGGATCTGGATCGGGGCGCCGCCGTCGGCCGCGGGGAACAGCACGGTGTCCCGCTCGACCGTGCGGGTGGGTTTGGCGATGAGCCGGCGCAGCAACATGCCGGCCATTGTACGGACGCGTGCGGCGCGCGTTTGACGGTCCGGCGACAGCCCGCGGCGCGGTTACTCCACCTTGCTGAGCTTCAGGGCGCCTTCGAGGATGAAGAACAGCCGCCGCACCTCGGCGCTCATCAGCGCGAAGCGCGCGTCCAGTTCGGCGCGCATGTCCTCGATGTTGTCCTCCAGCTGGTCGACCGCGCCATCGAGGAACTTGAGCTTGCGGATGATCAGGTCCTCGCCCAGGACGAAGGACACGTGGTCGTCCAGGTTGAGCGCGAGCTTGGTGACCTGCTTGCCGGCTTCCAGGTGCTTGTCGACCTCTTCGCTGCGCAGCTCCTGCTTCTGACACTTCACCACCGCGCCGCCGTCGATGGGATCCTTCATCTCGCATTCCTCGCCGAGGCTCAGCCCCTCGGGCAGGGGCTCGCCGGCGATCCAGCCGGTGAGGATCGAACGCGGCGCGATCTCGGCGTTGACCGGCATGGCCGGGAAGCTGCCCATCACCCCGCGCAGCTCGGACACCACGTTCTCGGCGCTCTTGCGCGAGGAGGCGTCCACGGCGATGAAGCCCGAGCGCGCGTCGATCAGCGCATCGGTGCGCGAGGGTTTGACGAAGGCGCGCGGCAGCAGCTCGTGCAGCAGGTCGTCCTTGAGCCGCTTGCGGGTCTTGCCGCCGGGGCGGCGCCCTTCCTTGGCCTCGATCTCGTCCAGCTTGCGCGCCAGCAGGTCGTTGACCACCGCGCCGGGCAGCAGCTTGTCCTCGCCGCCGACGCTGACCCAGATCGCGTCGTCGGCGCGATGGGTGGCGACCTCCTCGGAGCGGCCGAACGGATTGATGAAGCCGCGCGAGTTCATCTCCAGCGGGCCGACCGGCTTGAGCGGCGCCTGCGCGACCTGGGCGTCGAGTTCGGAGAAATCCAGCGAGGTGGGGAAGCGGAACAGGGTGAGATTGCGGAAGAACATGCAGGGGACCGTGTGGAGCGCGCGGCGCGCTGGAAGCGGCGGACGGCGCGGCGAAGGAGATCGTGGATTATGGCGGCTGCGGCCGGCGCCGACAGCCTTGACAGGCCGGCGCGGCGGCGGTGCCGGAACCGGGCGCTGCCGGTGACGGGCGACAGGCCCTAGGGCGCGGCACCGACCAGCTGCACCGCGTCGATCGAACCGGTCGGCGCGCCGGGCGTCACGCTCAGGCGCACGGCGCGGGTGCGGTAGGGCGTGGGCGCGAAGCGCGCCTGGAACCAGGTGACCTGCTGGGCGTCGCGCGGGGCGCGGTCCGGGCCGTTCCAGACCATGTGGCGCGCGCCGGTCTCGTCGATCAGTTCGATCCGGCGCAGGCGGCCGGGCAGGCCGACCTGGCGCACGCGGACCGCGCTGGCCGACACCGCCTTGTCATAGCGCAGCTCCAGCCATTCCGGCGCGCGGCGCTTGCCCGCGGCCTGCTCCGGCGCCCAGCCCTTCTCGGGGTAGCGCACGCTTTCCGCATCGGGCGCGCCGGTGGCCGCCTCGGGCGTCCAGCGCTCGTCCTGGCCGGCCAGCGCGGTGGCATAGGTCGAACTGGCCGTGGCGCTGGTGGCCCACTGGCCGGCCGGATCGTCCAGGTACTGCTGGCCGGCGCGGGCCTGCTCGATCTTGGCCTGGCGCTGGGCCGCCTGGCGCGGCGTCATCACCGGTGGGGCCGGGGTCGCCGCGGGCGCGGAGGTCTCGGCGTTCGCGGCCACGGGCGCGTCGGCGCCGGCGCGCGCGCAGCCGGCGAGCACGGTCAGTGCCGACAGCGCCACCGTCAATCGAGGTCCATGGGGCAATCCGCGTACCGCCATCAGTCCAGCCCGGGAGTCTCGCCGCGCAGCCAGGCGTGGGCATCGGGCTGCACCGCGCCTTCGGCACGGCCCAGGGCGGCGAAGTCGAACAGCTTGGCATCGGCCAGCTGCGAGGGCCGGATGTCGCCCATGGCGCGCGCGATCTGCTCGATCCGGCCCGGGTGCTCCTTCTCCCAGGCCTTGAGCAGGTTGCCGACCTGGCGACGCTGCAGGTTCTCCTGGCTGCCGCACAGGTTGCAGGGAATGATCGGGAACGCCTTGGCCTGCGAGTATTCGACGATGTCGGCCTCGCGCACATAGGCCAGCGGGCGGATCACCACATGGCGGCCGTCGTCGGACAGCAGCTTGGGCGGCATGCCCGAGAGCTTGGCGTGGTGGAACAGGTTCATGAAGAACGTGGCCACCATGTCGTCGCGGTGGTGGCCCAGGGCGATCTTGGTGAAGCCGTGCTCGGCGGCGTAGGCGTAGAGCGCGCCGCGGCGCATGCGCGAACACAGCGAGCACAGGGTCTTGCCCTCGGGCACCACGCGCGTGACCACCGAGTAGGTGTCCTGCTCGATGATGTGGAACGGCACGCCCAGGCCTTCCAGGTAGGCGGGAAGCACATGCTCGGGGAAGCCCGGCTGCTTCTGGTCCAGGTTGACCGCGACCAGCTCGAACGGCACCGGCGCCTTGCGCTGCAGCTGCAGCAGGATGTCCAGCAGGGTGTAGCTGTCCTTGCCGCCGGACAGGCACACCATCACCTTGTCGCCGGCCTCGATCATCCCGTAGTCGGCGATGGCCTGGCCGACCTGGCGGCGCAGGCGCTTGGCCAGCTTGGTCTGCTCGCGACGCGCGCGCGCCTGCGCGCCGGCCGGCGGCGGCGCGCTGTCGATCAGCTGCAGGGGCAGGGGCGTGGACATGGGGGGCGTGCATTCTAGCCGGCCGCCGACCTTCCTGCCCCGCGCGGGCCTCCGGGGACGGCGAGGCCGCAGCCGCGCGCACCGTCTGCTGCGGTCTTTGCGTATGCTGGGCGGGTGCACCAGGGGCTCACCAGCGATACGGTCACCCGGCTTGCCGCGCTGCGGCGGGAACATCGCGATCTGGACGATCAGATCAGCCGCGGCATCGCCGACCTGCAGGCCGACGAGCTGGCGATCAAGCGCCTGAAGAAGCGCAAGCTGTGGCTGAAGGACTGCATCGCCCGCCTGGAAAGCGCCCTGATTCCCGACGAGCCGGCCTGAGCCACAGCGGCGAGATGTGACCGCCGCGGTCACCGCCCTGGGACCCCCGTCGCAGGACCATGGGCCGGAAACCCCCGTCCCGACAGGCAGTTGCGTGCGATCGCCGGCGCCAGGGCGGATTGGCGCGATGTTTGCTTGATTCCCGGGTACGGCCCTGCCTTGTCCGGGCGCCTGGTGTTGTTCGTCCGCCCATGCCTCCGCTCGGCTCCACCGCTTCCGCCATCGCACTCCCGCCCACGGGGGGCGGGCTGCGCGTGGTGCGCCTGGGGCCGGGCCAGACCGGCGCCCCGCTGCGGCTGATGCGCCAGCGCCTGGCCGCCGAGCAGGGGCGGGAGCCCGAAGCCGACGACCTGCTGGAGGCCAGCGCCACCATCGTGTCGGTCTTCGCCGGCGATGCGCTGGTGGCGGCCCTGCGCGTGCACGCCACCGATACCCCGCAGCTGCGGCGCGAGCTCGGCCCGCTGCTGCAGCTGGACCGCTTCAGCGGCGCCTGCGCGCCGGAACACATCGTTGTCGGGTCGCGCCTGCAGGTGCTGGCCGACTTCCGCACCCGCCAGGTCATCGATGCGCTGCTGCGCGACAGCTATCGCCTGGCGCGTGATTCCGGCGTGCGTTTCGCGCTGATCGCCTGCGATCCGGCGCTGCATGCGCTGTTCGCCTTCTACGGATTCCGCGAGTACCTGCCGCCGGCGATCGTGCCCGGCGATGTTGGCCTGCTGCGCATGGCGCTGGTGTGCGAGGACGCCGGCACTTTCGTCAGCTGCGGCTCGCCGCTGGTCGATCTGGTGCAGCGTCCGCAGCTCGGTCTGTCGGCGCGCGGCTGGCTGGAGCAGGCCTTCCCCGTGCTGGGCTGAGCGTCGCCGCCGCGGCGGCGCGGGTGCTAAGGTGCCGCCGCCCACGGAGCGCTGGATGTGGTCGGAAAGCAGGAACTCATCGAGAAGGCACGCAACCCCTGGTGGCAGGCCGCGGCGGCGGTGGCCCTGCTGGCCCTGGTGATCACCACGGCGCTGGGCGGGTTCGGCGACGCCTCGGGCAAGCCCCACCCGCTGCCGCGCAGCGGCGCGGACACCACGCTGCGCAGCGGGGCGATGGCGGTGACGCCGCGCCGGACGTGGCTGGCGCACTACCGGCCGGGTGGGCGGGTCGATCCGGCCGACCCGCAGGCGCTGTATCTGGTGCTGGAGGCCGACATCGAAAATCTCACCGGGCGCAGCGTCAACGGCTACGGTTTCCTGCGCGAGGACGTGGTGCTGGTCGACGCGCGGGGCGAGCCGACCCGGCCCGACGTGCTGCAGCTGGCCGATGACCACAGCACCCTGACCGGGCTGCAGCCGCGCCTGCGCCAGCGGGTGGAACTGGTGTGGTCGCTGCCGGCCGGCACGGCCGTGCCGGCGCAGCCGTTGTTCGGCCTGTTCGCGCGCGACTACGTGGCCAAGGCCTATCTCAACGACCAGGGCGGCTGGATGCAGGGCGCGCCGATGGCGCTCATGCAGCTGCCGCTGCGCGATCTGCGCGACCGGGTGGTGGCGCCATGAGCGCGGGGGCCTGGTCGGTGCCGCGCCTGCGCTGGCGGCAGGTGCTGTGGATCGCGCTGGCGCTGGCGGCGATCGTGGTGCTGCGCAAGCACCAGTCCAGCTACGAGCAGCGCGATGCGCCGCTGCTGCAGCCGGCGCCGGCGAGCGCCGCGGTCGGGCGCAACTTCCGGGTCGAGGTCGGCGCGCTCAAGGTGGTCCACGCCTACCTGCTCAACGGCCCGTATCCGGGCGATGAGGCGCGGACCCTGCGCACGCCGGGCGTGTGGCTGTCGGTCCTGGCCAAGGTCGAGGCCACCCAGCATCCGGGCATGCTCACCGCGCAGCTGCGCACCCGCGAAGGGCGGGTGTATGTCGCCACCGGCGCCGAGCGTCCGCGCCTGCCGGCGTTCAACCTGTCCGGGCGCGAACTGGCGCCCGGGCTGCAGGAAGTCGGCGCCTGGTTCTTCGAACTGCCGCCGGATCAGCTGCAGGGCGCGCATCTGCAGCTGTTCTGGGGCACCAGCCTGCCGGCCGGCGGCGACAGCCTGGTCGATGTCGACCTGGGGCTGGACGCGGCGCGCGCGCGGCGCATGCTCGAGGAGGCCAAGCCGGTGCTGGATCTGCGCCAATGAACACGACGATCGCGACGGGCTGGTGGCGGCGCAACGCCGGCTGGCTGGCCGGCACGCTGGTGCTGGGCGCGCTGGCCCTGTGGCTGCCCTACTGGCAGGCGCGCCAGCGCGATCTCGACCTGCATCCGGACATCCCGGTCACCGCCAAGCCCGGGCAGTGGGCGCGCTTCGCCGGCGCGCGCTGGCGGCTGGTCTCGGCCGAGGTGGTCGAACCCGGCGACCGCCGCCTGCGCGGCTGGCTGCGCAAGGACGCGGTGGTCCTGCTGCTGCGCTACGAGGTGGTGCGCGCCGCGGGCGCCGACGCGGCGCTGTTCGAGACCTGTCGCGGCGCGGTGACCGATGCGGCCGGGCGACGCTGGGAGGCGGGTCCCAATGCGCTGCCACGGCTGGCCGGGCCGCGCCTGCCGCCCGGCTGCGGCCACGGCCTGGACGCGAACGGCGACCAGGTGACCATCGCGCCCGGCCAGCCGCTGCTGTTCCAGCACGCCTTCGTGCTGCCGCGCGCGCAGGACGTGCACGGCCTGCATGCGCGGATCGAGCTGAGTCCGCTGGCCGGCGTGGCCGGCCGCCATCTCGACGTGCCGCTCTAGGACGTGCCGCTCCAGGGGCCGGGCGCTAGCGCGCGCCCGGCAGCCGCGCGATGGCGCGGTCGAAGGTGGCCGCCAGCAGCACCGTGCGCAGCGCGTCGGTCAGCAGCGAGGTGCGGAACGACAGCGGCGTGGTCAGGAACACCGCATACAGCTGGCCCTGCACCTGCTGCACCGCTGGCGACTGCGGCCCGATCACCTGCCGCATCCAGTGCCAGGCCCAGGAGTCGATCCAGGCCAGCAGCTGCCAGCCCACGCACAGGGTCAGCAGCGCCGGCAGGCCCGCGCGCAGCACCAGACGCAGGCTGTTGACCACCGGCACGCCCTTGCTGGTCCAGCCCTCGCTGGCCTTGTCGGCCAGCATGCGCAGGCTGAAGTGCAGCGAGCGGAAGCGCTGCACCAGCTGCTCCAGGCGGGCATCGGCCTGGTCCAGGCGCTGGGCCTTCTTGAGGTCGATGCCGTAGATCAGCGCGGTGATCGCCAGCCAGATCAGCGGCAGCACCACCGCGCCGGCGGCCGTGTTCACCACGTCCCACGCCGGCGCCAGCAGACGCCTGGCCGGCGGCAACAGCGTGAACAACGAGGCCGGGTTCTCCCACCAGCGGGTCGCCGCCACATACACCACCCGCGCGTGCCACCAGTCCTTGGCCACGCCGTGGAGCCGGGTGATGGCGGCCACGCCGACGAACACCCAGTAGGCCTCGCACACGGTCACCAGCAGCTTCCAGCCCCAGCCTTCGCCGGCGGCGGCGCGGCGCTTGGCCGCCCAGCGCAGCACCCAGGCGACGGCCAGCGCGACCCAGATGCCTTTCAGGTGCAGGACGTTGGCCAGGTCCTCCTTGTCCCACACGCCCATCACATAGCCGGTGCGGAAGTCGCGGCGCAGGTTCTCCAGCAGGCCCCAGCCGGCGTAGTAGGCGAAGAACGGCAGCAGCGCCACCGCCAGCGCACCGCTCCAGTGCGCGCGCGCCGGGTCCAGCCGCGGCGTGGTCGCCCCGCCGGCCAGCATCGGCAGCGAGGGCCGCAGCGACTGGAACATGAGGATCGTGCCGGCCAGCTGGGTGACGATCAGCAGCGACAGCGCGGCGAAGGACAGCAGCGCGCTGTAGCTGCCCAGCCGCACCGCCAGCTGCATCAGCGCGTCGTAGCACACGCGCATGGCGAAGAACCAGAACAGCAGCGCCGGCCAGTGCCGGGCCAGCACCCGGCCGGCCAGGCGCGGCACTTCCAGCCACGCCGGCCCGCGGTCGGCGGCGATGTCGGGCGTCGCGGCGGGCGGGGACAGCGCCATGCGGGCTTATTCGGAAGGCGTCGGCGCCGGTTCCGGACGCGCCGCCTCGGGGCTGACGCGTTCGATGGTGTGGCGCAGCTCGCGGCCCAGGATCACCTTGGCATCGCGCGCCCACGCGTCCAGGCGCGCGTCGAACAGCAGCTTGCTGTGCTCGTCCGGCCACACCAGCTTGAGCTCGCGCAGTTTCTGGATGAAGCCGCGGAACAGCGTCCTGTCGAAGAACTCCGGCGCGGCCGGCGCGTAGAGCAGGCTCAGGCGCTGGGCGGCCTGCTGGCACAGGCTCTCCAGCTCGGCCGCGCCCAGCGTGCCCGGGCCGTTCTTCACCAGCACCGAGATGGCGATGTAATAGCGCTCGAAGGCTTGCTGCAGCGAGTGGCCGATCGCGCGCAGGCGGAAGACCTCGTCGGTCTGCCCCGCATTGCGCTGCAGGACGCCGCCATCGTCATCGTTGATCTGTTCGAGCATGTGCGCCTCGATGAAGACATCGATGGTGCGGTCGATGCGCTCGCCGAACTCCTCGGCCGTCCACGGCAGGAACAGCTCGGCCTGCAGGAACGGATACAGCTGCTGGCCCAGCGCGATCAGCCGCGAACGCGCCATGCGCCGGTTGTTCTGGAAGCAGCAGGCGATCCACGAGGCCGCGGTGAACAGGTGCAGCACGTTGTTGCGGTAGTAGCTCAGCAGCACCGCGGTGTCTTCATCGACCACGTCCAGCACATCGCCCAGCGGATGGGAGATGCGGCGCAGCACGTTGATATCCAGGCCGTGGGCAATGATCCGCTCGGGGCTGTGCGGGGTGACGGTGACGCGGTCCGAATACGGCAGGCGCGCCAGCAGGGTCTTGCTCAGCTCGATCTGCGCGATCAGGTCGGCCTCGGCCATGGCGTGCTTGGGCGTGGACAGGAGCGCCAGCGCCAGCAGGTTGATCGGGTTGACGTCGGCGGCGGCGTTGACGCGGGTGTTGATGGTGGTGGCCAGCGCATCGACGGTGTCCGACAGCCAGCGTGGCTTGTCTTCCTCGGACAGCGGCTTGCCGTCCCACTCCGGCGCGTGCCGGGCCAGCATGTCGGTCAGCTCGATCGGCTCGCCGAAGTTCACCACCACCTGGCCGAAATTGGAGCGCAGCACCTTGGGGATGGACCACAGCAGGCCCCAGATGGATTCCTTCTGCTTGGGCCGGCCGGACAGTTCGTCCAGATAGCTCTTGCCCTCCATCAGCTTCTCGTAGCCGATGTACACCGGCTGGAACAGCACCGGCTTGCGCGGCTGGCGCAGGTAGGCGCGCACGGTCATCGAGATCACCCCGCCCTTGGGCGGCAGCAGCCGGCCGGTGCGCGAGCGCCCGCCCTCGACGAAGTATTCGATCGAATAGCCGCCGGCCACCAGCTGGGCCATGTACTCGCTGAACACCGCCGAGTACAGCGGGTTGCCGCGGAACGAGCGCCGGGCGAAGAACGCGCCGCCCTTGCGCAGCAGCGTGCCGACCACCGGCAGATTGAGGTTGATGCCGGCGAAGATGTGCGGCGGCACGATGCCGCGTTCGTACAGCAGGTAGCTCAGCAGCAGGTAGTCCATGTGGCTGCGGTGGCTGGGCACGTAGACGATCTCGTGCCCGGGCGCGGCGTCCTTGAACTTGTCCAGGTGGTGCACCAGCACGCCGGCGTAGATGCGGTTCCACACGTGGCTGAGCAGGAAGCTGGCCGAGCGCACCACCGGGTTGGAGTAGTCGGCGGCGATCTCCCAAGCGTAGGCGTGGGCCTTCTTCCACGCGTCCTCGGGCTTGGAGTTGTCGCGGCGCGCCTGGTCGGCGATGGCCTCCTTGACCGGCTCGGCCGCCAGCACCTGGTCCACCAGCAGGCGGCGGGTGGACAGGTCCGGGCCGATCACCGATTCGCGGATGCGGTGGAAGTGCTTGCGCAGCACGCGCGAGAGCTTGCGCACCGTGCGCTCGGGCGGCAGCTGTTCGGCCACGGCGTCGCGCACCGACACCGGCGCGGAGAAGCGCACGATGGTGCTGCGGCCGTTGAGCAGGATCGCCAGCAGGCGGCGGAAGCGGCCCACCAGCGCCCAGTTCTCCGAGAACAGCACCGCGAACCAGCCGCTCTGCTTGTCCGGCGCGCGGCCGACGAAGATCGACACCGGCACCAGCTGCACGTCCAGCGCCGGATTGAGGCGGTGCGCCTGCAGCAGGCGCGCCAGCGAGTCCGAATGGGTCTTGGTGCTGCCGGCCTCGGGGATCAGCGAACTGGCGATGCGCCGCGACAGGGCCAGGTAGGCGCGCTTGCGCCGCAGCGGGTCGCCCGGCACCGGCAGCGGCAGCAGCGGCGAGGGCAGGCCGGCGGCCTGGCAGGCGCGGTCCAGGATCAGGGCGTTGGACAGGCCGTAGTCTTCCAGCACGTAGCACACCGGACGGCTGTCCAGCAGCGTGGACGGCGCCTCGGGTTCGATGTCCAGCTCGACCCAGGGGTCGACCACCTTGTGCAGCAGGCGCGCCCACAGCGGGGGCTTGCCGGTGCGGCCGATCGGGGCGGACACCGGCACCGGCAGCTGCGCGGGTGCGGACGCCGCGGCGTCGGCCGCCTCTGCCGGCGGTGCGTCCTCGCGCTCGGGACGCGGGTCTTCGGGGAAGGGCAGGGGGTTCTGGTCAGGCATCGCGGCCATTATGCCCAATGGCCGTTGCCGGCCCCGGTGACCGTTCCGGCCACCTTGCCGTCCGGCGGCGGTGGCGAGGACGCCGGCGGCGCGGAAGGGGACGGCGCCTCGGGCGCCGGCGCGTCAGGCGCAGTGGGCGCCTGCTGTTCGAGGCGTTTGCGCAGGGCCGCGGCCTGGTCCATGTAGTGGGCCACGTACCAGTGGCCGCCCTGGCGGCGCAGGGTCACGGTCAGCTGGATCGGCTTGCCGGCCAGCGGGTAGGTCACCGCGACCTTGGCCAGGTCGCCCTCCTGGGTGACCTCGCCCACTTCCAGTTTGGCCAGGCTGTCGTCCAGCGACAGGCCGTAGTCGGCCAGCACGCCGCCCAGCGCGGCGAAGAACGGATCCAGCCGGGCCAGGGCGCCGGCCATGCCGGCCTGGGTCAGGTCGGCCTCCGAATCGATGCCGGTCGCCCGCGCGGCCGGTACCAGGGTGCGCAGCGCGGTATGGGCGCGGGCGGCATCGGCCAGCGGCGCCGACTGCGCCCAGGCGGTCAGCGCCGGCACGACCTGGCCGAAATGCGCGCGCTGGTCGGGGGTGAATTCGCCCTGGCTGCGCACGTACTGGCCGATGAACAGGCCCAGGGTCTGCGCGGCGTTGCGCAGGTCGGTGACCTGGCCGGCCAGGTTGCGGTCGTAGTCGATGCCCAGCTGGCGTTCGGCGTCGTTGGCCGACAGTGCGGCCAGCATGGGCACCAGCCGTTCGGGCAGGGGCAGTTCGCTCAGCGGCCAGCGGCTGGCGCCGGCGGCCCAGCCGGCCGCGAAGGTCTGGTAGTCCTGGGCGGGCACCGCATCGCGGGCGAAGCCGGCCAGGTCGTACTGGCGCAGCTGTGCCGCCAGGTGACGCACAGTGGCGGCCGGGCCGTCCGGTCGGTCGTCGACCACCGGCTTGGGCGAGCGCTGGCACGCGGCCAGGACGGCCAGGGCACAGGCAAGGACGGCGGCGGGTATGCGCAGGGCCCGAGGCATGGGGGTTCTCTCCAGGTGGGGGGCATCTTGGCCGCTGCATGTGTCGCGGGCAACACGCGGGCGGACGACGCCCCAGCAAGCGGCTTCGCCGCGGTAAGCGGCCCCGCCCGCCGGACCGCTGCCCTTCCGAAGCCGCCGCACATGAGAGCCGGGCACTTGGATGGGGGCGCAAAAAAAACAGGCCCGGTCGAATGACGACGCGCGGGCCTGGCAAATCCGGGTCGGGCCCGGAGGACATCGGTTGTGGCAACGCTCCGGCCCAGGGCCGGACGGCGCACAGCCTAACCCCTGAATAAAGGCAATGCAACACTTTAAGTGTTGCTTCTCAAGCTATTGATTTAAAACGGATAATTTCGCAAATATGTCTGCCCTGCCAGACGGCTGCGACCTGCCGTCCTTCCCAGCGTGGCAGGACCCGTGGCGGCGACCTGATCCCGTGAAGCGCCGTGCGGATGCGCGCCCCCCTGCATGCGGTTCGCCGGTCAGGGCGAGCCTGGTCCGGCCTCGACGATATCGCGCAACCCACCACGCGGGCATGCTCGCTCGGGATGGCGGCATGTCACGCCGTGCGTGCAGGCCCTCAAGCGTGCTCCGCAGCTGCCGCGGCGCCTGCGCCTTGGCGGCCTAGGCGGGCTGGTGCGCGGCGAGGATCTGCTGCTGGATCGCCTCGGCCGCCGCGCGCGGATCGCTGGCCTGGCGGATCGGCCGGCCGACCACGATGGCATCGGCGCCGGCGGCGAAGGCCTGGGCCACGTCCAGCACCCGCTTCTGGTCGCCCACCGCGCTGCCGGCCGGGCGGATGCCGGGGCAGACGATGTCGAAGCCGGCGCCGGCCGCCGCGCGCACGGGCGCGGCCTCCAGGCCCGAGCAGATGACCCCGTCGATGCCGGCGGCCTGCGCGGCCAGCGCGCGCTGCACCACCACGGCCTGCGGCTCGGCGTCGATGCCCATCGCGGCCAGGTCGCCGCGGTCCATCGAGGTCAGCACCGTCACCGCCAGCAGGCGCAGCTCGCCACGGCGCGCTTCGGCGGCGGCCTGCATCATCGGCGCGTGCCAGCCGTGGATCGTGGCGAAGGTCACCGGCCAGCGCGACAGCCCGGCGATCACCCCGGCCACCGTGGCCGGGATGTCGAAGAACTTCAGGTCGACGAAGATCTTCTTGTCGCGCTTGGCCAGCGCGTCGAGCACGCTGAAGTAATCGCCCGAGGCCAGCAGCTCCATGCCGATCTTGTAGAAGCCCACCGCATCGCCCAGGCGATCGACCCAGTCCAGCGCCTGCGCGCCGGTGGGTTCGTCCAGGGCGACGATCAGGCGCTCGCGCGGGGCCAGCTGCAGCGCGCTCATGGCGCCACGTCCAGCTGCGCGCGCTTGGCGGCGCGGCGCGCCTCGCGCGGCTGCTGCCAGTCGTTGTTGAACAGCGCCGGCTCCCACGAGCCGTAGGTCGGGCCGGCCAGCATCCACCAGCGCTCGCCGAACCAGTCGCGGTACTGCGTCAGCAGCCGCTCGCGGTCGGCCTGCGTGTTGGCCACCACCTGCACGAAGTCGCCCAGCTGGTCGCCGAACTGCATCAGCACGCGGTACTGCTGCCCGGCCAGCCTGCGCCGGCAGTTCTTCTCGGTGCCGTTCTGCTCGCAGCCCGGCACGTTCGTGCCCAGGCCCAGGAACACGCTGTCGTCGGCCACCGGCAGGCCGACCGCCTTGAGGTTGGCGATGGTGGCGTCCTTGAGGTGCACGGCGCGGTTGGAGACGTACAGCAGGGTCACGCCCTTGGCGTTGGCGGCCTTGGCGAAGTCGACCACGCCCGGCACGGCCTTGGCCTTCTTCTCGGCCACCCAGCGGTCCCAGCTGACCTCGTCGTATTCGGCGTTGTCGCGGATCAGGCGCGCCTGGTAGGGCGAGTTGTCCAGCACGGTCTCGTCCACGTCCAGGATCACCGCCGGCTTCAGGCCGGTGGCGGCGTTGCCGCGCTCTTCCGGCACCAGCGCGTCCCAGTGCTTTTCCTTCAGCGCGGCGTCCAGGTGATCGGCGGCGGCGCGATAGGTCTGGATCGACAGGGCCTGGTATTCGACCGAACGCTGCACCCACAGCACCGCGTTGAGGTTGTCGTCGGCCGGTGCGGTGGGCGTGGTCGGGACGGGCTGGGTGGCCGCGGCGACGGCCGGGGCCGGCGTGGAGGCGGCCGGCGCGGCGGCGGGGTCGGTGCGCTTGCAGGCGGCCAGGGCCAGCACGGTGCAGAGGCTCAGGAGCAGCGGTCGGGTTGCGGTCACGTGGGAGGATCGACGCGAAAGAGGCCCGCAAGTTTACCGGCTGCCGGTGACAGCCTCACTTCGGCGCCGGCCGCGCGCGGCGGCTATCCTTGCCGGCCCCTTGAACCGTTCCAGGTGCCTTGTGACCGATGCCGCCGACCTGCCCGTGCTCGACGCCGCCCAGGCCCGCCTGCTGGGCTGCCTGATCGAGAAGGAAGCCACCACGCCGGATGTCTATCCGCTGACGGTCAATGCCGCGGTGTCGGCCGCCAACCAGAAGACCGCGCGCGATCCGATCATGAACCTGCAGGCCGGCGCCGTGCAGCATGCGCTGCGCGCGCTGGAGTCCCTGGGCCTGGCGCGCCAGCAGTTCTCCTCGCGCGCCGAGCGCTACGAACACCTCGCCGACAAGGCCTTCAGCCTGCCCAACCAGCAGGTCGCGCTGCTCGGCCTGCTGCTGCTGCGCGGCCCGCAGACGGTCAATGAACTGCTGACCCGCGCCGAGCGGCTGGCCTCGTTCGCCGACGCGGAGGACGCGCGCCACCACCTGGAGCGCCTGGCGCATCGCGAATCGGCGCTGGTGGTGCAGATTCCGCGCGGCCCGGGCCAGCGCGAGGACCGCTGGATGCACCTGCTGGCCGGGCCGGTGGACGTGGCGGCGATCAGCGCGCGCGTTACCAGCGGGTCCGGTGAGAGCGCCCCCAGCGCACTGGAGCACCGCATCGCCGAGCTGGAGGCGCGCGTGGCCGATCTGGAAGCGCGCCTGGCGCAGCTGCAGCCCGCGGGTCCTGCGGTGCCTCAGCTGTCCTGAGCGCGCCGCCTCCGGTATGACGCGCCAGGTGCGCCCGCACGCCGCGCACGCGGACGCCGCGATGGCTGGCATGGGCGGCGTTGTCCGGCGTGCAGCGCACCGTGGTCGTTCCGGCGCGGCTGCCCGCACGGGCTGAACGTTGAAGCGGTTGAGTGAGATCTTCGGCCGCTTCAGGTCATCGAAAGCCGCAGCGGGATCAAGAGCACCCCACCCGGCCCTCCCCTTCGCCTGCGGCGAAAGGGAGGGGGCAAAGCGCCTTGCCGCGAGTATCAGCACATGCTGCGGATGGCTCGAGGCTCGAGGCTCGAGGCTCGAGGCTCGAGGCTCGAGGCTCGAGGCTCGAGGCTTGAGGCTTGAGGCTTGAGGCTTGAGGCTGTGGCCCCCTCCCTTGCGCGCAGCGCAGGGGAGCTCGAAGTCGCGGCTAGCGACTGAGGGGGAGGGGTCGGGGCTTTCCCGGCCAAGCGTCAGAGGCTCCACCGTCGTTCCCGCGAAAGCGGGAGCCCATCGGCTTTCAGCAGAAATCTGAGAACCGATCTTCCGCTTACGGGAGAGCGGCAGGAAGTTGCCACGGGAGCGGAGGCGCCGCCAGCCGCTGGTAGCGTCGCATGCCCCCGAACGCAGCCACACGGCGTGGCACTGTCCGACTAATCGTCGAACAACGCCTGGATCGCCGCCAACCCCGCCTTCGCGCGCTCCTGCTTGTGCGCGGCATCGGCCACCGGGTCGGCGCCGTCGCGCTGCAGTTCGGCTGCGGGCAGCTCATCGAGGAAGCGGCTGGGCTGCAGGCGCACCAGTTCGCGGAACTTGCGCGTGGTGCGGCTGTGGCTCAGGTACAGGCCTTCCTTGGCGCGGGTGATGCCCACGTACATCAGCCGGCGCTCCTCCTCCAGCGAGCCTTCCTCCAGCGCGGTCTCGTGCGGCAGCACGCCGTCCTCGCAGCCGACGATGAACACGTAGCGGAACTCCAGCCCCTTGGCCGCGTGCAGGGTCATCATCCGCACCTGGTTGCCGCCGTCGTCCTTGTCGTTGCGCGACAGCAGCGCCAGCTGTGCGGCCAGGTCGCCCGCGCTGGCGCCGCGCGGCCCGCCGCCGAACCAGTCCGCCAGCTCCTCCAGGTTGGCCTTGCGCCGCTGGAACGAGGCCTCGTCCTTGGACTGCACGCGCAGGTCGGCCAGCAGGCCCGAGCGTTCGGCCAGCAGCCGCACCAGATCGGCCGCCGAGGTGCGCGGCGCCTGCTCGCGCAGGCCGCGCACGGCGTCGTTGAAGCTGGCCAGGCCGTTGGCCGCGCGCGGCGGCAGCGCCTGCAGCGCGCCGGTGATCTCGGCCACGCGCGCCATCGGCAGGTGGCGCTGCTGGGCCATCTCGGCCAGGCGCGCCAGCGAGGTCGCGCCGACCTCGCGCTTGGGGTTCTGCACCGCGCGCAGGAACGCCGCATCGTCGTCGGGATTGGCCACCAGGCGCAGCCAGCTCAGCGCGTCCTTGACCTCCTGCCGGTCCAGGAACGCGGTGCCGCCGGTGAGATGGTAGGGGATGCGCAGCAGCTGCAGCGCCTTCTCCAGCACGCGCGACTGGAAATTGCCGCGGAACAGGATGCAGAACTCGCTCCAGGGCACCTGCTTGGCCGCCTGCAGGAAGGCGATCTCCGCGGCGACCTTCTCCGCCTCGTGGTCGTTGTCGCGGCATTCCCAGACGCGGATGCGTTCGCCGTCGGCCTGATCGGACCACAGCTGCTTGAGATGCTCGTGCGGATTGCGCGCGATCAGCGCGTTGGCCGCGCGCAGCACGCGGTTGGAGCAGCGGTAGTTCTGCTCCAGCTTGACGATCTCCAGCTGCGGATAGTCGCGGCCCATCTGCAGCAGGTTCTCCGGGTTGGCGCCGCGCCAGGCGTAGATGCTCTGGTCGTCGTCGCCCACGCAGGTGAAGTCGCCGCGCGGCCCGGCGATGGCCTTGAGCAGGCGGTACTGCGCGTCGTTGGTGTCCTGGCACTCGTCCACCAGCAGGTAGCCGATGCGCTCGCGCCAGGCCGCGGTGATCTCGGCGTTGCTTTCCAGGATCTGCACCGGCAGCCGGATCAGGTCGTCGAAATCCACCGCGTTGAAGCTCGCCAGCCGCGCCTGGTAGCGCGCGTACAGGGCCGCGGCCTCGGCCTCGCGCGGGCTCTTGGCCAGCTCGGCGGCGGCCTCGGGCGACAGGCCCTGGTTCTTGGCGCGCGAGACCAGCGACTTCATCTGTTCGATCGCGTCCGGCTTGGCGCCCGGCATCAGGTCCTTGATCTGCGCGGCCGAATCGTCGGCGTCGAAGATCGAGAAGTTGCGCTTCAGCCCGGCCGCGGCGTGCTCGATCTGCAGGAACTTCAGCCCCAGGGCGTGGAAGGTGCAGATGGTCAGGCCCTCGGCCGCATCGCCCTTGACTCGCTTGGCCAGGCGCTCGCGCATTTCCTTGGCCGACTTGTTGGTGAAGGTGATCGCCGCGATGCGCTTGGCGGGCATGCGCCGGGAGGCGATCAGGTGCGCGATCTTCTCGATGATCACGCGCGTCTTGCCGCTGCCCGCGCCGGCCAGCACAAGCAGCGGGCCATGGACATGCAGCACCGCGGCGCGCTGCGGGGGGTTGAGGAAATCCATGGGCCAGGGACGAGTGGAGAGGGAACGAGAAACGGGGAGGGCGGGAGCGTTCCCGCTGCGAGTATTCTCTCATCCCTTGAGGCGCGACCGTTGTCACGCGTTCCTCGTTCCTTCCCACTCCTTCCCCGCCTCATGGCCAAGCTCTACTTCTATTACTCGGCAATGAACGCCGGCAAGACCACCACGCTGCTGCAGTCGGCGCACAACTACCGCGAGCGCGGGATGCGGGTGCTGATCCTGACGCCGCGGCTGGACGATCGCGCCGGCACCGGCGTGGTGGCCTCGCGCATCGGCCTGCGCGCGGAGGGCACGGCCTTCACCGCCGCCGACGACCTGCTGGCGGTGGTCGATGCGGACATCGCCGCCCATGGCGCGCTGCACTGCGTGCTGGTGGACGAGGCGCAGTTCCTCAGCCGCGCGCAGGTCTGGCAGCTCAGCGAGGTGGTCGACCAGCGCGGCATCCCGGTGCTGTGCTACGGCCTGCGCACGGATTTCCGCGGCGAGCTGTTCGAAGGAAGCCAGGCGCTGCTGGCCTGGGCCGACGAGCTCGGCGAGATCAAGACCATCTGCCACACCGGCGCCAAGGCCACCATGACCGTGCGCGTGGACGGCCAGGGCCGCGTGGTACAGGACGGGCCGCAGGTGGAGATCGGCGGCAACGAGTCCTACGTCTCGGTCAGCCGCGCCGAATACAAGAAGATCACCCGCGGCGAGTCGTCCATGCAGCCGCTGCAGGCGCCGCTGCCGCTGCCCAGGTAAGGCGCTAGCGGTTGCGCGCCAGCAGGCGCGCGTTGCAGGCCTGGGCGATGTGGTCGATCTCGCGCACCAGCGTGCCGCCCTCGGGCTGGGCGCCGTGCAGTTCGTTCTGCAGCGCCTTGAGGTCGGACGCCGGGGCGGGCGCGGCGCTGCCGCAGCGGGATTCGGCCAGGTAGGCGCGGGCGCGCCAGACCAGGCGCTGGGTCTCGCTGGTGTCGATGGGCAACTGCGCCAGGCGCGCCATCGTCGCCTGCGCCGGCGCGAGCTGGCCGAGCCGGGCCTGGTTGCGCGCCTGCGCCAGTTCGGCGGCGCGCTGGCGCAGCGGCATGGCCGTCTTTCCGGTGCTCAGCCGCACGGCGCTGTCGAACCACGGCGCGGCCTGGTCCGGCGTTCCGGCGTCGGCCAGCGCCTGGCCGATCATGCGGTCGGCCTCGCCGACGATCTCCGACTCCGCACCGTAGCGGGCGACACGCAGCCGCCGGCTCTCCTGGAACGCGCGCAGCGCCTGCTCGGGCTGGCCGGCGGCCAGCTGCGCCAGGCCGAGGTTGAACAGCCCGCCGTGCAGCAGCCCTTCGTTGCCCGGCGCGCGCCAGATCGCGATGGCGCGCGCGATGTCGGCCAGTGCCTGGGCGCTGTCGCCGCGTTCCATGGCGATGATGCCCAGGCTGTTCCAGGCCAGGCCGGTGCGGCGATGCTGCGGGCCGAGCTGCTGCTGCACGCCGGTGAGCAGGGTGCGCGCCTGGCGTTCGGCCTGCGCGTAGCGGCCGCGGTCCACGTCCAGCGCCATCAGATTGGCGCGCAGGTGGCCCACGGTCGGATGCCGGGGGTCGTAGAACGCGGTGGCCAGGTCCAGCGCGCGCTGGAAGCTGGCCTGCGCCGCGTCGGTCTCCCCGCGCAGGCGCTGGGCCGCGCCGAAGCCGCGCAGGACGTCGATCTCCAGCGCGGTGTCGGGCTGGTCGCGCAGCTGCGTCAGCGCCTGCCGGTACAGCGCGAACGCCGCCGGCTCGTCGCCGCGGTCGGTCGCGGTCTGCGCCAGGTCGAGCAGGCTCTGGGCCTGGTTGGTCGGCCGTTCGATCAGCTGCTGCCGCGCGAGCACCTGCTCGAACAGCGCCCTGGCCTCGTCGGGCCTGTCGACCTGGCGCAGGCAACGCGCGTACTGGGACAGGAAGTCGTTGGCCATGGTCTGTTCGACCCCGCGGCGCGACTGGGCCAGCGGTTGCAGCGGGCCCAGCAGCGACACGCATTCGGCGCCGCGGTCCAGCAGCGCCAGCGCGCGGCCGCGCTGGGTGGCCAGCTGCAGGCGCAGCTGCGCGGGCGGGTCCGGCGTGGCGGCCAGCAGCGCCTGGCCACGCGCGAGCAGGGCCAGCGCCTGCTCGTAGTCGCCCAGGCCCAGACGCAGGCGGCCGACCACCGCCAGCAGTTCGGCATGCGCCAGCGGCTGGCCGGCCAGTTCGCGCTCGCCGCGCGCGGCGCCGGCCTCCAGCAGCTTGCGCGTGTCCACCGCCTCGCCGCGCGGGGCCGCGCCGGTGTTGTCGAACAGGCCGATCACGAAGTCCTGCATCGCCTGCGCGCGCTGCGCCTCGCGCATGGCCTCGCGCGCCTGGCGCAGGCTGATCGCCGCCGCGCCGACCAGCACGCAGATCGCCAGCGCGGCGGCCATCAGCCACCAGCGTCGGCGCGTGGCGTACTTGCCCAGCCGGTAGGCCAGGCTCTGTCGCCGCGCCTGCACCGGCAGGCCCTGCAGGTGCCGGCCCAGGTCGGCCGAAAGCGCTTCGACCGAGGGGTAGCGCTCCTCCGGACGCTTGGCCAGCGCCTTGAGCACGATGCGGTCCAGGTCGCCGCGCAGGCGCCGCGCCTGGCGGCGCGCGTCCAGGCCGACCTCGCCGGTCTCGCCCGCGCCCAGCACGCGCTGCGAGGGGCGCGGCGGGTCCACCGCGACGATGGCCTGCTCCCACTGCAGCGGGTTGTCGCCGCGCAGCCGGTAGGGTTTGTGGCCGGTCAGCATCTCGTACAGCACCACGCCCAGGGCGTAGACGTCGGTGCGGGTGGTGACCGGTTCGCCGCGGACCTGCTCGGGCGCGGCGTAGTGCAGGGTGAAGGCGCGCAGCTCCGTCCTGGCCACCGCGCCGTCGGGCGTGTCGAGCAGCTTGGCGATGCCGAAGTCCAGCAGCCGGGCCTGGCCGTGCGCGGTGACCAGGATGTTGGAGGGCTTGAGGTCGCGGTGCACGATCAGGTTGGCGTGCGCGTGGCTGACCGCCTGGCAGACCTGGCGGAACAGCGCCAGGCGCGCCTCCAGCGCCTGCCCGTGCTGGCGGCAGTAGTCGGTGATCGGCAGGCCCTCGACGTACTCCAGCGCCAGGTAGGGCTGGCCCTGGTCGCCGACGCCGGCATCGAGCAGGCGGCCGATGTGCGGATGCTCCAGCCGCGCCAGGATGTCGCGCTCGCGCGAGAAGCGCAGGCGCAGGCGGTGGTCGGCGAAGCCCGGGTGCAGCAGCTTCAGCGCCACGCGCCGCTGGTAGCCGCCCTCGGCGCGCCTGGCGCGCCAGACCATGCCCATGCCGCCTTCGCCCAGCAGGTGCTCCAGCACGTAGGGGCCGATGCGCGTGCCCGGGCGCAGGCTCGGCTGCGGCTCGTGCAGCGGCGGCGGGAAGCTGTCGCCGGCGCCCTGGTCCAGCGCCAGCAGCGCGGCCAGCTCGTCGGCCAGCGCCGGATCGTGCTGCCGGTGGCGCGCCAGCGCCTGCTCCCGCTCCTCCGGACCCATGTCCAGCAGCAGGTCCAGCAGGGGCGACAGGCGCTGCCAGCGCGCGGAATCCATGGTCGCCGCGCCCGCGCTACGCGTCCTGCATCGCGGCCAGCAGGAACAGCCGCGCCTTCTGCCAGTCGCGGCGCACGCTGCGCTCAGAGCGCTGCATCAGTTCGGCGATCTCCAGCTCGGACAGGCCGCCGAAGTAGCGCATCTCCACCACCTTGGCCAGGCGCGGGTCGGCGTCGTCCAGCCGTTCCAGCGCGGCGTTGAGCGCCAGGGTGGTCTCGTCCAGGCGCAGCAGGTTGCTTTCCACGTCCTCGGGGATCTCGGCCACGCGCTTGAGGTCGCCGCCGCGCTTGCGCGCCAGCCGGCTGCGCGCGTAGTCCACCACCACCGAGCGCATTGCCGAGGCGGCGTAGGCGAAGAAATGCGCGCGGTCGTCGAAATGGGCCGCGCCCTGGGCGCCGAGCAGCTTCAGGTAGGACTCGTGCACCAGCGCGGTGGCGTCCAGCGTGTGGCCCTGCTGGCCGGCCAGCTGGCGCCGCGCCATGCCATGCAGTTCCTGGTAGAGCGTGGACAGCACGCGGTCCAGCGCGCCGCGGTCGCCGCCGCGCGCCGAATCCAGCAGCAGGGTGATATCGGTCCCGCCTTCCATGCATCGACTTCCGCGTCGAGCCGCCCGTCACCCGACTATATCCGCTGGAATCGGGATCGCCAGCGCAGAATGTCCGTTACTTTCTCCCGCTAGCGCTGGCAGTGCGGGCACCACACCGTAGTGCGCTGGCCGACCTGTTCCACCTTGAGCGCCCGGTCGCAGCGCTTGCAGGGCTGGCCCTGGCGGCCGTAGACCCACAGCTCCTGTTCGAAGTACCCCGGCGCGCCATCGGGGCTGATGAAATCGCGCAGCGTGGTGCCGCCTCGGGTGATGGCGTAGGCCAGGATGGCCTTGATCGCCGCGGCCAGGGCCTCGTAGCGCTCGCGCGAGACCTTGCCGGCCGCGCGCAGCGGGTGGATGCCGGCGTTGAACAGGCTCTCGGCCGCGTAGATGTTGCCCACGCCGACCACGATGCGCTGATCCATCAGGAAGGCCTTCACCGGCGCGCTGCGGCCTCGGCTGCGCGCGAACAGGTAGGCGCCGTCGAAGTCCTCCGCCAGCGGCTCGGGCCCCAGCCCCTGCAGCAGCGGATGCACGCTGCCCGGCTCCTGCCACAGCAGGCTGCCGAAGCGGCGCGGGTCGTTGAAGCGCAGCACCCGGCCGCCGTCCAGGGCCAGGTCGACGTGGTCGTGCGCCTTCACCGGCGTGGCCGCCGGCAGCACGCGCAGGCTGCCGCTCATCCCCAGGTGCAGCAGCGCGCTGCCGGCCTGGGTGTCCAGCAGCAGGTACTTGGCGCGGCGGCGTACCGCGTCGATGCGCGCGCCGGGCAGATGCGTGCGCACCTGCGGCGGGATCGGCCAGCGCAGGTCGTCGCGCCGTTGCAGCACCGCGCGCACCACCGCGCCCTCCAGGTGCGGGGCCAGGCCGCGGCGCGTGGTTTCGACTTCGGGCAGTTCGGGCATGGCGGGGTGCGCGAAGGGCGGGGCTAGGCAAGATGGGTCTGGAACCCGCCCGCGGCAAGCCTGCCGCTCAGCCGGCGATGGCCCGGTACACGGCGCCGTCGCGCTGCACGCGCACCGGCGCGCCGTAGGCCTGCGACAGCCGCTCCGCGGTCAGCACCTCCGCGCGCGGGCCGTCGGCCAGGATGCGGCCCTCGCGCATCAGCACGACGCGGTCGATCTCCGGCACGATTTCCTCCAGGTGGTGGGTCACCAGCACCAGGGTCACGCCCTGCCGCGCCAGCTCGCCCATCAGCGCGCAGAACTGCTGCTGGGCGACCACGTCCAGCCCGGCGGTGGGCTCGTCCAGCAGCAGCGCCTGCGGCCGATGGACCAGCGCGCGGGCGATCAGCACCCGGCGCATCTGGCCGGTGGACAGTTCGGCCACTGGCCGTCCGGACAGGGCCTGCGCGCCGACCCGCGCCAGCGCCTCGGCCGCGCGGGCGCGCATCGGCGCGGTGACTTCCTGGTCGATCGGCAGGACGAAGCTGGAGAAGAACCCGGTCACCACCGCATCGTCCACGCCCAGCTGCGGCATGTCCTGCAGCAGGGCGGTGGCGTCGGAGGTGACCACGCCCAGGCGCGTGCGCAGCTGGGCCACGTTCCAGCGGCTCTGGCCGAACACGCGCACCGGCGCCTCGCCCTCGCGCGCCAGCGGATAGAGCTCGCGGTTGATCAGCTTGATGAAGGTCGACTTGCCGCAGCCGTTGGGGCCCAGCAGCGCGACGTGTTGACCGAGCTGGATGCGCAGGTCCAGGTCCTCCAGCACGGGCGTGCCGCCGCGCACCACGGTGGCGCGGTCCAGTTCGATCAAGGGCTCGGAAAACGGCGTTGAATCTGACGATGCTGACATAAGGCGGGCGCTGCGCCGGCGGGGCTGAACGCCATACGCGGGCGACGGGTGAAGTTTGCGGGGGCAGCCTGCATTATGGACGCCAGCGGTGGGCGTGTTGCCTGCGCTTCGGTATCCCTGGAGGGGGAACCCATGCATCCGTCCCTGATCGACTTCCTGACCGGCGGCCTGACCCGGTTCTCCTGGTGGGAGCTGGCCCTGGTGCTGCTGGTGTGCACCCAGCTGACCATCTTCTCGGTCACCCTGTACCTGCATCGCAGCCAGGCCCACCGCGGCGTGGACTTCCATCCGGTGCTGAACCATTTCTTCCGCTTCTGGACGTGGTTGACCACCTCGATGATCACCAAGGAGTGGGTGGCGATCCATCGCAAGCACCACGCCAAGGTCGAGACCGAGGAAGACCCGCACAGCCCGCAGACGCGCGGCATCGGCAAGGTGTTCTGGGAGGGCGTGGAGCTGTACCGCGAGGCGCGCTGGAACCGGGCCGACATCGAGCAATACGGCCGTGGCGCGCCGGAGGACTGGCTCGAGCGCCACCTCTACACCCCGCGCGCCAACTGGGGCCCGATCGTGCTGGGCGTTGCCTACGTGGTGCTGTTCGGCCTGCCGGGCGTGGCGATGTGGGCGATCCAGATGGCGTGGATCCCGTTCTGGGCCGCCGGCGTGGTCAACGGCCTGGGCCACTGGTGGGGCTATCGCAATTTCGAATCGGCCGACACCTCGACCAACCTGACGCCGTGGGCGTTCTGGATCGGCGGTGAGGAGCTGCACAACAACCATCACGCCTTCCCGAGCTCGGCGCGCTTCGCGATGCGCCGCTTCGAGTTCGACATCGGCTGGGCCGCGATCAAGGGCCTGGAGGCGTTGCGCCTGGCCAAGGTGCTGCGCGTGGCGCCGCGCCTGGACATCCGTCCCAACATCGCCGTGCCGGACGCCGACACGCTCAAGGCGCTGCTCTCGCACCGCTTCCAGGCCATGACCGACTACCAGCGCAACGTGTTCCGCCCGGTGCTGGCCGAGGAGGCCTCCATTGCCGGTCAGAAGCTGCGCCAGCTGCTGCCGCGCCGCCTGCGCCGCGGGCTGGTCGACGACGGGCGCTGGCTCAAACCCGACGCGCGCGACGCGCTGCAGCACTGGATCGCCCAGCGTCCGCGCATGGCCGCCCTGGTCGAACACCGCAAGCGCCTGGCCGCCCTGCTCGAGGCCCGCTCGCACGACGCGGCCGAGCGCCTGCGCCAGCTGCAGGCCTGGTGCAGGGAGGCCGAGGAAAGCGGCATCGCCTCGCTGCAGGCCTATTCGCAGCGGCTCAAGGGCTACGCGCTGGCGCACTGATCGGGAAGCCGAGCCGGATGCCAGGTCTGGGCGTCGGGGCGCTGCGCCTCATCCCCGCGAAGGCGGGGATCCCGTGGCGTTCCCGCGCCTCCCACCTCGCGCACGCACGGCGTCCGGATCGCGCCACAGCTGCGACACTGCCGCCATGACTCGAAGCCGCGTGATGCACGCCCCCCTGGCCGCCGCGCTGGCGCTGGCCTGCGTCCCTGGCGCGTACGGCCAGCAGCCGGCCGGCACGGCCGACTACCTGGCGCGCATGGACAGCGACCACGATGGCCGGGTCAGCGTCGAGGAGTACGTGGCCTGGATGACCTACGCCTTCGACGAACGCGACGCCAACCATGACGGCGTGCTCGAAGGCGCCGAGCTGCCCGGCAGCCGCGGCAAGCCGGTCACGCGCGCGGCGCTGGTGCAGCAGTTGCGCGCGCGCTTCGCCCGGCAGGACCGCAATCACGATGGTTTTCTCGACGCGCGGGAGCTGGCTGCGCCGCCGCAGTAGAAACCTGGAGGCGCGCGACACGCGACACCTTACGAAGCGCGAGGCGCCTGGAGGTGAGGCGCTGCGCCTTGCGCGGGCTTCCGGCCCGCTTTCTTTCGTCGCACACAATCCCGCCGTCCGAGCCAGTGCGCGCTGCGATAATGCGCAGCCCTGAAACACGCGCACGGCGGTGATCGATGTGGTGGCTTGCCCTGGCGGTGCTGTGCAGCGTGGCGGTATCGGTCCTGTTCCGCCTGGCGCCGCGCTGGCGGCTGGATGTGCCGCAGGCGGTGACCTGGAACTACCTGGCCGGCGTGCTGCTGGCGCTGGGCCTGCTGCATCCGCCGCTGCAGGCGCTGGCCGGCGAACACGCGCCGTGGCGCTGGTGGCTGCCGCTGGGCCTGCTGTTGCCGGGGCTGTTCCTGGTGCTGGCCGCCTCGGTGCGTCGCGCCGGCGTGGTGCGCACCGACATCGCCCAGCGCCTGTCGCTGCTGCTCTCGCTGATCGCCGCCTTCACCCTGTTCGGCCAGCGCGCCAGTGCGGCACAGCTGCTCGGCCTGGCGCTGGGGCTGCTGGCCATCCCCTGCCTGCTGGCGCGTCCGCGCGGCGGTCACACGCCGGCCACGTCCGAATGGCGCCTGCCGCTGGTGGTGCTGGTGGGCTGGGCGACCACCGACGTGCTGTTCAAGCGCATCGCCGCCGACGGCGCGCCGCTGTCGGCCTCGCTGCTGGCGACCTTCGCCGTGGCCTTCGTGCCGATGCTGGGCTGGCAGCTGTGGCGGCATGCGCGCGGCGTCCGGCTGCAGTGGCGCAGCTTCGTCGGCGGACTGGCGCTGGGCGCGCTGAACTTCGCCAACATCGGCTTCTACCTGGCCGCGCACCGCGCGCTGCCGCAGGCACCGGCGACGGTCTTCGCGGCGATGAACATCGGCGTGGTGCTGCTCGGTACGGCGGTGGGCGTGGGCGTGTTCGGTGAACGCTTGGGCCGGCTGAACCTGCTCGCCATCCCGCTGGCGCTGGCCTCCATCGTCCTGATCAGCCGCGGCATGGGCTGATCGCCCCGCGCTGCCAGCGCTTGGTTGGCGCGGACCAGCGCAGCGCGCGTGCGCATCGGGCAACGCGATCCCCCGAAAGAGGGAAGGGCCACCACACCGATCGTGGGTGGACGCCTTGGCAGCGGCGTTCGAGGATGCGGGGACGCAGCGCCGCCGCGCCGGCTTTGGCATCCGTGACGATTGCGCCCGTTCCGCACGGCGTTGGGCCCACCTGGCGTCGCGGCCGATGCACCGATGTTTCTCCCGCTGGAGCATGCCCCCCATGAAGCCTCGCCTACCGCTGCTGGCCATCGCCCTCATCGCCCTGACCGCGTCGTGGGTGCCGCCAGCGCGGGCCGGAGCAGAGGCCCGCGCGCCCGCGGCCGACACCTCCTACGCCGTGGGTCCGCAGTACGACTCCACCCACGTCTACGTCCAGGCGGAGGACTTCGACCGGTTCGTGCGCAGCTTCGTGGCCACCTTCGGCGGGACGGCCGGCAAGCAGGCCGTCGTCCAGGTCACGCCGACCCCGAGCCAGACGCTGTCCCAGCTGGTGCTCTCGCCGGTCGGTACGCTGTCGGTGTTCGGGTTCAAGACGCCGATCCCGTCCCCCTTCGGCGCCGAACGCACCGGCTACCTGGTCACCGACATCGACGCGGCCACCGCCGCCGCCGTCTCGCTCGGCGCCACGCGTCTGGTCGAGACCTTCCCCGATCCGATCGGGCGCGACGTGGTCCTGCAGTGGGCCGGCGGGGTCAACATGCAGTTCTACTGGCATACCGCGCCGCCGTCCTACGCCGCGCTTGCCAGCGTGCCGGAAAACCGCGTCTACCTGACCGCCGACGCGGCCGATGCCTTCATCAGGCAATGGCTTGCGTTCTCGCGCGGGCGGATCGTGTCGGACGAGGCCGCGGCCAGCGGAACGGAGATCGGCCGCCCCGAGGCCAAGGTGCGGCGCGTGCTGATGCAGTCCGGGTACGGCAAGGTGCTGGTGCTGGTCTCCGACGGGCATCTGGCGTGGCCGCATGGCCGGGAGTTGACCGGCTACGAGGTGCAGGATCTGGACGCCACGCTGGGCCGCGCCCGCGATGCCGGCGGCGAGGTGTTGGCAGGCCCGTACGCGGTCGGCAGCCGGCGCGCGGCGATGCTGCGTTTCCCCGGGGGCTATATCGCGGAAGTCCACCAGCCCTGAAGACCGGCGTTTCGCGGCGGAGCCGATGGGCCACGGCATCTGGCGCCCCATCGGCAGGGGACGCCTGGCCGATCCGGCGGCCCGCCCATCGCGCCCCTAATTGACATCGAGGGGTTGACACCTCCTGTACTGTTACTAAGTAACACAAGGAGAAGTCGCCATGAAACTGTCCTCAACCCAGGCCGCCGACGCCTCGGCCATCGGCCTGTCGATGCTGTGCCTGGCCCACTGCCTGCTGCTGCCCGTGCTGGCGGCGCTGTTGCCGGTGTTCGGCGCCTGGGCGCATGCCGAATGGGTCCACATCGTGTTTGTGGCCATCGCCGCGCCGCTGGCCGGCTTCGCGCTTTGGCGTGCGCATCGTGCCCGCCCGCTCCCCTGGCCGCTGGTGACGCTGGCCGCGCTGGGCCTGGCCGGGCTGCTCGCCGGCGCGGTCGGCTGGCCCTCGCACGAGGCCGAGACGCCGGTGACCGTGGCCGGCAGCCTGCTGCTGGCCAGTGCGCATGTCTGGAACTGGCGCCGCCGCCCGCACGCGCCGCCGTGCGAGGCCTGCAACTGAGTCTGCGCGGCCTCGGCGGCCGCGCGCTCATCCGCTAGAGATCGAACCCCAGCAGCATCGGGTCATGGTCCGAGCTGCGCCACGGGCCGGGCGTGGCGTCCCGCGCGTCGCCGCGCGGCTCGGGCTCGTCGGCGTTGACGTGCCATTCGACCGCGCCGCGCAGCAGCGGCGCCAGCGCCGGCGAGAGCAGGGCGTGGTCCAGCCGCCCGCGCTGGCCGTCGTAGACATAGCTGTAGGGCGCCGCCACGTGGGCCGCGGCGAAGGCGTCGGCCCAGCCGGCCTGGCGCAGCGTGCGCAGCGGCGGTTCCTGCGCATAGGCATTGAGGTCGCCGACGATCAGCGCGCGGGTCGCGCCGGTGCCGGTGGGGTCCGACTTGAGCCAGGCGTCCACGCGCCTGGCTGACTCGTTGCGCGTCGCATTCCAGCAGCCGGCGCCGTCGTGCGCATCGGCCTCGGCGCCGCTGGCCTCGCCGCAGCCCTTGGACTTGAAGTGGTTGGCCGCGACCACGAACAGCGCTCCGTCGCCGCGGCGGAAGGCCTGCGCCAGCGGCACGCGGCTGTGCTCGACGAACGGGCCGCCTTCCAACGTGACTGGCTTGCCCACCGGCGTGACCCGCGAGGCGCGATAGATCAGGCCGACCCGGATCGGGTTGTCGCCCGGGCCGCTGCCGGCATCGATGTAGCGCCAGTCGCCGCCGCTGGCGTTGAGCGCCTCTACGAACTGTGCCAGCGAGGACTGCGGCCCGTAGCCGTCGTTCTCCAGCTCCATCAGCGCGGCGATGTCGGCGCGCAGCGGCGTGAGCGTGGCCACCAGCCTGGCGACCTGGGCGCGGTATTCGGCCTCGGTTTTGGCGCCGCGCTTGGTCGGGAAGCCGCCGCCCGCGCCGTCGCCGTTGAAGAGGTTCTCCAGGTTGAACACCGCGATCCTGACGCTGCCCGGCACGTCCGGCGCCGCCGGGCGCGCGGCCGCCTGCACCTGCAGCGGCGTCAGCGCCTGCAGGCGCCAGGCGCCGTGGCGGAAGTCGACCACCCCACTCGCGCCGGTCGCGATCGAACCGCTGCGCACCGCGCCACCCGGCAGATAGGGCAGCACTGCCGGATCGCGCGCATCGCTGCCATCGTCCAGCAGCAGGCGGCGATGCGCGTTGTCCGCCGCGAGCGCGGCATAGCCGGGGGTGCCGGGCACCTCGCGTTCGGACGGCGTCCACAGCGGCCCGCCGAAGCTGGCGATGGTCTGGCCATAGCGGGTGTCGGTGCCGTTCAGCGTCAGCGGCGCGTCGATGCGCACGCGCATGCCTTCCAGCGCGGCCCAGTCGGACGGAGGGGCGGTCAGCACGACCGGCGCGGGTGTGGCGATCGTCGGGCCAAGCGCCTTGGCGTCGGCCAGCTGCAGCGTGGTCAGGGTGTGCGGGCTATCGCCGGTCTCCGCTACGGTGCCCGTGAGCTGCCAGCGCTGGCCAGCGTGGATGTCCGGCAGCGGGGCGCCCGCGCCGGCCACGACCCACAGCGCATCTGAGGTCGACGCATCGCCGTCGCCGGCGTCCTGCACGAAGAAGCCCTGGAGCCCTGCGCGCAGGTCCGCAGTCACCGTGCCGGCGACCGTGACGGTCTGGCCCACCAGCGCACTGCGCGCCTGCTGGCCCTGCACCTGACCGATCGGCAGCGGCGCCTCTCCGGCGTAGGCGGGCAACCCGCAGCACAGCCCCAGCGCGGAGGACAGCAGCAGAGGACGGATCGAAGGCATGCGGGATTTCCGTAAGACGCGAACGAAGAGGGCGTTGAACGCAAAAACGCCGCCCGAAGGCGGCGTTCCCGGCCAGGCATTGTGCCTGCGCGATTACTTCGATTGTTCGAGCATCCAGTCGACGGTGGCGTGGATCTGCGCCTCGCTCAGCCCGGGGTTGCCGCCCTTGGGCGGCATCACCCCGCCGTCCGGGCCGGTGAAGCCCTCGATGGCGTGCTTGTAGAGCGTCTCCTTGCCCTTGGCCAGGCGCGCGCCGAAGCCGGCGGCGTTGAGCATCGGCGCATTGCCGATGCCGGCGGTATGGCAGGCGGTGCATAGCTGGTCGAAGATGGTCTTGCCGTCCAGCGTGCCGCCGTAGGCGCCCTGCGCGGCGGCGGCGGCTTCGGCGGCCGCCTTGGCCGCGGCCTGGGCCGCCGCACCGGTGGCGCCGGCATAGACCGCGCCGACCGGCGCGATGCGCGCCTGGGTCTGCTTGGCCGCCACTGGCGAGACCTCGGCCGGAATGACCGTGGACAGGAAGAACGCGCCGATGATCAGGCCGACGGTGACCACGGCCAGGATGCCGATCACCATCGAAAAGCGCTTGAGGAACTCCAGGTCGTGATTGCGCACAGTCCACCTTTGGCAGCGCCGTCGCCGGCGTGGCTGAAAACACTCGTCGGTTGTTGCGAATGTTCCGGACGTGGGGGTGACCGGGATGCCGCACCGGCGAACCGGGCGGCGGGGGGATTATAAGCAGGCCCGTCGGGTGGGAGCGAGGAGTGAGTCATTGCGGCGAGGACCGGGCAAGGCAGCGATCCGGCTTTCGCTCACTCCGCTCCGCGCACGCCTGGCCTCAAGGGCACCAGTAGGTCTGCACCGGCGTGCCGGCGGCACGCAGCATCACCGCGATCGGCGGCGGGCTCTGGGCGGCCAGCGCCTCGCGCAGGGTGCGCGCCTTCTGCTCGCCCTCGATGTGCAGGTACAGGTGCCGGGCGGCGGCCAGCACCGGCAGGGTCAGGGTGATGCGCGCCTCGCCGGCGGCGGTGGCGTGCATGGGCAGCACGCGCGCGGTGCCGGCCGGGTCCAGCGCCTGGGCCAGGAAGTCGCCGCCGGGGAAGAACGAGGCGGTATGCCCGTCGGTGCCCATGCCCAGCACGGCCACGTCCAGCGGCAGGGTCTGCGCCAGTTCGGCCTCCAGCTCGGGCAGGGCGGCCTCGGGGCCGTCGTCGTAGCTGCGGTACAGCGGCACGAAGCGCGCCACCGCCGCCGCGCCGTACATCAGGTGCTGGCGCACCAGCGCGGCATTGGAGCGGGCGTTGGACTCGTCCACCCAGCGCTCGTCGACCAGGGTGATGGTGACCTGCTTCCACGGCAGCGGCTGCTCGGCCAGCGCCTGGAAGAAGCGCACCGGCGTGGTGCCGCCGGACAAGGCCACGGTGGCGCGGCCGCGCTCGGCCAGAGCCGCGCGCAGGTCGTCGGCCACCTGCGCGGCCAGCGCCTGCGCCAGCGCATCGTGGTCGGGCCAGGCGTGGACCTGGGTGATGCGCTCGTCGATCTGCAGGTTCACGTGCCGGCGTCCTCGTGCCAGGTGCGGCCATCGCGCTCGATCAGCGCCACGGCGGCGTTGGGGCCCCACGAGCCGGCGGTGTACGACTTGGGCGCCTCGGGCAACTGCTCCCAGGCATCCAGGATCGGGTCGATCCAGGCCCAGGCCGCCTCGACCTCGTCGCGGCGCATGAACAGCGACTGGTTGCCGCGCACCACGTCCATCAGCAGGCGCTCGTAGGCCTCCGGCTGATGCACGCCGAAGGCCTCGGCGAAGCTCATGTCCAGCGGCACGTACTTCATGCGCAGCCCGCCCGGGCCCGGGTCCTTGATCATCAGCCACAGCTTGACGCCTTCGTCCGGCTGCAGGCGCAGCACCAGGCGGTTGGGCTGGGCCGGGCCGACGCTGGCGTCGAAGATCGAATGCGGCACCGGGCGGAAGGCCACCACGATCTCAGACACGCGCTCGGGCAGGCGCTTGCCGGTGCGCAGGTAGAACGGCACCCCGGCCCAGCGCCAGTTGGACACCTCGGCCTTGATCGCCACGAAGGTTTCGGTGCGCGAATCGTTGCGGCCCAGTTCGTCGAGGTAACCCGGCACGGCCGCGCCGCCCGAGGCGCCGGCGCGGTACTGGCCGCGCACGGTGACGTGGCCCACCTCGGCGGCGGTGATCGGCTTGAGCGAGCGCAGCACCTTGAGCTTCTCATCGCGCAGCGCGTTGGCCTGCAGCGTGGCCGGCGGCTCCATGGCCACCATGCACAGCAGCTGCAGCAGATGGTTCTGGACCATGTCGCGCAGCGCGCCGGAGGTGTCGTAGTAGCCGGCGCGCTTCTCCAGGCCCACGGTCTCGGCGACAGTGATCTGCACGTGGTCGATGCGGTTGGCGTTCCACAGCGGCTCGAACAGGATGTTGGCGAAGCGCAGCGCCAGCAGGTTCTGCACCGTCTCCTTGCCCAGGTAATGGTCGATGCGGAAGATCTGGTGCTCGGAGAACACCGCGCCGACCGCGTCGTTGATCGCCGCGGCGCTGGCCGAGTCCTTGCCGATCGGCTTCTCCAGGACCACGCGGGCGTTGCCGTCGTTCAGGCCGGCATCGCGCAGGCGCGTGCACAGGTCCACGAACAGGCTCGGGCTGGTGGACAGGTAGAACACGCGGATGCGGTCGGGCCCGGTCTGGGTGAGCAGGGCGCCGAACTCGTCCCAGCCCTCGTCCTTGGTCGCGTCCAGCGGGCGGTAGTCCAGCAGCTGCAGGAAGGCGGGGATCCGCGCGCGCAGCAGCGGATCGTCGCTGGCGACCTTCTCCAGCGCCTCGCCTACGCGGGTGCGGTAGTCGGCGCCGGTCTGCGGATCGCGCGCCACGCCGATGATGCGGCTGTCCTGCGGGATCTGGCCGTCGGCATAGCGGCGCAGCAGGCCGGGCAGCAGCTTGCGCAGGGCCAGGTCACCGGTGCCGCCGAAGATCACCAGGTCGAAGCTGTCTACGGGTACGGTCTTGGCGCTCACGGTGAAGCCTTGTCAGGAAGCAGGAGATCGCCGCAGACGATACCACCGCCCTACCACGCGGCCCAGCCCTGCGCATGAATGGGCGAGTGAGGGTCGCGCGATTGCACTCATGGTATCGCATTGGTATTTTCGCGGCATGCTGTCCGCCATCGCCACCGAATACGCCCGCCTGCAGCAGGCCGAGACCAGCCGCACGCTGGCCTATCTGCGCCTGCGCCGCGCCCTGCAGCACCTCATCGACACCGGCGTGCTCGGGCCCGGCCACGGCCTGCCCAGCGAGCGCGACCTGGCCACTGGTCTGCAGCTCTCGCGCGTGACCGTGCGCAAGGCGCTGTCCGGGCTGATCGACCAGGGCCTGCTGAGCCAGCGCCAGGGCGCGGGCACCTTCGTGTCCGAGCGGATCGTGCGCAGCTTCTCGCGCCTGACCAGCTTCACCGACGACCTGCGCGAACGCGGGCTGGACCCGCAGGTGACCTTCCTCGAGCGCGGCATCGGCGGGGTCACCCCGGAAGAAGCGATGGCCCTGAACCTCTCGCCCGGCAGCGGCGTGGTGCGCCTGTACCGCCTGCGCCACGTCGATGGCGCGCCGATCGCGGCCGAACGCACGCTGGTACCGCACAGCCTGCTGCCCGATCCCGAGCGCATCGGCGCGTCGCTGTACGAGGCGCTGGACGCCTATGGCCACCGCCCGCGCCGCGCGCTGCAGCGCCTGCGCGCGGTCGCGCTGGAGCGCGAAGCCGCCGCGCTGCTGCAGCTGGAGCCCGGCGCGCCCGGTCTGCTGGTCGAGCGCCGCGCCTTCCTCGCCGACGGACGCGTGGTCGAGTTCACCCGCTCGTTCTATCGCGGCGACGCCTATGACTTCGTGGCCGAACTGCAGAGCGACTGAGGCATCCGCCCAGCGGCGGCGTCACTCCTGCGTGCCGGCGCCGACCGGCAGCGGGCTGCGCTGGCCGATGGACAGCAGCCGCTGCGCGTCCACGCCGACCTCGTCGAAGATCGCATCGATCCGTTCGATCGCATAGCGCGCCTGGGCCGCATCGTCCACGTGCGCCAGGATCGCCGAGGCATCGGCCGCGCAGGCGTCGAAGAAGGCCTGGTCCAGGGGCAGTGCGCGGCCGTCGGCCACCTTGTCGTGCAGGGCATGCAGTTGCTGGTCGAGTTGCTCCTGGCGCATCGAGGGCCTCCGGTGCGTGCGCGGCTTGAGCGTGCACAGTGCCGCCTTTCGCGCATCCGTGCGCATCGGGCGGCGCATTCTGGAACCCGCCGCACGTCGCGAGGCCGTTCGTGAAGACGTCCAGGTCGCGCGGGTCATCAGCGCAGTCGCGATTGTCATGTCTACGCACACGCGGCTTCGCACGGGATTTACACGGCACGGCAATACTCGGAGCCAAGGGGATCCACGGCCCTGGCGCGAGCGACCATCGCGCAGGGCCAGCCGTCGCATCACCGCAGTGCGCTGTCGTCCGCTTCCGCTCCATACAAGGCTTCTCCCGCATCCCCCCTGGGCCCGTCGGCGGCCACCACCTGCAACACGCTCCCATGCAGTGCCGCGCTCCACCGCGCCTGCGATGCAGGCGCCCCGCACCGGGCCGCTTCGCGTGGCCCGGCCTCCTCGCTCCTCCCCGCCACCGAGGGAAGATCATGGTCGCCATCATCGAATCCCGCCCCCCGCCAGCCAACGACGTCGTGGCCCTGCCGCGCCCGTTCGCGCCGGCGGTCACGCCGCTGTTCACCGATCCGCGCCGCGCCGCGCACGAACGCGCCAGCGTGGACTGCATGGGCCGTCGCCTGGCGCGGCTGCTCGGGCGCGAGTTCCGCGCCCAGGCCTTGCCCGGCCTGCCCGGCTACTTCATCCCGATGGAAACCCTGACCCGCGAGGAGGCCGCGATGCGCGGCATCGGCTGCGCCGCGCATCTGTTCGGCGGCGTCGTGCCGCACGCCTTCGTCGCCACCAAGCTGGTCACCCACGGCCTGGTCGAAGGCGGCGCCCATGCGCCGGACGGCTGGGCGCACGCGCTGGGCGATGCGCTGGGCGATGCGGTGCTGCCGGGCTATTCGGTGTTCACCGCCGCGGACCTGCGCCGCGCCGTCGCCGACCTGCTGGCGCAGGGGCGCGTGCGCTGCAAGTTGGCCCACGCGCGCGGCGGCAACGGCCAGCGCGTGGTCGATTCGCTGTCGGCGCTGGAGGCGTGGCTGGCCACCGTGGACGCGGACGAGATCCAGGCCGGCGTGGTGGCCGAACTGAACCTGGAGGAGGCCGTGACCTTCAGCGTCGGCTGCGTGGAGGTGGGGGGACAGTCCATCGCCTACTTCGGTACCCAGCGGACCGTGCGCACGCCGCGCGGCGAGGAGGTCTATGGCGGCTCGCAGCTGCGCGTGGCGCGCGGCGGGCTGGACCAGCTGCAGCACGTGCCGCTACCGGCGCAGGCGCACGAGGCGATCGCCAAGGTCCAGCACTACGAGGCGCAGATCGTCGCGGCCTATCCGGGCTTCTTCGCCTCGCGCCGCAACTACGACCTGGTCCATGGGTTGGATGCGGATGGCCAGGCGCGCTGCGGCGTGCTGGAGCAGTCCTGGCGCTTCGGCGGGGCCAGCCCGGCCGAGATCCTGGCGCTGGAAGCGCTGGCCGCCCAGCCGGACATCGCCTGGCTCGATGCCAGTACCCACGAGCGCTGGCGCGATGAGCCCGTGCCCGACGACGCGGTGGTGTACTTCGACGGCCAGGTGGCTTCACTCGGGAGATTGGTGAAATACGCTAGGGTCTCGCTCGATGGATGTCACGCTTGAGCACATCGGCTTCGAAGTCGACGACGCCGCGCTGTCCGGCACGCTGCTGGCGCCGGCCCGCGCGCTGCCCGGCGTGCTGTTCGTCCACGGCTGGGGCGGCAGCCAGGACCACGACCTGGCCCGTGCGCGCGAAGCCGCCGGCCTGGGCGTGGTCTGCCTGACCTTCGACCTGCGCGGCCACGAGGGCGATGCGCAGATGCTGGAGCGGGTCACGCGCCAGCAGAACCTGGACGATCTGCTGGCGGCCTACGACTGGTTCGTGCAGCAGCCCAACGTCGATGGCAATGCGATCACGGTGGTCGGCATCAGCTACGGCGCCTACCTGGCCGCGATCCTGTCCTCGCTGCGCCCGGTGCGCTGGCTCGCGCTGCGCACGCCGGCGCTGTACAAGGACGAGGGCTGGGAGCTGCCCAAGCGTCAGCTGCACCAGGACCCGGACCTGATCCCGTTTCGCCATCGCCAAGTGCAGTGGAAGGACAATCGCGCGCTTCGCGCCTGTGCCGAGTTCCGCGGCGACGCGCTGATCGTGGAGGCCGAGCTGGACCAGATCATTCCGCACCAGGTGATCGAGAACTACATGGCGGCCTTCACCCGTGCCCGCTCGCGCACCTCGCGGGTGATCGCCGGCGCCGACCATGCCTTTTCCGAGAAGCCGGCCCAGCGCACCTACACCACGGTGCTGGTGAAGTGGCTGACCGAGATGGTGGTGGGTGCCCGCGAGCAGGCCGCGCGCGAGAAGATCGACGAGCGCAAGCGGGTACGGGACGGGAAGACGCCGTCGGCTTCGCCGCAGACGGTGGCCAAGGCGGACGCGGCGACGAAGTAGGCGGGTGATAGCTTGCTGGCGCGTCCCGGCCAGTGGCACGTCTATGGACGCTCCAGATGACGCGCGGCGACGGCCTCAGGATGCCGGCGTCAGGTAGCGCGCCAGGACCGTGATCGCATCGTCCAACGCCTGCGCCTGCGCACCCTGTGCCAGACGCCGATAGGTCGCCGCGGCATCGCGGCGGATGTGGATCTCATCCTCGATCAGGCGGCGCAGTGCGGCCTCGTCCAGCGAGCGTCGCGGGACTTCCACCGCGGGGTCGCCGAAGGAGTGGACCACATAGGTGTCGTGGCGATCGCCGACCGCCACCGCCTGCGCGTTATCGACGGCGGCGATCAGTTGCCGCAGCACCGCGACCTCGGCGGCGTTGCGCGCGCGCATGGCTGTGGTCAGGTCGGCCTTGAGGCGCGTCACGAGGCGCTGGGCTGCATCGGCGGTCATCGGCGCATGGTCGCCGCGCAGCGGGCGCGCGGGCAAGCGCTGCGCGCGTCCGAAACCGAATTCCCGCGCCTGCTTTCCCGCTTCGCGGGCATGTCGAGCGCCACTTCGACCGCAACAGCACACGCGATCGGCGCGATGCCTGGCGCTGTTCCGGATGACGATCCGAAGGTGCTGGTTCGCCGCTGTCGTTGCCGCGCGGCTTACTCGCGCTTGCCGCGCAGCCGCTCCAGCACCCCTTCCAGCGTATCCAGGTCGGTGTAGTGGATCACCAGCTTGCCGCGCCCGTTGCGCCCGTGCGCGATGGCCACGGTCGTGCCCAGCGTCTCGGACAGCTCGTTCTGCAGCGAGGCGATATCGGCCTGCGGCACCGCGCGGGCCGGCTTCTTCTTGCCGCTGACCGGCACCCGGCCGGCGGCGAACTGCGAGGCGCGATGCTCGACCTCACGCACCGACCAGCCTTCGTCGGCGGCCTCGGACGCCAGCTTGCTGGCCAGCTCCGGCGACAGGGTGAGCAGCGCGCGGGCGTGGCCCATCTCCAGCCGGCGCGCCTCGAGCAGCGCGCGGATCGCCGGCGGCAGCTCCAGCAGGCGCAGCAGGTTGGACACCGCCGCGCGCGAACGGCCGACGGCCTCGGCGGCCTGGCCATGGGTCAGCGAGAATTCGTTGATCAGCCGCTGCAGCGATTGCGCCTCTTCCAGCGGATTGAGGTCCTCGCGCTGGATGTTCTCGATCAGCGCCATGGCGATGACGGTGCGATCGTCGAGCTCGCGCACCACCACCGGCACTTCGGCCAGACCGGCCTGCTGCGAGGCGCGCCAGCGGCGCTCGCCGGCGACGATCTCGTAGCGGCCATCGTCCTGCTGGCGCACCACGATCGGCTGGATCACGCCCTGGGCCTTGATCGAGTCGGCCAGCTCGTCCAGCTTGGCCGGGTCCATCGCCATGCGCGGCTGGTAGCGGCCCGGCTGCAGCTGCCCCACGGGCACGTTGCGCAGGACTTCGCCTGGCTGGGCCTCGGCCGGTGCGGTCTCGGCGGCCTTGGGGCCGAGCAGCGCTTCCAGGCCGCGGCCCAGGCCGCGCTTCTTGGGGGCGGCGGACATCAGTAGGTCTCCATGGGGGATTGCGGAGCGCGCGTGCGCTCCTGCTGGCGCCGGATCAGCTCGCCGGCCAGGCCAAGATACGCCACGCCACCGCGCGAGGTCCGGTCGTAGCCGACGATGCTCTGGCCGTGGCTGGGCGCCTCGGCCACGCGGACGTTGCGCGGCACGATGGTGCGGAACACCTTGTCGCCGAAGTGTTCGATGAGTTCGGCCGAGACCGCGTTGGCCAGGTTGTTACGCACGTCGAACATGGTGCGCAGCACGCCCTCGATCTCCAGCTTCGGGTTGAGCCGGCCGCGGATGGCGCTGATGGTGTCCATCAGCGCCGACAGGCCTTCCAGCGCGTAGTACTCGCACTGCATCGGCACCAGCACCGCGTCGGCGGCGGTCAACGCGTTGAGCGTCATCAGCGACAGCGCCGGCGGGCAGTCGATCAGGATCCAGTCGTAATCGGCGCGCAGCGGCTCCAGCGCGGCCTTCAGGCGCTGCTCGCGCTCGGGCTGGTCCATCAGCTGGATCTCGGCGGCGGTCAGGTCGATGTTGGCCGGCAGCAGGTCGAAGTCCTCGGCCGTGCGCACGATCGCCGCGCGCGCCTCGCATTCGCGCAGCAGCACCTCGAAGGCCGAGGCCTCGATCTGGCGCTTGTCCACGCCGCTGCCCATGGTCGCGTTGCCCTGGGCATCCAGGTCCACCAGCAGCACGCGCTGCGGCGCGCGCGCCAGGCCGGCGGCGAGGTTCACGGCGGTGGTGGTCTTGCCCACGCCACCCTTCTGGTTGGCGATGGCGACGATACGGGCCATGCGAGGGCGTGTCCTGGGCGGATGGGGAAAGGAACGGGGGATTATGCGGGTTTCGGTCAGGCGCGTCCCACCGTGACCAGGTGACGCTCGCCGTCCTGGCCGGGCACCGCCAGCGGCACGGCGTCCACCAGTCGCCAGCCGGCGGGCAGGGCGGCGATCTCCGCGTGCGGCATCACGCCCTTCATCGCCAGCAGCAGGCCATCGGGCTTGAGCAGGTGGCCACCTACCTCGATGATGCCGGCCAGCGTGTCCAGCGCGCGGGCGGTGAGGCGGTCGAACGCGGCCGGGCGATCCAGCGCCTCGGCGCGGCTCTCGGCCACGCTGGCGTTGGTCAGCCCCAACTGACGCACGGCTTCGCGCAGGAAGCGCGCCTTCTTGCCGTTGCTCTCCACCAGGGTCACCTGCAGCCGCGGATGGGCGATGGCCAGCGGGATGCCGGGCAGACCGGGGCCGGTGCCCAGGTCGGCCAGCGTGCCCTCGGACACGAAGCGATGCATCGCCAGCGAGTCGAGCAGGTGGCGGGTGACCATCTGCCGCGGATCGCGCACGGCGGTGAGGTTGTAGGTGCCGTTCCAGCGCACCAGCAGCGCCAGGTAGGCCAGCAGCGGCGGCGCCAGCGCGGCGGACAGGCCGAGGTCGGCCAGCCCGTCGCGCAGCGGCGCCTCCAGGCCGGCGGGGAGGGAGTCGTGGGTCATCCCGGTGATTTTATCGCAGGCCCATGGCCGCACCGCCGGGCGCCGCACGCCAGGCCACCGCCGCCAGATAGTGCCGATGCGGCTGCCACTGCTGCAGCGTCCAGTCCGAAGGCGCGCCCAGGCGCGGATCGCAGGCGACCAGGCGCAGCGGCGCGCCTTCCAGGGCGTCGAGGCCGCCGACGGGCGCGAAGGTCAGCCGCTCCAGTCCGAACGAGATGCCATGCCCGTGCGCCTTCAGCAGCGCTTCCTTGGCGCACCACAGGCGCAGGAAGGCGCCGGTGCGCTCGTGCTCGGGCAGCGCGCGCAGGGCCTGCGTCTCGGCGGGGGCGAAGAAGCGTTCGGCCAGTTCCAGCGCGCGCGGACGCGGACGCAGGCGTTCGACATCGACGCCCAGTTGCACCTGGGGTCCGGTCGCCAGCAGCAGGGCGTCGCCGCTATGGCTCCAGCCGACATCGTGCGCGGCCAGGGCGCCTTCCAGCCGCGGGCGCCCGCGTGGATCGCGCTGCAGCGGCAGCGCCTCCGGGTCGGTGCCGAACCAGTCCGCCAGCAGCGGACGCGCGACCGGCTCGCCCGAACCGCGCGCAGGATGCGAGGTCCACCACACCTGCAGCGGCCCGACGCGGTGCTGCGCGAAGAATGTTTCGCTCGGTTCAGCCATGTGCATGCGCCAGGCCGCGCAATGGAAATTCATCGGAGAACCGGCCCTGCGTCTGTGAAGGCCGTAGCGCGCGGCGGCCCGCGCGACCCTGATTTTCAAGGGGTTTGGCGCATGTCGGGCGGCTTTCGTATACGACGGTTTCACGCCTGCGGCCGCCAAATCGTCCCACCCCCGCGACGGGGCTTTTCACCCTACGAATCGAGGAGAGCATCATGGGCATCATCATCTGGTTGATTGTGGGCGGCGTCGTTGGCTGGCTCGCCAGCATCATCATGCGTCGTGACGCCCAGCAGGGCATCATCCTGAACATCGTCGTCGGCATCGTCGGTGCCGCCATCGCCGGTTTCCTGGGCGGCGGCAGCATCAACCAGGCCATCACCGTCGGCACCTTCCTGTGGTCGCTGCTCGGTGCGGTGATCCTGCTGGCGATCGTGAACCTGTTCACCCGCAAGAGCGTGCGCTGAGCGCAGGCGACACGGCGCGCAGCGCGCGCCAGCGAGGACATGGAAAGACCCGGGCTTGTCCCGGGTCTTTTTTTGGCTGCGGTTGTTGCACGGGTGCCGCTCAGACGATTTCCACCCAGGCCGGCGCATGGTCGCTGGGGCGTTCGAGCTTGCGCGGGGCGCGGTCGATGCCGGCGGCGACCACCTGCGGCTTGAGCGCGTCAGAGACCAGGGTGAGGTCAATGCGTAGCCCCAGGTTGCGGCGGAACGCGGCCATCCGGTAGTCCCACCAGCTGAAGACGCCGGCCTCCTCGCTGTGCAGGCGGAAGGCGTCGTGCAGGCCGAGGCCGAGCAGCGCCCGCAGCGCCTCGCGCTCGGCCGCCGAGGTGAGGATGTGGTGCTCGTTCCAGACCTCCGGATCGTGCACGTCGCGCGCGTCGGGGGCGATGTTGAAATCGCCCAGCACCACCAGCCGCGGATGCATGGCCAGTTCGGCCTTGATCCATTCGCGCACGGCCTCCAGCCAGCGCAGCTTGTAGCCGTACTTGTCGGTGCCCACGTCCTGTCCGTTGACCACATACAGGTTGACCACGCGCACGCCGCCGACGGTGCCGGCGATCACGCGCTTCTGCTCGTCCTCGAAACCGGGAATGCCGACCTGCACGTCCTCGATCGCCCCGCGCGCCAGCAGCGCCACGCCGTTGTAGGTCTTCTGCCCGGCGAACACGCTGCGGTAGCCGGCCGCGGCCAGGGCAGCGTCGGGGAACTTGTGATCCTCCAGCTTGGTTTCCTGGATGCCGACCACGTCCGGCGAGAACTCGGCCAGCCACTGTTCCAGGTGCGGCAGGCGCACGTTGAGCGAGTTGACGTTCCAGCTGGCGATCTTCATGGGCGGCGGCGCGGCGGCAAGGGCGGCACAGCCTAACCCAGGCCGGCCGTTACACTGCGCGCATGAGCAATCTGCGCCCCTTCCTGGACAAACGCCCCGTGCTGGGGCAGCGCGTGTACGTCGACCCGGCGTGCACGGTGATCGGCGATGTCGCGTTGGGCGACGATGTCTCGGTGTGGCCGGGCACGGTGATCCGCGGCGACGTCAACCACGTGCGCATCGGCGCGCGGACCAACGTGCAGGACGGCACCATCATCCACGTCAGCCACCACAGCCCTTACAACAAGGGCGGCTATCCGACCCTGATCGGCGAGGACGTCACCGTCGGCCACGGCACCATCATCCACGCCTGCACCATCGGCGATGCCTGCCTGATCGGCATGGGCGCCTGCGTGCTCGATGGCGCGGTCGTCGCGCATCACGCCTTCATCGGCGCCGGCGCGGTCGTCGGTCCGGGCAAGCGCGTGGGCAGCGGCGAGCTGTGGGTCGGCAATCCGGCGCGCCCGGTGCGGCAGCTGTCGGACAAGGACATCGAAGGCCTGCTGTATTCGGCCCAGCACTACGTGCGGCTGAAGGACCAGTACCTGGGCCAGGACAACGGCTGACCGGGTTGTCAGCCGGCCTTGCCTCGGGCGACACTCGGCGCCCCGGGCATGGGGATGCCCACATGGATGAAGGGGAAAGACGATGCGGACGACGCTTCGCGGCCTGGCGGTCGCGTGCCTGATGGCGCTGGCCATGCCGGTGCTGGCCGATGAGGGGCAGCAGGCCCAGCAGCTGATCGACAGCCTGCAGTTCCGCAGCGGCCAGATCGAGGTCGGCCCGGCCCACGCGCACTTCAACCTGGGCACGCAGTTCCGCTATCTGGACAAGGCCGACGCCCGCAAGGTGCTGGAGCAGCTCTGGGGCAACCCGGAGGACGACAGCGTGCTGGGCATGGTGGTGCCCACCCATCCGGGCCTGGATGAGCAGGACGGCTGGGCGGTGGTGGTGACCTACGACGACGAGGGTTACGTCTCCGACGCCGATGCGTCCAAGATCGATTACGACGAACTGCTCAAGCACATGCAGGAGGGCACGCGCGAGGCCAACGCCGAACGCGAGAAGGCCGGCTACGGCCGCGTCGACCTGGTGGGCTGGGCGGTGCCGCCGCGCTACGACGCCGGAGCCAAGAAGCTGTACTGGGCCAAGGAGCTGGCCTTCAACGGTCAGCCGGACCACACGCTCAATTACGACATCCGCGTGCTCGGCCGCCATGGCTATCTGAGCCTCAACGCGGTCTCGGCGATGGACGAACTGCCGAAGGTGCAGGCCGGCATGCAGCAGCTGCTGCCGATGACCGAGTTCGACGCCGGCGCGCGCTACGCCGACCACAACCCGTCCACCGACAAGGTCGCCGCCTACGGCGTGGCCGCGCTGATCGGCGGTGGCCTGGCCGCCAAGACCGGCCTGCTGGCCAAGCTGGGCCTGCTGCTGGCCAAGTTCGGCAAGCTGCTGTTCCTGGGCGTGGTGGCGGCGGCCGCGGCGGTGAGGAAGTTCTTCGCCTCGCGCAAGGCCAAGGCCTCGGCGACGGTGCGCTGAACTCAGGGCGCCGTCGCCGCTTCCAGCGCGGTGAGGAAGGCCAGCGCTTCGCCGCGTGAAGCGCCGCACATCGACGGCCGCGGACGCAGGCTGGCGCACACGGCCGGGCGTTCGGGCCGGCCGAAGATCCGGCAGCGCAGGGCCTCGTCCAGCTGCACGCAGGGCACGCCGGCCGGCTTGCCCTGCGGCATGCCGGGGATCGGCGAGCTGATCGACGGCGCGATGCAGCAGGCGGCGCAGCCGCTGCGGCAGGAGACGGGCATGGACATCGCGGCAGTGTAGGCCCTGGGCGGGCCGACGGCGGGGTGGGCAAGTCGCGCGGCGCTCGCTACAGTCTGGCCGGGGCAGGGACGACGGCAGGCATGCACAGGCAGGCGTGGGTTCTTCAACGGGACGCTCGATGACGGCCATCGCACAGGAGGCCGCACCGGCCGTGGTGCTCGATACCGTGCGCGAGGTGGTCACGCCAGAAGGCGTGTCGCTGCAGCTGCCCGCCGCCGGGCCGGTCCCGCGCGCGGTGGCCTGGGGCGTGGATCTGGTGGTGCGGGTGGCGCTGATGTTCGCCGTCACCCTGCTGCTGGGCCTGCTGGGCAAGTTAGGCGGCGGCCTGAGCCTGATCGTCGCCTTCCTCCTGCAATGGGGCTACATGATCGTGCTCGAGGCGCTGTGGCACGGGCAGACCCTGGGCAAGCGGGCGATGCGCCTGCGCGTGGTGCTGGCCAATGGCGCGCCGATCGGCTGGCCGGCGTCGATCACCCGCAACCTGCTGCGCGTGGTGGACATGCTGCCCTTCGGCTACGCCGCCGGGCTGGTGGTGAGTCTGATCGATCCATCCGCGCGCCGGCTGGGCGACCTGGCGGCCGGCACGCTGGTCGTCCATGCCGAGCACGCCGAGCCGCCGGCGCCGGCGCCGATCAATGCCGTGGTGGTGCCGCGCGCCACGCTGCGCCCCGCCGAACAGGCGGCCATCGTCGCCTTCGGCGAACGCGCGCCGCAGCTCACGCCCGAGCGCCAGGTCGAACTGGCCGACCTGCTCGAGCCGCTGACCGGCGCGCGCGGCCCGGCCGGGGTGCTGCGCCTGTTCGGCATGGCCAACTGGCTGCTGGGGCGGCGATGAGGCAGGAGCAGTTCGTCGCACGCCACCAGCGCGAGTGGCAGGAGCTGGAGGACTGGCTGCGCACGCGCGCCGATGCGCGCCGCGCGCAGGACGCGCGCAACACCGGCGCGCTGGGCGACGAGGCCATGCCGCAGCGCTACCGGCGCATCGCCCAGCAGCTGTCGCTGGCGCGCCGCCGCGGCTACAGCGCGCAGGTCACCGGGCGCCTGCAGACGCTGATGGAACAGGGCCACCAGGTGCTCTACCGCACCCCGCCGCTGCGCTGGCGCACGGCGCTGGAGTTCCTGATGGCCGGTTTCCCGCGGCTGGTGCGCAGCCAGGCCCGCTGCATGTGGGTGGCGCTGGTGCTGTTCGGCGCGCCGCTGGTGACCATGACGGTGCTGCTGCAGTTCCGCCCCGAGCTGATCCATGCGCTGATGGATCAGCGCATGGTGGCGGCGATGGAGCGCATGTACGACCCGTCCAATCCGCGCATCGGTCGCGACAGCGGCAGCGACTGGATGATGTTCGGCGTCTATATCCGCAACAACATCGGCATCGGCCTGCAGACCTTCGCCAGCGGCCTGGTGGCGGGCGTGGGCAGCCTGGTGGTGCTGGTGAGCAACGGGCTGACCATCGGGGCGGTGTTCGGCCATCTCACGCGGATCGGCTCGGGCGGGCCGCTGTGGAGCTTCGTGTGCGGGCACGGCGCGTTCGAACTGACCGCCATCGTCATCGCCGGCGGCGCCGGCCTGCAGCTGGGCCTGAGCTGGCTGGCGCCGGGGCGGCGCACGCGCGGGCAGGCGCTGATGCAGGCCGGCATCGTCGGGGCGCGGCTGTGCCTGGGCGTGGCCTTCATGCTGCTGGTGGCGGCCTTCGTCGAGGCGTTCTGGTCCTCGGTCGCCAGCATCCCGTATGCGGTGAAGTACGCCGTGGCGGCGGTGCTGTGGACCGGGGTGATCGTCTGGCTGTGGCGCGGCGGGCGCGGCGGCGCGGACAAGGAGCACGATGCGCGCTGAGCAGCTCACGGTCGAACTGCGCGCGCGCTCGCCCTGGGAGGCGGTCGAGCTGGGCACCGCGCTGGTGCGCCGCCACGCCGGTGCCATCTGGAGGCCATGGCTGTGGCTGGCGCTGCCGGTGTTCGTGCTGGTCAACGCCGGCGCCTGGGCGCTGTCCTCGCCGCTGGCCTCGTGCCTGGTGCTGTGGTGGATCAAGCCGCTGTTCGACCGCGTTCCCCTGTATGTGATCTCGCGCGGCGTGTTCGGGCAGGCGCCGACCACGCGCCAGACCCTGGCCGCGCAGCTGCGCTGGGGCTGGCGGCCGATGCTGGGCTATCTGACCTGGCGCCGCTTCAGCGGCGCGCGCAGCCTGTTCCTGCCGATCGAGACGCTGGAAGGCGAGCGCGGCGCGCGCCTGCGGGCGCGCCGGCGCGTGCTGGGCGCGACGCTCTACGGCAACGCCCTGGTGCTGACGCTGGCGTTCCTGGGCTTCCAGCTGGCGCTGACGCTGGCGGGCGTGGCGATGGTGGCCGTGTTCGTGCCGATCGACTACCTGCCGCAGGCCGCGCGCGCGGGACTAGCGCTGCTGTCCGATCCGCCGCTGTGGGCACAGCTGGGCTTCAACGCCTTCTTCTGGATCGCCATCGGTGCGGTCGAGCCGTTCTTCGTCGGCGCCGGCTTCGGCCTGTATCTCAACCGGCGCACGCAGATCGAGGCCTGGGACGTGGAGATCGCCTTTCGCCGGCTGCGCCAGCACCTGCTGGCCGCGTCCGCGCCGCTGGTGCTGCTGCTGGCGCTGGTCGGGGTGGCGCCGCTGCGCGCGCAGCAGCCGGCGCCGGCCAGCGAGGCGCCGCCGCCCGGGGTGGAGCAGGTGTTCGAAGGCCAGCGCGTGGACGACGCGCGCTTCCGGCAGGCGGTCGCACGGGCCTATCGCGACCCGCTGATCGATCGCCATCGCACCGACCACACCTGGCAGCGCCGCCGGCCGCCCGAGGTCAGCGAGCCGCCCAAGCTGGACATGGGCTGGCTGGAAAGCGTGCAGCGCGTGCTGGCGTTCATCGGCGAGTGGGGGCTGTGGATCGTGCTGGGGCTGCTGGTGGTGTTCCTGCTCGTCAGTGCGCGCCACTGGTGGCCGTGGATGCGCGGGGTGCGCACGCCGCGGCCGGTGCCGGCGCCGGTGACCACCGGCGTGGTCGAACTGCCGCAGGTCCTGCCGCCGGACATCGCCGCCAGCGCGCGCCGGCTGTGGGCACAGGGCCAGCCGCGTCACGCTCTGGCCCTGCTGTATCGCGCCAGCGTCGAGGCGATGGCCGAGCGTGCCGGCGTGGTGCTGCCGCCCGGCGCGACCGAGGCGCAGTGCCTGCGCGCCGCGCAGCGCCAGCCCGAGGACGCCGACCGTGGCCTGTTCGCGCGCATGGTGCGGGTGTGGCAGTACGCGGCCTACGCGCAGCGCCTGCCGCAGCCCGAGGAATTCGAGGCGCTGGTCGGCGCCCTGCAGGCGCGCTACCGGTGGCCGGCATGAGCCAGAGCACGCGTGGCGCCAAGCCGGCCCTGATCACGCTGGCCACCTGCACGGTGCTGTTCGTGCTGGTGGCGTGGTTCGTGCACACCTACGAGCGCGTGGCGCGCCGCGTCGACCTGCCGCCGGTCGGCGAGGCGGCGTGGAACCCGCTCTACGTCCTCAAGCAGGCGCTGCGCGCCGATGGCGTGGCGGTGGAAGCGCGCCCGCGCCTGGACCTGGACATCGCCCGGCTGGGGCGGCGCGACACGCTGGTGCTGCTGGACGATCCGCGCTATCTCGACGCCGCGCGCGCATCGGCGCTGCTGGACTGGGTCGCGCGCGGCGGGCACCTGGTGGTGCGCGCGCCACCGGGCGAAGCGTTCGGCCTGCGCGAATCGATGCCGCTGCTGGAGGCGCTGAAGCTGGAGCCGATGCCGGTCGGCGGCTGCGAGCGGTTCCAGGTGCGGGGCCAGCCGCCGCACGTGGAGTTCTGCGGCGCGCGGCGGTTCGGACTGCGGGGCGCGCAGCCGGTGCTGGCCTGGGGCAACCTGCGCGACGGCTACGTCTACGCGCGGCTGGCGCGCGGCCAGGGTTTTGTCGACGTGCTGGCCGACGTGGATTTCCTGCAGAACGGCGCCGCGCCACGTCCCGGCGACGATGGCCGCGGCCTGCGCGCGCCGACGCACCAGGTGCTGGCCCGGCAGGTGCTGGCGCCCAACTACGGCCACGGCACCATGCACCTGGTCTACGCCACGCAGATGCCGTCGCTGTGGCGCACGCTGGTCGAGCGCGGCTGGCCGGTGTCGGTGCCGCTGCTGCTGGCGCTGCTGGCCTGGATGGCCCTGCGCGCGCAGCGCTTCGGACCGCTGCAACCTCCGCCGGCCCCGGCGCGCCGCTCGCTGCTCGAGCATGTGCGCGCCAGTGGCGAGCACCTCTACCGCTATCGCCGCGAAGTGCTGCTGTACGCCGCCGCGCGCGGCGCGTTCCTGGCCAGGCTCCGGCGCAGTGATCCGGTGGCCGCCGCGCTGAGCGGCGCCGCCCAGGCCGATGCGCTGGCGCGGCGCTTCGACCTGCCGGCCGCGCGCGTGGCGCGCGCGCTGCAGACCCCGACCGGCCGCGAGCGCCGCGAGTTCGCCGACCGTATTTCCCTGCTGATGTCCATGAGGCAACGACTATGAGCGAGTTCCCCCACGCCGCGCTGCCGGCCATCGAAGGCGCCGCCGACCGCGTGGCCGCCGTGCGCACCGAGGTGGCGCGCGCCTTCATCGGCCAGCCGCGGGCGCTGGACCAGATCCTGATCGCGCTGCTGGCCGGTGGTCACGTGCTGATCGAAGGCGTGCCGGGCCTGGGCAAGACCCTGCTGGTGCGCGCGCTGGCGCAGGCGCTGTCGCTGGACTTCGCGCGCGTGCAGTTCACCCCGGACCTGATGCCCAGCGACGTGTCGGGCCATGCGGTGTTCGACCCGGGCACGCAGCGCTTCGAGATCCGGCGCGGGCCGGTGTTCACCCACCTGCTGCTGGCCGACGAGATCAACCGCGCGCCGGCCAAAACCCAGTCGGCGCTGCTGGAGGCGATGCAGGAAGGGCAGGTGACCATCGAGGGCCAGTCCTTCCCGCTGGCGCCGCCGTTCCTGACCCTGGCCACGCAGAATCCGGTCGAACAGGAAGGCACCTATCCGCTGCCCGAGGCGCAGCTGGACCGTTTCCTGCTGAAGGTGCTGATCGACTATCCGGCGCTGGAGGACGAGAAGCGCATGGTCGATGCGATCACCACCGGTCGCACCGCCGCCGACTTCGACCTGAGCCAGGTGCGCTGCGTGGCCTCGGCCAGCGATGTGGTCGCGCTGCAGCGCGCCACCGCGCAGGTGCAGGTGGACGCGCAGGTGATCGACTACGCCGTGCGCCTGGCCGCCGCCACGCGCAGCTGGCCGGGCATCGCGCTGGGCGCCGGGCCGCGCGGCAGCATCGCGCTGGTGCGGGCGGCGCGCGCGCAGGCGGTGCTGGGCGGGCGCGACTTCGTGATTCCCGACGATGTGCGCGAGGTGGCGCTGCCGGCGCTGCGTCATCGCATCGCGCTGGCGCCGGAGCTGCAGATCGAGGGGCAGTCGCCCGACGACGTGCTGGCCGCGCTGCTGGCCAAGGTCGAGGCGCCGCGCAAGTGAGCTCGCTACCACGCTTTCGTGGGAGCCGCCATGGCGGCGATGAGGCTTTCCCGGGAAAGCCCCTCGCCGCCATGGCGGCTCCCACCAGGCGGGCGCTCACGGCGGCATCGTGGCGATGAGGCCAGCCCCGCCACTGATCGCGCTGCTGTGCGCCTGGGGCGCGTCCGGGCTGGCGGTGCTGTTCGCCGAGCTGCCGCTGCTGGCCTGGCAGGGCATCGGCGCGGCGATCGCGACGCTGGCGTTCATCGATGCGCTGGCGCTGTGGCGCCGGCCCGCGCCCCTGGTGCAGCGCCGCGTGCCCGAGGCGCTGGCGCTGGACCTGCCGCGCGAGGTGCAGCTCACGCTCGCCTCGCCCGGGCGCGCGCAGCGCGTGGAGGTGTTCGATCTGCATCCGGGCGCCTGGCCCGCGCAGGGCCTGCCGCGCGCGCTGGTCCTGGCGCGCGACGCCACCGCCACCTTCGCCTACACGCTGCGCCCCATCGCGCGCGGCGATGCCTGGTTCGCCGGCGTGCAGCTGCGCCTGGCCTCGCCGCTGCGGCTGTGGAAGCAGGCGCGCGTGGTCGGCGCGCCGCAGGCGGTGCGCGTGTACCCGGACTTCGCGCCGCTGGCCCGGCTGGCCTTGTTCAGCGCCGACCAGGCCTCGCGGCTGGTCGGCGCGCATCTCAAGCGCCGCAGGGGCGAGGGCACCGACTTCAACCAGATGCGCGAGTACCGCGTCGGCGACAGCCTGCGCCAGATCGACTGGAAGGCCACCTCGCGCGCGCGCAAGCTGATCTCGCGCGAGTATCAGGACGAGAAGAACCAGCAGCTGGTGCTGGTGCTGGACACCGGCCGGCGCATGCTGGCGCGCGAGGACGGGCTGGCGCATTTCGACCATGCGCTCAATGCCGCGCTGGTGGTGGCCTACCTCGCCTTGCGCCAGGGCGATGCCGCCGGCCTGCTGTCCGCCGGCGAGCAGCCGCGCTGGGTGCCGCCGCGACGCGGCATGGCCGGCATCGACACCCTGCTGCGCGCGGCCTACGACCTGCAGCCCTCGGCCACCGCCTGCGACTACCTCGCGATGGCCAGCGAACTGTCCGCACGCCAGCGCCGCCGCGCGCTGGTGATGCTGGTGACCAACGTGCGCGACGAGGACATCGAGGACCTGCTGGCGGCCGTGCACCTGCTGCGCCGCCGGCACCTGGTGTGCGTGGCCAGCCTGCGCGAGGCCGAGCTGGACCAGGCGCTGGACGCCGAGGTCGCCGACCTGTCCGGCGCCATCCAGGCCGGCGCGGTGGCCCGCTATCTCGAACAGCGCGCCGCGGCCCACGACGCCCTGCGCGGCCATGGCGTGATGGTGCTGGATGTCACCACTGCCCAGCTGCCCGCCGCGCTGGTCGAGCGCTATCTGGCGGTCAAGCGCGAGGGGTTGCTGTAGTCGACTGCTCGCGGGAAGAACTCATCGCTCGTCGCCACGCTTCACCGAGAAAACGTGATTGATCGCGGCCAACAACAGCCAAACAAAGGCGGCAGCGACGTAGAACAGGATGGTCCCGGTCAAAGCGAGCGACAGCGAAGAACTCACCATGCCGCGATAGACCAACCCCGATCGGCCGATCAGACCTTCGCCGGAGGCAAGTAGCGACTCTGGGAAGAAAAAGGCCGGTAGCGCCAGGCAAAGGGCAAGGATCAGAAGGAAAAGCCGGTCGGGTAGTCCACCCGGGCGGAGGGGGAGATGCTGCATGCTCGACCGCTGCAACGCCATCGACAGCGGCACCAGCAGACCGTAGCCCAGGACAACATAGACCCAGGCGCGTCGTTGATCCTGCGGTAGGGCGACCGCGGCAAATGGACCGAGCCTGGCTGCCGCATCGGCAACGAGCGCAAGCGCGAGACTTGTCACCGCCACCAGCAAGAGGCTTTTCCGGTCCTTGCGATTCCGTGCTTCAAACCCGATCAGATCCGGCCTTGGATCCCTCATTTGCGTTCCTGACTCGCTGTTCATCCGGTAGCGTGGCTTGATTCTAAGACACGAATCGGATCAGGCGTAGGAGCTCTCACGCGCCCGTTGCTGTTGCCGTGCGGCATGAAGCACTAGCCGTCGCAGTTGGTGCGGGTATCGCGCTCACGGCTAAGTGGATGTTGTAGGCGCGATCGTCTTCCTTGCTGCATGCGCCTCGCCGTACCGGCGGTCCGCTTAAACCGGCGGCAAAGGCGGCGGCTGGTTCTTTCGCGCACGCAGCAGCGGCACGGCAGCCGAGACGGCCAGCAGCAGGAAGCTCACTTCCCAGAGGTAGAAGCCTTCGCCGAAGGCCTGGCGCATGACATTCATTCCGCCCTCGTCCAGCGGAAAGCGGTCCACGCGCACCGTGTCCAGTCCCACCCCGAATGCGAGCAGACTCAGGACGAGGACCACGCGCGTGCGGCGCATGAGGTAGGCGATCAGCGCCGCCGCGTACAGGCCGTTCGCCAGCCAGGCGAAACAGGAGGAATCGGCCAGCGGGAGGGCGCCGAAGATCAGCAGCACCAGCCCGATCAGGTACGAGCCGCCGCCGTACAGCGCAGGCAGGAACAGCGACACGCCGTACAGCAGCACGCTGGCGATCAGCAGCGCATGGGATTTCAGGAATCGCATCAGGCCTCGTCCTTGTATCGCCCTCCACCGCGCCCAGTCTGCCGCCGCGCTCAGGCGTAGAACACCCCGGGCGCCTCATCGATGATCGCGTGCGGCAGGAAGCGCGCGCTGTCGCGGGTGATGCGGGTGTCGTCCTCGCGGATGCCGATGCCGCAGGCGCTATCGCCGATCACCCAGCTGCCGATCAGCGGGTAGCGGCCGTCGAAGGCGGTCAGCGGATGGGCCGCCTGGACGATGCACGGTCCGGCATAGGGGCCGTCGCTTTCCTGCCAGCCGCCATCGGCCAGGTGCAGGGCGATGTTGGCGCCCTCGCGCGAATGCAGCGGCTTGCGCACCCGGCCCGCGCGCAGCGGCGTGCCGTCGTCGAAATGCGCTTCCAGCAGGTTGGGATGGCCGCGATGGCGCTGCCACAGCAGCGGCAGCAGGCCCTTGTTGCTCAGCACCGCCTTCCACGCCGGTTCCAGCAGCTGCAGGCCCGAGGCCGGCAGGGCACGGCCGAACTCCTCGGCCAGCAGGTCCTCCAGCGGGTACAGCTTGAACAGCGTGCCGATCACGCCATCGTCCAGGTCGGTGAAGCGGCCGTCCTCGGACAGGCCGATGTCCTCGATGGCGACGAACTCGCTCTCCAGCCCCGCCTGGGCCGCGCAGTCGCGCAGATAGGCGACCGTGCCGCGGTCCTCGGTGGAGTCGCGCACGGCCGCGAAGCGCAGCGGGCCGTGCAGGGCGGGCGCGATCTGCCCGAAGCGCGCCACCAGCGCCTCGTGCAGCGCGTTGAACTGGTCGGCCTGCGCCGGCAGCCGCTGCGCGGCGCGCTGGTCCTCCAGCCACTGCCACTGGAAGAACGCGGCCTCGAACAGGGACGTGGGCGTGTCGTAGTTCAGCTCGTACAGCTTGGCCGGCCCGCGTCCGTCGTAGGCCAGGTCCAGCCGGCCGTACAGATGCGGCTGACGCTGCTGCCAGCTCTCGGCGATCCAGGACCAGGCGAACTGCGGGATCGCCAGGCGTTCGAGCAGCTGCGCGTCGCGCACGATGTCGTCCACCAGGTCCAGCGCCATGGCGTGCAGCTCGGCGCTCGGATCCTCCAGGTCGTCCTCGATCTGGCGCAGGGTGAAGGCGTAGTACGCGCTTTCGTCCCAGTACGGCGCGCCGTCGATGGTGTGGAAGTCGAAGCCGCACTCGGCCGCCTGCGCGCGCCAGTCGCCGCGCGGGGTGATGGCGATGCGGCGCATGTCAGCCGCCGAAGCTGGCGCGGCCGCTGCTGCGCGCGCCGAAGCCGCCGCGGCTGACGGTCACGGCGCGGTTGGGCGTGGCGTTGACCGGGGTCATGCCGGTGGTGCCGGTGCGGAACGCGCCGGAGGTGTCCGGCCGCGCGCCCGGGGTGGGCCGCAGCCAGCCGTTGTCGCGGTTCTGGTAGGCCGGCGCGGCGTTGAAGCCGGCGCGGTTGTTCAGCATCTGCGACATGAAGAAGCCAGCCATCAGCGGGCCGATGAACGAGTGCCCCTGGCTGTCGCGCTGCTCGGCGCAGCGGTCCTCGCCCCAGTCCACCTTGCACTGCTCGCGCGTGGCGTAGCGCGGCGCCTGGTCGGCCGACTGCTTCTGGGCGCTGTCGAAGGCCTGCTTGCAGCTGGCCGCGTCGCCGGTCTCTCGCGTGCAGGCCTCGACCGTGGTGTACAGGCCCTGGCGGACGTCCGGCTCGTTCTGGCAGGCGGTGAACAGCAGGGGCGCGGCGCCCATCAGCAGCAGGCGCGTGGTGGTGGAGCGTTTCATCGGGGTCCGGTCAGGGGCGGGCGATGGGCCCATGATGCCTGCAGCGCCGGGCGCCTGGCCCTACATGGCTGAACGGTCAGTTGCAGCAGCAACGGAGCAAACGGAGGAAAATGCCGGCTTTCCGCCGCACGCCAGCCTTCGCGCTCGCTCAAGACCGACCGCCATGCCCGAGTACCGCTCCAGGACCTCCACCCACGGCCGCAACATGGCCGGCGCCCGCGCGCTGTGGCGCGCGACCGGCATGCAGGACGCCGACTTCCACAAGCCGATCATCGCCATCGCCAACTCCTTCACCCAGTTCGTGCCCGGCCATGTGCATCTGAAGGACCTGGGCCAGCTGGTGGCGCGCGAGATCGAGCGCGTGGGCGGGGTGGCCAAGGAGTTCGACACCATCGCGGTGGACGACGGCATCGCCATGGGCCATGACGGCATGCTCTATTCGCTGCCCAGCCGCGAGATCATCGCCGACTCGGTCGAGTACATGGTCAATGCGCACTGCGCCGACGCGCTGGTGTGCATCTCCAACTGCGACAAGATCACCCCGGGCATGCTGATGGCCGCCTTGCGCCTCAACATCCCCACCGTGTTCGTCTCCGGCGGGCCGATGGAGGCCGGCAAGACCCGGCTGGCCGATCACAAGCTGGACCTGATCGACGCGATGGTGATGGCGGCCGATCCGAACGCGACGGACGAGCAGGTCGCCGCGGTCGAGCGCAGCGCCTGCCCGACCTGCGGCTCGTGCAGCGGCATGTTCACCGCCAACTCGATGAACTGCCTGACCGAGGTCCTGGGCCTGTCGCTGCCGGGCAACGGCACCGTGGTGGCCACCCATGCCGACCGCGAGGCGCTGTTCAAGCGCGCCGGCGTGGCCGCGGTCGAGCTGTGCCATCGTTGGTACGGCGCGGAAGATCCCACCGCGCTGCCGCGCGGCATCGCCACGTTCGAGGCCTTCGAGAACGCGATGACGCTGGACATCGCCATGGGCGGGTCGACCAACACCATCCTGCATCTGCTCGCCGCCGCGCAGGAGGGCGAGGTGCCCTTCGACATGCGCGACATCGACCGCCTCTCGCGGCGGGTGCCGCAGCTGTGCAAGGTCGCGCCGAACACGCAGAAGTACCACATCGAGGACGTGCACCGCGCCGGCGGGATCATGGCGATCCTGGGCGAGCTGGCGCGCGGCGGGCTGCTGCACACCGAGGTGCCCACCGTGCACGCGCGGACGCTGGCCGAGGCCATCGCCAGGTGGGACGTGACGACCGCGCAGGACGAGGCCGTGCAGACCTTCTACAAGGCAGGCCCGGCCGGTATCCCGACCCAGATCGCCTTCAGCCAGGCCACGCGCTGGCCGTCGCTGGACGTGGACCGCGCGCAGGGCTGCATCCGCAGCGTCGAACACGCCTATTCGGCAGAAGGCGGCCTGGCCGTGCTCTACGGCAACATCGCCCGCGATGGCTGCGTGGTGAAGACCGCCGGCGTGGACGAATCCATCCACGTGTTCGAAGGCACGGCGAGGGTGTTCGAGAGCCAGGATGCGGCGGTCAAGGGCATCCTCGGCGATGAGGTCAAGGCCGGCGACGTGGTGGTGATCCGCTACGAAGGCCCCAAGGGCGGCCCCGGCATGCAGGAAATGCTCTACCCGACCTCGTATCTGAAATCCAAGGGCCTGGGCAAGCAGTGTGCGCTGCTCACCGATGGCCGCTTCTCCGGCGGCACCTCGGGCCTGTCCATCGGCCACGCCTCGCCGGAGGCCGCCGCCGGCGGCGCCATCGGCCTGGTGCGCGACGGCGACCGCATCCTGATCGACATCCCCAACCGCGGCATCAACCTGCTGGTCTCCGACGAGGAGCTCGCCGCCCGCCGCGCCGAGCAGGACGCCAAGGGCTGGAAGCCGGCACAGCCGCGCCCGCGCAAGGTCAGCACCGCGCTGAAGGCCTATGCGCTGTTGGCCACCAGCGCCGACAAGGGCGCCGTGCGCGACAAGGCCCTGCTGGACGGCTGAGGCGGCCGGCGTGGTCAAGCCCAGGGTGTCCACGGCAAGATGCGGGCTCCTGACCGGGAGCCCGCCATGCATCGACTCGCCTGCCTGCTGATCGTTCCGCTGCTGGGGTTACTGGCCCCGCAGGCCCACGCCGACGACACCCGCCTGTGGGACGTCTACGCCCAGCAGCTCAAGGGCGTGAAGTACGTATCGCTCTCGCATGTGATCGCGCCGGACATTCCGGTGTGGCACGGCTTCGGGCCCTCGACGTTCGAACCGGCGCGAGATCCGGCCGATGGCCATGCCTACACCTACGCCAAGGACGGGTTCGAGGCCACGCGCTACACGCTGGCCACCGACCAGCTGGGCACCCAGCTCGATCCGCCCGCGCACTGGGCACCGGAGTATCCATCCATCGACGAACTGCCGGCCAGCTACACCCTGCGCCCGCTGGTGGTGATCTCCATCGTCGAGCAGGTCAAGCGCGACCCCGGCTATGCGCTGAGCGTGGCCGACATCGAGGCCTTCGAGCGGCGCCATGGCCGCATTCCGGAAGGGGCGGTGGTCTTCGTGCGTTCGGACTGGTCCAGGCGCTGGCCGGATCCGGCGCTGGCCAGACTTGAGCGCTTCCCGGGCGTGTCGCTGCCGGCGCTGAAGTTCCTGCACGAACAGCGCCACATCCTGCTGCACGGGCACGAGCCGCTGGACACCGACGACAGCCCCAAGCTGGAAGGCGAGGCCTGGCTGATGCACCACGGCTACGCCCAGGCCGAAGGCGTGGCGCACCTGGACCAGGTGCCGGAAGTCGGCGCGCTGGTGGCGATCGGCTTCCCACGGTTCAAGGGCGGCACCGGCGGCTACGCCAGCTTCACCGCGATCTGCCCGCCCGACTGGCCGCACGGTGTGGCCGCCGATCCGCGTCGTGATGCGCCGCTGCCGCGGTCGGACAAGCCGCTGCACTGGGATGCCGGCAAGGGCGTGCGCGTGCGCTGAGCGGCACTTGCCCGCATGCCGCCGGCGACCAAGAATCCGCCATCACCCACGGAGCAGCGCGATGAAGCGAGTCACGGGAATCGGCGGGATCTTCTTCAAGGCGCGCGATCCGGCCGCCCTGGCCGCTTGGTATCGCGATCACCTCGGCCTGGAGGTGGCCGGCTGGAACGGCGCCATCTTCAGCTGGGGCGGCGAGGGCAGCGAGCCCGGCATGACGCTGTGGAGCCCATTCGCCGCCGACACCACGTACATGGCGCCGGGCACCGCGTCGTTCATGGTCAACTTCCGCGTCGCCGATCTCGATGCGCTGCTGGCCGCGCTGCGCAGCGAAGGCTGCCATGTGCTGGAGGACACGCAGTCCTCCGAGCAGGGCAAGTTCGGTTGGGTCATCGACCCGGAAGGCAACAAGGTCGAGCTGTGGGAGCCGCCCGCGGGGCAGTGACCGCCGCGCGCGTCACCAGATCAGGTCGTCCGGCACCTTGAAACGGTCCTGGTCGTAGAAGTCGTCGTCGCCTGCCGGCGCGGCGCTGTCCGCGGAAGACGACGTTTCATCCGCCGCCTTGCGGCCATGGTCGAGCAGCACGAACGCGGCATCGCGCTCGTAGACCTTCTGCGCGGCGGCGCGCGGGATCAGCTCCACGCCCTCGCCATGGCGCACGATCACCAGCGCGCCACTGGCCAGCTGGGCGCGCAGCGCGGTGTCGACCAGCACGGTGCGGATCGCCTTGCCGTCGTTGAAGCGGTACTCGACCTCGCCGCCGCGCTTGACCTTGTGCGTGTCCACGATCTGGCGGATCTGCGCCAGCAGCTCCTGGCGCTTGGCCTGCGCATTGCGCTCGGCGGCCAGGGCGCGGTCGCGCTCGGCGCGTTCGGCCTGCAGCCTGGCGGCATCCACGCGGTCCGCGTCGGCAGGCGGCCTGGCCTGGCCCTTGGCCAGACGCGCCTTGACCTGATCGCGGGCGATCTGGTCGGCCTTGCCCTTCTTGACCAGGCCGGCTTTGAGCAGCTGCTCCTGCAGGGGATTGCGCATGGGTGGAACGTGTCGTCGAACTCGGGTGGGCAGTGTAGCGCCGGGACCAAGCGCGCCGCGCGCGAGTGAGCTTCACTGGCCTCAAAGGCCGCGGCGTTCCGCACGCCTTGCGTTGCCCAGGAAGTCGCCGTCAAACCCGTCCACCGTCATTCCCGCGAACGCGGCAATCCAGCGGCTTTCACGCAGAAGCCAACTTCCCGACTACCCGCGTCTGCGGGAACGACGGAGGTTCGCAGACGCCGCCCGCTGCGCGCCGGATGGCAGGCAGCCGGTGCGGACCAGGCGATCAGCGGCCGCCGCTTACGACGGCCATGCCGCTCAGGGCGCGGCCTGCACGCAGTAGCGGTTGGACGAGGCGATGCCCGAGGCATCCTCGGCGATGAACTCGATGCGCGCCGGCTCGGTCTTGCCGTGCTTGCCCTGCTTGGCCGGCACCAGTTCGGTGCGGTAGAGACCGGCGAGGTGGCAGATGCCCTCGATCTCCTGCGTGTTGCCGCGGACGCCGATCCGCAGCGCCTCTTCCGGCGCGCCGGAAGAGGCGACGGTGAAGGCGTTGCTGTCCTTGTCGTTGCACTTGGGTTCGTGCAGGGACTCCAGGTCGAGCACGACCACCTGGTGGTCTTCCTGCGGCGGCGCGCTGTCGACGACGTTGTCGGCGGTGACGGCGGGCTTCCACACCGGGATCGGCGTGCGGCCATCGCCGGCTTTGCAGGTCGGCACGCCGGGCACCAGGTCGCCGACCGAGGCCATCGCCGGCGGGCCGGACTGCGACGGAACGGGCTGCGGGACATTGTCCTGCGGCGGCAGGGTCGGGGCCGAGGCACCGGGCGCGCCGGGCGCGATCGGGTTGGCGCCGGCGCTGGAGGCGGTGCAGTTGCCGTTGCTGCAGATCTCGCCCTGTTCGCAATCGGGGTTGGCCTTGCACTCCGCGGGCGCCGGCTCGGACACCGGCGGCGGCGCGGTCGGTTCCGGCGTGGCGGCGGGTTGGCAGGCGGCGCACAGCAGGAGCAGCGCCGATGCGGCGACTCGTAACTTCATCACGTTCCTCCACGGCCCGATGCCGCGAGCAAGCGCGCATCATGACCGGGAACGGGATTAAAAAGTTGTTGTGCGGGTGCCGGCGGATGGCAGAGCCGGCAGACGCCGCCGCGATCGCTAGTGCGATCGGTTGCGCTGTTCCAGGTAATGCCGCAGCAGCTGGCGCAGCTCGTCCAGCGCGTCGCGGCTGTCTGGCTGCAACGCCAGGCTGCCGGCCGCCTTGATCAGCAGCACCACGGCCTCGGCCGCTGCCGGTGCCTGCGCCGCCGGTACGGTGCCGGCCTGCCGCAGGATGTCGCCCACGCCCTGGCGCATCTGTTCGCGCAGCCGCGCGCGCAGGGCTTCGTCGCCGGTGATCTCCACCAGCACCAGGGCGGCGGTGCGTTCGGCCTTGCGATCCAGGGCCAGGCCGAGCAGCGCATCGGCCAGCGCGTCGGGCGCCAGCGTCGCGGCACGCGCCTCAAGCTCGGACAGCGCCCGGCGCAGGTCCTCGGTGTAGCGCTCCAGCAGCGTCGCCACCACCGCGTCGCGGGTGGGGAAGAACCGGTACAGCGAACCGATCGCCGTGCCCGAGCGGGCCGCGATCTCGGTCATGGTGACCGCCGCGCCGTGGTCGATGAACAGCTGCGTGGCCGCCTCCAGGATCGCCGCGACGCGGTCGCGGCCGCGCTGGCGCTTGGGGGCGACCCCCAGGGTTGACTTTTGCGAGGGCATCCTCACAATTCTCTTATGCGAGTCGATCCTCGCATTTTAACCCACCCACTTCGTTGTGTCCCCTGTCCCCTGGAGGTCCCCATGTTGACCCTGTCCCCGCGCCGCACGGCGCTTGTGTTGATCGATCTGCAGCACGGCATCACCGCCATGCCGCTGCAGCCCATCCGTGGCGAGGAAGTCGCGGCCCGCGGCATCGCCGCCGCCGCCCGCTTCCGCCAGGCCGGCGCGCAGGTCGTGCTGCTCAATGTCGATTTCGGCGCGGACATGGTCGATGCGCCGCGCCAGCCGGTCGACCGCCCGCTCGGCGGCGGTCCGCTGCCGGCCGACTGGTCGCAACTGCACGACGGCCTGGTCCAGCCCGGCGACCTGCGCGTGACCAAGCGCCAGTGGGGCGCCTTCACCGGGACCAGCCTGGAGCAGCAGCTGCGCCGCCGCGGCATCGACACCATCGTGCTGGGCGGGATCGCCACCAACTTCGGTGTCGAGTCCACCGCGCGCCACGCCTGGGAGCTGGGATTCTCCGTGGTCGTCGCGCCGGATCTGTGCGCCAGCGTCTCGGAGGAGCTGCACCGGATGACGCTCGAACACGTGCTGCCGCGCGTGGCGCGCATCGTCCCCAGCGACGCGCTGCAGCTGCAGGCCTAGCGGCATCGCGAACGCTGGTCCATGGGAGTCGCGCCGGGGAACGCGGCGCCCCATGGCGCGCCTGGGTGAGGTGCGTTGCGGCAGGGCCTGCGGGCCGCAGCGCAATCGCGGCAGCTGGACGTTCCTCCTGGCGGGACGTTTCGGCTCGGCATCGCTGGGCGCGGTCGACGGCCAGGCGCAGGATGTGCGGCATCTTCCGGCGAGCGAGCGCGTGCGATGACCGATCCCTTGGCCTTGGTGGCGCCCGGCGCCATGGGCGCGGCGCTCGGCGCGCGTCTGGTGGCGCACGGCGTGCCGGTGCTCACCGCATTGGAAGGCCGCAGCGCGTCCAGCCAGGCACGCGCCGAGGCCGCCGGCCTGCGCGCGGTGGCCACCGGCGAGCTGATGCAGGCGCGCTGGTTCCTGTCGGTGGTGCCGCCGGCGCAGGCGATGCCCCTGGCGCGGGCGTTCGCGGGCTGGTGCCAGGGCGTGGCGCGGCCGCCGGTGTTCGTCGACCTCAATGCGATCAATCCCGACACCGCCGCGCAGGTGCAGGCGGTGATCGAGGTGGCGGGCGCGCGCTTCGTCGACGGCTGCATCCTCGGCTTCCCGCCCAAGGGCGATGCGCCCGGCCCGACCATTTACGTGTCCGACGATGCGACGGAGCTGGCCACCCTGCTGGAAACGCATGGTCTGCAGGCCCGCACGCTGCGCGGCGGCGTCGGCGCGGCCAGCGCGCTGAAGATGGCCTACGCCGGGATCAACAAGGGCGTGGCGCTGCTGGGCGCCGCCATGGCCCTGGCGGCGCAGCGCCACGACGCCGGGGAGGCCCTGCGCGCGGCGCTGGGGCAGACCCATCCCGCGCTGCTGGCGCAGCTGGACCACGGGCTGCCGGACCTGCTGCCCAAGGCGCGGCGCTGGGCGCCGGAGATGGAGGAGATCGCCGCCTTCATCGGCCCGGATCGGCCCGAGGCCGCGATCTACACCGCACTGGCCGCGCACTGCCGCGCGCTGGCCGACGACCTGGACGGTGCAGGCGAGGCGGCCGCGGTGCTGCGTGCCTTCCCCGCGTCGGGCGTGCGCTGACGGCGCGGGGCTACAGCAGCGCCCACACCAGCTGCAGGATGGCCCACAGCGACACCACCCAGATGGCCGAACGCAGGTAGGGAATGCCGATCACGTACACCGGCAGGTAGGCCAGCCGCGACCAGAAGTACAACTGCGCGGCCAGCGCCGTGTGCGGGCTGCTGCGGTCCAGTGCGACCACGGCCAGCGCCGCGGCGGCGAAGAACGGGAAGGTCTCCAGGAAGTTCGCACTGGCACGCTGTGCCCGCGCGGGCGGGCCGCGCAGTGGTTCGGCCGGGGCGTCGCGGTTGCCGGCGTTCCAGGCCACGCCGCGCTTGGCGGTGACCAGCGCGGCGGCCAGCAGCACATAGGCCAGGCCCAGCAGGATGGACCAGCCCAGCAGCTTCAGTTCGATCGGCATGGGGCGACTCGGCGCGTTCGGGAGAGCGGGCAGTGTCCCGCATCGGCATGTGAACGGCCGGCGGCGAGGCGCTGCGGGGCTCGGAAAGCGGCGCGGCCACGGGGCGCGGCTCCAGCGCACGCGCCCAGGCAGCGCTGGAGCCGCTTGGGGCCGAACTCGCGCTGGTCTGGTCCACGCCGTTGGCCAGGCGCGCCAGCGGATCAGTGACAAGTCGTCGTGCAGGTCCTGGTCCGCCCGCCCGGGCGCTTCGCGGAACGTGGTCTCCGCACCGCGAAGCGCCACGCCCAGACACCATGACGCGCCTCAGGGCGACGCGCATGGCAGCATGCGCCCCCATGACACAAAGCCGATTCACCACGGTCCATGCCGCCCTCGGCCTGCTTTGCGTGCTGCTGGCCGGCTGCGCGACCCAGCCCAAGGCGCCGCAGCGTCACCCTGACGCGGTGCGCGCCGAGATCGTGCGCAAGCTGCCGGCCACGCTGCCCGACGCGCAGGGCTGGGCCGACGATGTGTACGTGGCGCTGACCGCCCAGGGCATCGAACCCAGTACCGAACACGTGTGCGCGGTGCTGGCGGTGGCCGAGCAGGAATCCACCTACCAGGCCGATCCGCCGGTGCCCGGGCTGCCGGCGATCGCGCGCGGCGAGATCGACCGCCGCGCGGCGGCGCTGCACGTGCCTGGGCTGCTGGTCGATGCGGCATTGCGTATCACCTCGCCCGACGGGCGCCGCTATGCCCAACGCCTGGCCGAGGTGCGCACCGAGCGCCAGCTCAGCGAGCTCTACGAGGACTTCGTCGGCATGGTGCCGCTGGGCGGCAAGCTGTTCGGCGGGCTCAATCCGGTCCGGACCGGCGGGCCGATGCAGGTGAGCATCGCCTTCGCCCAGGCGCACACGCGCGGCTATCCGTATCCGCTGGATGCCGGCGTGCGCCACGAGGTGTTCACCCGGCGTGGCGGGCTGTACTTCGGCACCGCGCATCTGCTGGGCTATCCGGCGCATTACGACGCGCTGCTGTATCGCTTCGCCGATTTCAACGCCGGCTGGTACGCCAGCCGCAACGCCGCCTTCCAGGCCGCCGTCAGCCGTGCCTCGGGCGTCAAGCTGGCCCTGGACGGCGACCTGCTCCGGCCCGGCGCGGGCATGGACGATCCCGGCGCCACCGAACGCGCGGTGCGCGCCCTTGGCCCACGCCTGGACATGGACGACGGCCAGATCCGCCGCGCGCTGCAGCAGGGCGATGCGCTGGCGTTCGAGGACACCGCGCTGTACGCGCGCGTGTTCGCGCTGGGCGACGCGGCGGCCGGGCGGCCGCTGCCGCGTGCCGTGCTGCCCGGCATCCGGCTGGAAAGCCCCAAGATCACCCGTCAGCTGACCACCGCCTGGTTCGCCGACCGGGTCAATGCGCGCTGGCAGCGGTGCATGCGCCGCTGAGCTGGTCGCGCCGAGCGGTCAGCGAAAGCGGACAGGCTGCCGCCCGCGTGGCGGCCGCCCCGCCAGGCGCCCCTATGATGCGGCGTTCCCCTCCGCCATCGCCACGCAGGCGCGCGCCGCGCGCATGCGCAAGCCCGCCATGACCCCGCTTCCGCCCGCCGTGCCGCCGCAGCTCGATGCCATGCTCCAGGCGCTCGAACAGGCGCTGCCGGCGCTGGTGGCTTCGCATCCGGCACCGGGCGATTTCTGGAACGCGTTCATGCAGCGGCTGGACGACATCGAGGCGTGCGCGCCGCCGGAACTGGACCTGACGCCACGACTGAACGCGATGCTGGCCCCGCACGGGATGCGGATCGCGCTGGCGGACTGAGCGCGGCCGGCGCGCCGCCTGGGGCCTGGCCGCGAGGCGGAGCCCGCAGCCTCCCGATGCAGGGGGCAGAAGGCGCTAGGCGCCTGCGTTCGCGGAAGCGACGGTTGCTCGCGCAAGCCTGCGCGCCTGGCGCATGACCTTCGTCACTGGGCGCGACCGCCGTGCGCGGTGAGCATCGCGGTCATCGATCCGCAGCGGACACCAGGGCATCCCCATGAGCGCAGGACAGGGTTCGGCAGGCAACGTCATCGCCGCCATCTGCAGTTTCTTCATCCCGGGACTGGGCCAGCTGTTCCAGGGCCGGTTGATTTCCGCGGTGCTGTGGTTCGTGACCGGCTGCGTGGCCTTCGCCATCACCTGGCTGATCACGCTGTCGCTGCTGCCCTTCGGCTGGTTCATCATCAGCGTGCTGTCGTGCATCAACGCGGCGGTGTACCGCCGCGCGCCCTGAATCGGAGCCGCTAGCGCGGCGCGGCTTCGAGCAGCTTCACCAAGCTCCACAGCGTGTGGTTGACCGGCGTGGCGACGCCATGGTGCCGGCCCAGCCGCACGATGGTGCCGTTGAGGTGATCGATCTCGCTGGGGCGGCCGCGCGCCAGATCCTGCGCGGTGGACGAGCGCTGGCCGGCCATGTTGCGGGCCAGGCCGTACGTGGCGTCCCACAGATCGTCCGGCAGGGCGATGGACGCAGCCGCGGCCACCGCCACGCATTCGTCGAAGGCCGCGCGCATCGTGTCCTTGACCTCCGGTACCTGCGCCAGCACGCCGTAGGGCTGCTGCGAGATGGCCGACAGCGCGTTGTAGCAGCAGTTGATCACCAGCTTGGCCCAGAGCGCCGCGTCCACCTGGTCGGAGACCTCGGTCGGGATGCCCGCCTGCGTCAATGCCGCGGCCAGCGCGGCGCTGGAGGGGCCTGCGCCGAGCACCAGTTCGCCGCGGCCGTGGTGGCGCACGTGCGCCGGGCCGGCCATCTCGGTGCCGACGTAGACCACGGTAGGAATGACGGTGCGCTGCAGCGCCTGCGCCAGACGCGCGGCGTTGTCCACGCCGTTCTGCAGGCTGAGCACCTGGGCCTGCGGCGCGAGCCAGGGGGCGAGCGCGACGCCGGCCGCCTCGGTGTCGCCGGACTTCACGCAGCACAGCACCAGCTCGGCCTCGGCGGCCGCCGAGGCATCGGTGCTGGCCTGCAGCGCGACCATGCCGTCGAACCTCGCCGATTCCAGCCGCAGGCCATGCGCCCGTACCGCCTCGACCAGCGGCGCGCGGCCGATCAGCGTCACCGCATGTCCGGCGCGCGCCAGCATGGCGCCGTAGTAGCAGCCGACCGCGCCGGCCCCCATCACCGCGATCCGCATCGCGCGGCCTCCTCATCCTGGAAAGCCACGGACTTTAGAGCGTGTCAGGGAGCGAGGTAAGAGCGCCTGCCGGAACCCGCTGTTCCCGCGAAGGCTGAGGCCGGTGGCGCCGGCACGCTCATGGTCATGCGAAAGTCGCTGAGGTCCCCGCCTTCGCGGCAACGACGAGCGTGGGAGCTGCGGTGGCTCAAGGCGCTTGAGCGCTGGAACACGCGCGATCCGCTCTCCCTTTCGCCGGAGGCGGGAAGAGGGCCGGGGAGGTGTCGCCGTTGCCGGCGCTTTCGCTTCGTGCCGACTGCAGGCAGGCACAAGCACAAAAGCCCCTTCTCCAGCCTTCCCCTGCGCCGCGCGCAAAGGGAGCGCTCCCACCTGGATCAAGCCAAACCGCAGGGGCGAGCGGCCGGCGCTACCCACAAGCTGCGCCATCCGTCACGGTCCGCGCATGGGCACTGGCCCGCTTCCTGTCCGTCGTGTCAGTTTCTCCCGTTCCTGCCCCACGCGGGCGTCATCCGGAGCAAGCCGCATGGGGTCGGACAAGGATCGCCTCGCCGCCATCCAGTCCCTGCGCGCCGTCGCCGCGCTGATGGTGGTCCTGCATCACGCGCGCAATCCGATTCCCTGGCTGTGGAACCCGCTGGCGCATTACGAGGCCTTCGCCTCCGGCGTGGACATCTTCTTCGTCATCAGCGGCCTGATCATGTACGTGGCCGCGCGCGACGAGCGCTGGGGCGAGTTCATCGGCAAGCGGGTGATCCGGGTGGTGCCGATGTACTGGATCGCGACCTTCGCCCTGCTGGCGATCGAGGTCGCCCGCCATCTGGCGCCGCTGGACGCCACGCAGCTGTCGCATCTGCTGCGGTCGTTGCTGTTCATCCCGCACGAGAGCCCGGACAAGCCCGGGCAGCTGTATCCGCTGCTGGCCGTGGGCTGGACGCTGAACTACGAGATGTTCTTCTACGCGCTGTTCTGCATCGGCATCGTGCTCAGGCGCGTGGTGGCCGTGCCCACGGCGCTGATCCTGGCACTGGTCGCCGCGGGCGCGCTGGGCGATCTCCACGGCCCGCTGGCGCGCACCTACACCAGCCCGCTGCTGCTCGAGTTCCTGTGCGGGCTCTGGCTGGGCGTGCTGTATCGCCGCGGCCACGCCGATCGCCTGCCGGGCTGGCTGCTGCCCGCGGGGCTCGTGGGGTTGCTGCTGGTGCCGACGGTGTCAGGGGAGGGGCTCGCGCTGGCCGGCCGGATCGTGTGCGGCGTGGCGGTGGTGGCCGGCGCGATCGGGCTGGGGGCGCGTGCGCCGCGTTACGCGCTGCTGGAACGCCTGGGCGACGCCAGCTATTCGGTCTACCTCACCCACACCGTGGTGGCGCTGCTGCTGGTGCAGGCGCTGTGGGCGCGCATCCCGCTGCAGGGCCCGCTGCAGCTGGCGGGCTACCTGCTCACCGCGCTGGGGGTGAGCGCGCTGGTCGGACTGGCGAGCTACCGCGGGCTTGAACGCCCGCTCACCCGCTGGTTGCGTAGGACCTGGACGGAGCGGATGGCCCGACGCAAGTCCGCCTCTTCCGGAGCGGCCGCGGAGAGCCGCTAGCGCGGCCCACACGCACCCTTCGCTCCCGCGAAAGCAGGAACCGGTGGTTTCATGCTGAAGGCCGACGTCCTTGGATTCCCGCTTTCGCGGGAACGAACAGCGCTTCATCGGCAGGGTTCAGCAGCGCGCGGTCGCGCCGTCTCGGGCTCACCAGCCGTAGAGCTTCCAGTACACCGGCGAGATGTCGCCGCGGTTCGGGTCGCTGGAGCGGTCCAGCTTGCCGTCGCCGTTGTCGTCGTAGAGGTAGTAGGCCGGGCCGCGACTCGGGGTGATCTTGACCATGCGCAGCGCGCCGGCCACGCGGTACTCCTGGATGACGTCGCCATTGTCCTCGGTGCGCACGGCCACGTCGGCGTCGGGCAGGTCCATCTCGGTCAGCTCCTGGCCACCGTGGCGCGCGCCGCCGCCGCTGGCGCAGCCGGTGAGCAGGATCCCGCCGCTCAGCAGCAGGCAGGTCAGGATAGGCATCAGGCGCTTCATGGCGGCATCTCGCGGATGGGGACGGGGAGATTATCCGCCTGCGCGCATGCGATCGGGTGACGGCCGGTGACGCGGGGGCGCGGCGTAGAATCCGCACATGACAAGACTCGTCCTGATCGATGGTTCCAGCTACCTCTACCGCGCCTTCCACGCGCTGCCGCCGCTGAGCAACGCGGCCGGCGAACCGACCGGCGCGCTGTTCGGCGTGGTCAACATGCTGCGCGCCACGCTGAAGGAGCGGCCCGAGTACGTCGCCTTCGTGGTCGACGCGCCCGGCAAGACCTTCCGCGACGACCTGTACCCCGAGTACAAGGCCAACCGCGCGGCGATGCCCGACGACCTGCGGGCGCAGGTCGAGCCGATGATGAGGATCGTCCACGCGCTGGGCATCGACATCCTGCGCGTGGAAGGGGTGGAGGCCGACGACGTGATCGGCACCCTGGCCGTGCAGGGCTGCCGCGACGGGTTGCAGGTGACCATCTCCACCGGCGACAAGGATTTCGCCCAGCTGGTGCGCCCGGGCGTGGCGCTGGTCAACACCATGAGCGGCAGCCGGATGGATTCGGACGCGGCGGTGATGGACAAGTTCGGCGTGCGCCCGGACCAGATCGTCGATCTGCTCTCGCTGATGGGCGACACCGTGGACAACGTGCCCGGCGTGGAGAAGTGCGGCCCCAAGACCGCGGCCAAGTGGCTCGGCGAATACGGCACGCTGGACAACGTCATCGCCAACGCCGGCAGCATCAAGGGCAAGATCGGCGACAACCTGCGCGCGGCGCTGGAGCGCCTGCCGCTCAACCGTGCGCTGGTGACCATCCGCACCGACGTGCCGCTGGAAGTGACCGCCCAGGACCTGGCGCTGCGCGAGCAGCACGTGGACGAACTGCGCGAGCTCTACGCGCGCTATGGCTTCAACCAGGCGCTGAAGGACCTGGACGGCGGCAGCGTGGCGGTGCCGGTCGCGGAAAAGGAGCCGGGCAGGGCGCGCGGCACGGGTTTCAGCGCCGCGCCCGCGCCGGTCACCGCGCCCGATCTCGATCCGGCGCTGTCGGCCGCGGGCGAATACGAGACGCTGCTGACCACCGGGCAGCTCGACGCCTGGATCGACACCCTCAAGGCCGCCGGCCGCTTCGCCTTCGACACCGAGACCGACAGCCTGGACCCGATGCAGGCCAACCTGATCGGCCTGAGCTTCGCCGCCGAAGTGGGCAGGGCCGCCTACCTGCCGCTGGGCCACGACTATCCGGGCGCGCCGGCGCAGCTGTCGCGCCAGGACGCGCTGGAGGCGCTGCGTGCGCTGCTGACCGATGCGGACGTTGAGAAGATCGGCCAGCACGGCAAGTACGACCTGCATGTCATGCGCCGCCACGGCGTGGAAGTGGCCGGCTACACCCAGGACACGCTGCTGGAGAGCTTCGTGCTCAACTCCGGCAGCGCCCGCCACGACATGGACAGCCTGGCCAAGCGCTACCTGGGCTACGACACGGTCAAGTACGAGGACGTGTGCGGCAAGGGCGCCAAGCAGATCCCGTTCTCGCAGGTGTCCCTGGAGGACGCCACCCGCTACGCGGCCGAGGACGCCGACATCACCCTGCGCCTGCACCAGGTGCTGTCGCCGAAGCTGGCCGCCGAGCCGGCGCTGGACTCGGTCTATCGCCACATCGAGATTCCGCTGGTGCCGGTGCTGGCGCGGATCGAGGCCAACGGCGTGCGCGTGGATGCCGACGAGCTGCGCCGCCAGAGCGCCGACCTGTCCAAGCGCATGCTCGCCGCCCAGCAGAAGGCGACCGAACTGGCCGGGCGCAGCTTCAACCTGGATTCGCCCAAGCAGCTGCAGGCGCTGCTGTTCGACGAGCTGGGCCTGCCGGCGGTGGTCAGGACGCCCAAGGGCCAGCCTTCGACCAACGAGGAGGCGCTGGAGGCCATCGCCGACGCGCACGAGCTGCCGCGCGTGATCCTGGAGTACCGCGGCCTGGCCAAGCTGCGCAGCACCTACACCGACAAGCTGCCGGAGATGATCCATCCGCAGACCGGCCGCGTGCACACCAGCTACCACCAGGCCGGCGCGGCGACCGGGCGCCTGTCCTCGTCCGATCCGAACCTGCAGAACATCCCGATCCGCACCGAGGACGGCCGCCGCATCCGCCGCGCCTTCGTCGCCCCGCCGGGGCGCAAGCTGGTGGCCTGCGACTACTCGCAGATCGAGCTGCGGATCATGGCCCACCTGTCCGGCGACCCGGGCCTGGTCGGCGCGTTCGACTCCGGCGCCGACGTGCATCGCGCCACCGCGGCCGAGGTCTTCGGCCGCAGCATCGACCAGGTCACGCCCAACGAGCGCCGCGCCGCCAAGGCGATCAACTTCGGCCTGATGTACGGCATGAGCGCGTTCGGCCTGGCGCGCCAGCTGGGCATCGGCCGCGGCGAGGCCCAGGACTACATCGCCCTGTACTTCAGCCGCTATCCGGGCGTGCGCGACTACATGGAGGCCACCCGCCAGCAGGCGCGCGAGCAGGGCTATGTCGAGACCGTGTTCGGCCGCCGCCTGTACCTGGACTACATCAACGCCGGCAGCCAGGGCCAGCGCGCCGGCGCCGAGCGCGCGGCGATCAACGCGCCGATGCAGGGCACCGCGGCGGACATCATCAAGCGCGCGATGGTCAGGGTGGACGAGTGGCTCGCCGACCATCGCGACAGCGCGCTGATGATCCTGCAGGTGCACGACGAACTGGTGTTCGAGGCCGAGGTCGACTTCGTCGACACGCTGACCGTGCAGGCGCGCAGCCTGATGGCCGGAGCGGCCACGCTGGCTGTGCCGCTGGAAGTCGATTGTGGCGTCGGTGACAACTGGGACGAGGCGCACTGATTCGGCGGATTCGGCGCATTGATACGGCGAAGCGGCGGCGCATCTTCATGGAGGAGCGGCGTGCCGCCTCAGCAAACTTCCGGCGCACAAGGACGCCGCGAAAACAGCTGGTTACATCGCATTTTTGAGATAACGGGAAATTAATTTCAGAACTGACCAGTTTATGATCTGAATAACCCCTAAATTCAACGGGTTTTTAACTGGATCCTTCACGATCTATCCATGTTGGGAGTGCTTTCATAGCCCTCGACAGATGCAAGGTCTGTCGCGGATCGTCCTCCCATCCCCTGGGGGCGATCTCTGGTACGAAGAGCCCCTCCCCAGGCTCCCGTACCCTGGCCCCGCCGAGCCCCCCCTGCTCCGCGGGGCTTTTTTATGCCCGCTCGCCGGAGTGTGCTGGAACGAAGCCGCCGTCGTCATACACGTCTGCTCGAAAAGCTTGCTCCGCCACGCAGACTCGAATCGTCCGGACGCGGCTCCCCGGCCCGGTCCGCCCTCCTGGCCGACTCGTCGCTGCGGCCCATCCCTGGTCCACGCTGCGCGCCCGCCGGAGCGCTGCCCTTCCAGAGTCCAAACGCCTTCCTGTCCGCAACCCGAAGACCCGACCGGCGCGACAGGTTTTCGGCGACACTTCGCGCCTGCCGGTCGAGTCTCTTCGTGGTGTGGTGCGCATGCTGCCGTTCCCTTCCTGTCCGCTGTCCCGTCCGTCATGCGCGTGCTGATCGTCGAAGACGACGCGGCCATCGCCGAGGCCGTGGTGGCCGCGATGCGCCAGCAGGGGCACGCGGTGGATCACCTGGCCGATGGCGCCCGCGCCGACCTGGCGCTGCGCGACACCGAGTACCAGCTGCTGGTGCTGGACCTGGGCCTGCTGGGGCCGATGGACGGCGTGCAGGTGCTGCAACGCCTGCGTGCGCGGGCGGCGACCACCGCGGTGCTGGTGATCACCGCGCGCGAGGGCCTTGAGGATCGCGTGCAGGTGCTGGACCTGGGCGCCGACGACTATCTGGTCAAGCCGTTCGCGCTGAAGGAGTTCGAGGCGCGGGTGCGCTCGCTGCTGCGGCGCATGGTCAGCCAGGGCGCGCCCGAACTGCGCCTGGGCCAGCTGCGGCTGGACCTGGCCGGGCACCGCGCCTGGATCGGCGAGGACGCCCTGGAGCTGACCGCGCGCGAATTCGGCCTGCTCGGCGCGCTGGCCACGCGCACCGGCCGTGTCGCCAGCCGCGCGCAGCTGGTGGAGGTGCTGTGCGGCTGGGACGCGGACATCAGCGACAACGGCCTGGACATCGCCATGTACCGCCTGCGCCGCAAGCTGCAGGGCAGCGGCGTGGGCGTGCGCACCATCCGCGGCCTGGGTTACCTGCTGCAGGAGCAACAGGACGCGGGCGATGACGCCTAGGGCCTGCCGGGGCGCCGATGGCAGGCCCTAGCCCGCATCCCAGCCTGCGCCGGCGGCTGGTGCTGTGGCTGGCGGTGCCGATGCTGGTGCTGCTGGCGCTGGACGCCGCGCTGACCTATCGCGTGGCGCTGCACTACGCCAACCGCGCGCACGACAGCAGCCTGGCCGACGACGCGGTCACCCTGGCCGAGCTGCTGCGGCGCGAGCCGCAGTCGCACGCGCTGTCCCAGCAGGCGCAGTTCCTGCTGCGCTACGACCCGAACGGGCCTAACTACTTCGCGGTGATCAGCCGTCGCCACGGCCTGCTCTACGGCGACAGCGGGCTCGGCAATACGCGGATGCCGGTGCCGGGGGCCAGGCCGGTGCTCTACAAGGGCTTCCACGACCAGCACCATCTGCGCATGGCGACCATCGGCCTGGCCTCGCCGTACGAGGCCGGCGACACGCTGGCCGTGACCGTGGCCGAGACCCTGCGCGAGCGCCACCGCAGCGCGCGCGACGTCCTGCTGATGACCTTGCCGTTGCAGGCCGCCCTGATCGTGGTGGTGCTGATGCTGGTCTGGGTGGGCGTGGATCGCGGGCTTGGGCTGCTGACGCCGTTGACCCGGCGCCTGGCCGAGCGCGAACAGGCGCTGGCGCCGGTTACCGAGGCCGACGTGCCGCGCGAGATCCTGCCGCTGACGCGCGCGCTGGACGCGCTGTTCATGCGCGTGCGCGGGGCGATCGCGCTGCAGGAGCGCTTCATCACCGATGCCGCCCACCAGCTGCGCACGCCGCTGGCGGGCCTGCAGCTGCATGCCGAGCGGGCGATGGCGGCGCAGGACCCGGCGCAGCTGCAGCAGTCACTGGCGCACATCCTGGCGCAGACCGCGCGCGCGGCGCGCGCCTCCAACCAGCTGCTGGCGCTCAGTCGCGCGCAGGCCCCGCATCCGGGCGGAGAGACGCTGGAATCGCTGGCCCTGGACCGGCTGGTGCCGCACGCGGTGGCCGCGCGCGTGCCCGAGGCGCTCGATGCCGGCCTGGACCTGGGCTATCAGCCCCCGGAGGCGCCGGTACCGGCGATCGTCGGCGAAGCGCGCGGGGTCCAGGAGCTGCTCGACAACCTGATCGACAACGCCCTGCGCTACGCCGGCGCGGGCCGCAGCATCACCGTCGGCGTCTGCGCCGGGCAGGCGTGGGTGATCCTCAGCGTGGAAGACGACGGCCCGGGCGTGCCCGATGCGCTGCGCGCGCGGCTGGGCGAGCGCTTCTTCCGGGTGCCCGGCGCCGGTGGCGAGGGCACCGGGCTGGGGCTGGCCAT